>NZ_BCRA01000120.1 GCF_001552355.1 Microbacterium resistens NBRC 103078
CCCGGGTCGCTCGGTGTCGGAGCAGCGGTCGGAGGGGCCGTCGGCTGCGGCGTCGTGCTGGGCTCCGGTGTCGGCTCGGGCGTCGTGCTGGGCTCCGGTGTCGGCTCGGGCGTGGGCGTCGGCTCCGGGGTCGGCTGAGGGGTCGGCCCGACGGCGGGGAACGCCTCCTCGGCGGTGCCCAGGCGCAGGAACACCGTCTCACCGGTGGCGTCCTTGAGACCGTCGTTGTCGGTGACCGCGTAGAGCGCGCCGTCGGCGGCGACCGCGAAGCCCTCCAGCTTCTCCTGCGTCCAGCCGTTCGTCGCCTGCAGCGCGGGGAGGACGTCGATCGCGGTGCTCTTCTCCAGCACGGTCAGCCCCTCCGCCGACGGCGCGATCTCCGGGACGTCGACGCGCGTGACGCGCTTGACGGCCGCCGCAGGGCCGTTGAGCTTGTCCCGCTCGATGATCGCCAGCGTCGTGTCGTCGATCGCGGTGATCTCGGACAGGCCGATCCAGTCGCCGGCGGTCTGCGTGGCGTCGAGGCGGTAGCCGAACCAGTCCCACGTTCCGGTCGCCGGGTCCAGGCGTCCGATGCGCGTCACGTCGTCGCCGTCCACGGTCCCGGCCTCGGTATCGGTCGGGTCGTTCCACAGCGGCCGCTGGAGCACGGTCCACACGCGCAGGTCGGCTCCGGTGCCGGTCGTCGTCACGCCCTCCAGCCCCCACTTGCCCACGTGCGCGGCGATGTCCTCCGGGAGGGGGAACTGCGCGGTCACCGCTCCGTCCGCGTTCGTGCGCACGACGGCGTTCTCCGGACCCGTCGCGCCCTCGACGGCGAGCCAGAAGCCGCCGTCCTCGGCCACGGCGAGGCCTTCCACGTCCAAGGCGGCGGGAGCGCCGGCCTCGGTGACGGCGAGGGAACCGGTGATGCGCGCGGGTGCCGTGCTGACGTCCACGGTGAAGACCGTGGCGGGGGAGAGCACCGCGTCGCTGGCCGCGTAGACCACGCCGGGGTCGACGGGGTCCCCCGCGAGAGCGCCGAGCGCGGACCAGCCGAGCGGGCTCCCCTCAACGGTGTCGGCGACGATGCTGGGCTGGGCGGGGGTGCCCGGTCCGAAGGAGTAGACGTTCACCGCGGCGCGAACCCCGTTCTCGGCCTCGTCCGTCTCGCTGGAGACGATGAGCAGGTCGCGCTCCGGCACCGGCAGGACACCCTCGGGCCCGTTCGTGGTGAAGAGCACCTGGCGGAACTGCGGGGAGCGGGGGTCGGTCATGTCGTAGACCGCCACGAAGTTGGAGCGCTCGCTCGCGATGAAGGCGTACGGCGTGCCGCCGAAGGTCGCGAAGGCCAATCCCTCGGGCTCCGCCCCCTTCTTCTCCGCGCGCGACTCGGCGTGCAGGCCGTGCTGCACGGCGAGATGTTCGAACGAGGAGCCGGCGTCCCAGACGACCGTGCCGTCGGCGGCGTCGAAGACCGTCCAGCCCCGGGTGCCGCCCTTCCAGTCGCCCTCGTTCGCGGTGGCGACCAGTCCGTCGCCCACCCAGGCGATCGCGTCGGGCTCGCGCGGCGCCGCCGGGAGCGATCCGGTCAGGTCGATCCGGCCGTCCTTCACGGTGTCTACGCCGGAGAGCGCGACCGACCCGGCGGAGAAGGCGCTCTCGATCTCACGGGTCGCGAGGTCGATGACCGCGACGCCGTTGTTCTCCTGCAGGGTGACGGCGAGCTTGTTGCGCTCGTCGATCGTCACGTACTCCGGCTCGGGGTCCTCCGGGGTGTCCCATCCCGCGGCCGCGACGACGGGCGCGGGTGCGCCGTCCGCATCGAGGAAGGAGACCGCGTCCGTGGTCCACCGCGCGGGGTCGTCGCCGAGGGAGAGGATCTGGACGAAGCCGGCGGGGAGCTGGGGGAGGTCCCCCTCCTCGCCGCCGTCGGGGGCGGCCTCCTCGTCGCGCTGGTTCTCCATCGCGATCGCCGCGAACGCGCCGTCGGGGGAGACCGCGATCGAGTCCGGCTGGCCGCCGAGGTCGATCGAGCGCACGAGCGAGCGGTCGGCGGCCCGGAGGACGTCGAGGCGGCCCCGGGGTGCGGTGAAGTCGCCACCCGTCTCATCCACGACCACGAGCAGGTACTCGCCGTATGCCGTCACCGACGTCGGCTGGTCGTCGGCGTGACCGAGATCGGCGAGGTCCACGGTCCCCTTCCCGATCGGCGCCGTGGGATCGGTCACGTCGAGGAAGCCGATGCGCTTGCCCGCGGCGTCGGTGTAGACGACCGTGCCGTCCTCGGTGATCGTGGAGATCTCGGCCACGGTCGGAGCGGACGGATCCACCCCTTCGGGGACGTTCTGGAAGACGGGAAAGGTGGCGGTGCGCTGGAAGAACGCGGCACCGGCCTCGGCCGGGGCCGCGGACTCCGCGGCCGCGGGGAGGGCGGCGGCGCCGACGACGCCGCCGGCGAGGCAGGCCGTCAGGACGGCGGCGGACAGAGGACGAAGGCGCATGGGGACTCCACGGACATCGGGGATCAGGGATGATGCCAGCGTGGAGACGCGGGGAGGCCGGACGGTGCCGGGCAGATGGACGGGAGGTGAACTCCCGGTGGCCGGATGACGCCGGCGTGCCGGCACGTCAGAGCGAGACGGTGATCGTCAGCGTCACCCGTGTCCCCAACGGCACCATCTCCCCGGTGCCGGGCTTCTGCGCGGTCACCTCGGTCGCGCTGTCGATGATGGCGTTCCACACGGGGGCGTAGTCCGCGGTGAAGCCGGCGTCTTCGAGCGCCGCCTTCGCCTCGTCCCGGGTCATGCCTCGCACATCGGGGATGGGGAACAGCTCGGGACCGTCGGAGACGACCAGCATGATCGTGTCCCCGGGACGCCAGTTGCCGCCTCCGTCGCGCTCCGAGGTGCTGATGACCCGGCCCTTCTCGACGTCGTCACTGAACTGGTGCTGCGTCTCGCCGAGCACGAGCTTCTTCTCCTGGAGGGCCGCGACGGCGTCGTCGAGCTTCATCCCCACGACGTCGGGGAAGGCGCCGAGAGAGGTGAACAGCGAGACGGTGTCGCCCTCGTGCACGGTACAGCCCTCGCCGCACTCGAACGACTCGCCGCCGTCGCGCGGCGTGACCAGGGCGTTGATCACGAGCCCGGCGTCGGCATCCGCGTAGGTCGCGGTCGACGCGCCGACGACGAGGTTCAGCTTCTTCAGCGCATCGGTGGCCGCGGTCTCCGACAGGTCGTTGAGCCGCGGCACCTGCTTCTCGGCGGGGCCCTGGGAGATGATCACCGTCACCTGCGCGCCCTTGTCCAGTCGCTCGCCGGCTCCCGGATCCGTGCCGATCGCTGTGCCGGCGGGGACCTCGAGGGACGTCGCCGCGCCCTGCACCGGTATGAACTCCAGTGCGGACAGCTCCGCGGACGCCTCTTCGAAGCTGCTTCCGGCGACGTCGGGGACGGCCACCCGGGAGCCCGGACCGGAGCCGAACCACCAGCCGACGCCCGCCGCCGCGGAGGCCAGCAGGAGCACGAGCACCAGCAGGAACGCACCGCGCGAGCGGCGACGGGCCACGCGCCGTCGCAGGATCGTGGCGTTGTCGACCGGAGCCTGCTCCGCCGTGGCGGCGGTCGCGGGCGGGGCGCCGGGCATCACCAGTGTCAGCTCGCCGGAGTCCCGCATCGGCGCGGCCGAGGAGGACGCCTTGGTCGCCGTGACCGCCGGGGTGATGCCGAGTTCCCGCTCGATGGCGCGGAGACGGTCGAGCATCTCCTGCGCATCCGCGGGTCGTTCGTCGGGCGTCTTCTCGGTCGCCCACAGGACCAGCTCGTCCAGCTGCTCGGGCACCCCGGGGTTGCGGACGCTCGGGCGCGGGACCGACTCGGTCGCGTGCTGGAAGGCGATCTGCATCGGCTGTTCGCCCTTGTACGGCTGCTCGCCGGTCAGCATCTCGTACAGCATGATGCCGAGGGCGTAGATGTCGCTGCGTGCATCGGCCGTCCCGCGGGTGACGAGCTCGGGCGCGAGGTACGCGATCGTGCCCATGAGCTGGGCGCCGGAGGCGGTGTTTGCCGTCGTGGCGCGCGCAAGCCCGAAATCGCCGATCTTGATGCGGCCGTCCTCCGCGAGCAGGACGTTCTCCGGCTTGACGTCGCGGTGGACGATGCCGGCGCGGTGCGCGGCGGCGAGGCCCGCGAGCACCGCGTCCATGATCGTGATCGTCTGGGGCACGGTCAGCCGCTTCTGCTCGCGCATGAGCTCGCGCAGCGTGATGCCCGGGAGGTACTCCATGACGAGGTAGGCGAGCTCGCCGTCCTGGCCCTGGTCGAATACGTTGACGACGTGCGGATCCGCGAGGCGGGCGGCGGCGCGGGCCTCCTGGATGAAGCGGCTCTGGAAGACGGAGTCGTCGCTGAGGTGGCCGTGCATCACCTTCAGCGCGATCCGCCGCTCGAGCCGGAGATCCGTGGCGACGTAGACCGTGGCCATACCGCCGCGCGCGATCCTGGCCCGGACCCGGTACCGGCCGTCGACGAGCCGCCCGATGAGCGGGTCGGTCTGCTGGCTGGTCGTCACGTCAGAAGTCTAGAGAGGCCTTGCTGAAAGCCCCGGCAACGGCTCGCGCTTGCCCGGGAACGAGCGAGGCCCGGGGCGATCGCCCGGGCCTCGCTCACGCACGGTCAGCCGAGCTCGGCGACCCAGACGTCCGTCTGCGGCTGCCAGAGGCCGTAGCGGTTCGGGAACGCCGAGATCTGCACGGCCTGGGCGGCCTCGGTGAACGGCATCTCCTCCCAGCCCTCGATGTCGAGCAGGCCCCGAGTGGTGTCGCCGTTCGGATCCGACGGTCCCCCATAGAAGGCGCGGATGCTCCGGTCGCGGTCGTGGATCTGCTCCGGGGTTCCCCAGCCGGTGCTCGGACGCTGCTGGAACAGTCCGATCGAGTCCCGGTCCCCACCGGGCAGGTGGCGCATGTTGGATTCCACCATCGCGGTGGCGAGGGCGATGCTGATCCCGTGGTCGGAGACGCCGAGCTCGCGTCCGATCGCGACGATGAGCCGTCCGTTGTCCCGCTGCTCGTCGTCGAGGACCGTGGGCGGCGCCTGATACGGGTCGGGCGCGGGCGTCGGAGCCGGCGCGGGGTCACCGGACGGCGCGGGGTCGGCAGCGGGGGCGGCGTCGAGGATCGGCAGGGCCGCCTCGGCCACGACCCGCAGCACCTGCTGCGGGTAGATGATCGAGTCCGGGCCCAGGCCGTTCAACGCATAGAGCGAGGCGACCGTGGTCTGGAACCGCTCGGCGATGGCCCACAGGGTGTCACCCGGCTGGACCGTGTACGTCGAACCGGCGTCGTCCGCGGGGCCCGCGTCGGCCGTCCCCGGATCCGAGGCGGGGGCGGGCGCGGCGGCAGGGGTGTCGGGCGGGGTGAGCCGGAGCACGTCCCCGGGGTAGATGATGGACGCGGCGGTCAGACCGTTCCACGAGAGCAGCTCGGAGACGGAGATGTCGAACCGAGTGGCGATGTCGTACGGGGTGTCGCCGGCGACCACGGTGTAGGCGGCCGGCGCCGCCATCGCACCGACGCCGTCGGCCGGGGCCTCCGCCGTCGACGAGGTCATGCCCGCGTGGGTCACGCCCGCGAGCCCGCGCAGGAATGCGGAGGCGTCGCGCTCCGGGCCTCGATTCTCGCGGGGAAGGGGCTCAGGCTCCGCCGCCGCGGCGGGCAGGGCCGCCAGTGCCCCGGCGACGGTGGTCAGAAAGGCGGCGGGCAGAGTCCAGCCGGTGATGGTCGCGCGTCGTCGCGCCGTGTCGGGTGCCAAGGCGTCCCCCCTTGTTCGGTCCCGAGGGGCGGTTCTCCCCGGGGCGTTCCCGGCCGAATCGGCCTCTACGACCGTGTCACGAATTGATAAACGAGTCAACTGGTGTAATGAGAAGTGGCCAGTGTGACTGTTGTGATCCTGACCAAGGAGGTCGCAGCCGAGCAGGCGCCGGGCGGATGAGAGCATGGAGGGGTGTCTGCGACTGAACCCGCCTCCGTGCCGACCGCCTGGCTGACGCTGCCCGAGCTCGTGGAGCGTCTCGGGGAACCCCTCGGGCGCGTCCGGCGTCTGCTCGACGAGCAGCATCTGATCGCCTCGCGCCGCGGCGGCGCCCCCGCCGTGCCCGAGGTCTTCCTCCAGGGCGACCACCCGCTGCCTTCGCTGCGCGGCACCGTCATCGTCCTCAAGGATGCCGGCTTCTCCGACGATGAGGCGATCGACTGGCTGCTCGCTCCCGATGACACCATCGGTCGCGCGCCGATCGAGGCTCTGCGCGACGGGCACAAGAGCGAGGTGCGTCGCGTCGCCCGGACGCTCGCCTGACGCCTGACGCCGTCTCGTCTTCGCGCATGCGGGCACGAGGGCTTGCCAGTTCAGGCGTTCGCGTGGGATCAGGCAGGATCTGCCTGTGGGTGCCTGATCTGGCGCGTTGGCCTGTTCTGGCGTGCTTGAGCGGGATCAGGCCCCGCGTCCACGTGGTGACGCCGGGTCAGGCGTTCGCGTGGGATCAGGCAGGATCTGCCTGTGGGCGCCTGATCTGGCGCGTTGGCCTGTTCTGGCGTGGGTCGGGATGAGGGCGAGCGGGATCAGGCCGAGCGCACCGTCGCGGCGTCGGCGAGGGCGCGCAGCTCGGTCGTGGCCTCCGCGTCGAGACGTGCGCCGCGCAACGCCTCCTCGGCCTCCGTCCCGTACCGCGCGATGAGCTCCTCCACCCGTGCGAGCGCCCCGGACTCGACGATGGTCGCCTGCAGGGACTCGATCTGATCCCGGGTCAGGGCGGGATCGCCGAGGAGCTCGTCCACGATCCGTCGGCCCGGTGCTGCCAACGCCTCGCGCGTCCACGCGATGAGGAGGGTCCGCTTGCCCTCGCGGAGGTCGTCGCCGGAGGGCTTGCCGGTCACGCGTTCGTCGCCGAAGACCCCCAGGACATCGTCGCGGAGCTGGAAGGCCATGCCGATCGGATGGCCGAAGCCGCGCAGAGCCTCGCGCTGCGCGGCATCGGCGCCGGCGAGCGCCCCGCCCATGAGCAGAGGCTGCTCGACGCTGTAGCGCGCGGCCTTGAGCGAGACGATGCGCAGTGCCCGGGTGGCGTGCTCGGCGTCGTCGTTCACGCTCCAGGCGGACTCCTCGGCGATGTCGAGGTACTGACCGAGGGTCACGTCACGTCGCATCCGCGCGTACTCGGCGCGCACGGCAGCGGCGGCGGAGTGCCCGGCCAGGCCGTGCTCCAGCAGGTCGTCGCTCCAGGCCACGAGGAGGTCGCCGAGGAGCAATGCGGCGGAGCGGCCGAATCCGGCGGCGGGACCGGACCATCCGGCGGCGACGTGCTCCGCCTCGAACGCGCGGTGCGCGGACGGGCGGCCGCGGCGGGTGTCGGAATTGTCGACGAGGTCATCGTGCACCAGGGCGGCGGCCTGGAACACCTCGAGCGCGGCGCACACGTCCCACACGGCGTCGTTCTCGGCGGCCTGCGGATCCGCGGCGCGGGCGACCGCGGCCCACGCGGTCCGGCAGAAGCGCGCCCGCAATCCCTTGCCCCCCTCGAGGGTCCGCGCGGCGGCCTCGACGAACGCCGCAGCGTCCGGACCGTCGCCGGCGGTCTCGGTGCGCATGCGCGCGATCAAAGCGTCGACGCGGGCCGTGACGGCCGCCAGAACGGGAGACGGATTCGGCACGCTTACAGCCTACTGAGCGTACGGCGAACATCTAGCTTCGCGGGAGCGCGCGAGCGTAGACTGGAGGGAACTCAACCCGAGGGGGACGAATGCCACTCTCAGAACAGGAGCAGCGTCTGCTCGACGAGATGGAACGCCATCTCATGCAGAACGACGCCGATGTCGTCAGCGCGCCCACAGGCGACCGCACACTGAGCTATCGCAATCTCGTGTACGGCGCGGTCCTCCTGCTCGCCGGCGTCGGCGCCCTCGTCGCGGGAGTCGCCATCGGCGACGTCCTGGGAATCGTCATCGGCGTCGCGGGCTTCGCCGCGATGCTCGGTGGCGTCATGCTGGCCGTGACCCCCGTGCGCAGGACGGCCCCGCCGGCCGCACGCCCCGATCACGGCACCAAGGCACCGGCCGGTCCCTCCTTCATGGACCGGATGAACGATCGCTGGGATCGTCGTCACGAGGAACGATGATCTCGTGACGGGCTGACCGTCACTCCTTCGAAGGGCCCGGGTGCTTCCGCATCCGGGCCCTTCGTCGTTTCCTCCACCGGCCCTCCACCCGCACTCCACTTCCCTCCACCGGCCCTCGACCCCGTGATTCCGCGGGACGAGGGCCTTTTTTGCGCCCGCGAACCTGGGAATCCGCGACATTGCCGTAGGAAAGTGGAGGAGAGTGGAGTAAAGTGGAGGAAGCGGGTCAGCAGGGCGCGACGGGCGGCAAGAACGGGGGTGAGGGCCGATGCTGTTGGGCACCCATTCCCCCAAGCTCGACGACAAGGGCCGCGTCATCCTCCCGGCCAAGTTCCGTGAGGATCTGGCAGGCGGCGTGGTCGTCACCCGCGGGCAGGACCGGTGCCTCTACGTCTTCAGCACCGCCGAGTTCGAGACCGTGCACGAGCGGATCCGGCAGGCGCCGCTGAGCAACAAGGAGGCCCGCGCGTTCCTGCGCATGTTCCTCTCCGGCGCCAGCGCCGAGATGCCGGACAGCCAGAACCGCATCACCATCCCCGCCCACCTCCGGACCTACGCGGGGCTGGAGAAGGAGCTCGTCGTCACCGGTGTCGGCGCCCACGCCGAGATCTGGGACGCCGCCGCGTGGAACGCCTACGCGGAGGGCAACGAGGACGCGTACGCAGACATGGAAGAGGAGGTGATCCCGGGACTGTTCTGACCTGGGTCGTGACTCCCAGCCGCTCCCACCCGGCGCACCTTCCCCGGTGCCGGGCCGAGCGGATGGGGATCAGGATCCAGGATCGGGCCCCGCACATCATGGGCATCCGCGACATCCACACCCCGGTCCTCCTCGACCGCTGCGTCGAGCTGCTGGCCCCGGCCCTGCAGCACGACGGCGCGATCCTCGTCGACGCCACGCTGGGCATGGGCGGGCACTCCGAGGCGTTCCTGGAGCGTCTCCCGAACATCCGCCTGATCGGCCTCGACCGCGACACGGACGCCCTGCGGATCGCGGGGGAGCGCCTCGCGCGCTTCGGCGACCGGGTGACTCTGGTGCACACGGTCTACGACGCGATCGGCGAGCACGCCGACGGCGCCTCCGGGATCCTCTTCGACCTGGGCGTGTCCTCCCTTCAGCTCGACGAGGCCGACCGCGGATTCGCCTACGCGAAGGATGCGCCGCTGGACATGCGGATGGATCAGACTTCCGGCATCACCGCCGCCGAGGTTGTCGCCACCTACTCCGAGGGGAATCTGCGGCGCATCTTCGAGCGGTACGGCGAGGAGAAGCTCGCGGCCCGCTATGCGCGGGCGATCCTCCACGCGCGCGAGCAGGCCCCGCTGACGCGATCGGGCGACCTCGTCGACGTGCTGGTCGCGGCGACCCCCGCCGCGGCGCAGCGCGCAGGCCATCCCGCCAAGCGGGTCTTCCAGGCGTTGCGGATCGAGGTCAACCGCGAGCTCAGCGTCCTGGCCGACGCGATCCCCGCCGCCATGGACGCCCTCGAGGTCGGCGGGCGCATCGTCGTGATGTCGTACCAGTCCCTCGAGGACCGCCTGGTCAAGCAGGCCTTCGCCGCGGCCTCGTCGTCGACGGCGCCGGCGGGCCTGCCGATGGAGCTCCCGGAGCACGCGCCGCGGTTCCGCACGCTCACCAAGGGCGCCGAGCAGGCGTCCGAGGCCGAACGCGCGACCAACCCGCGCGCGATCCCGGTCCGTCTCCGCGCCGCCGAGCGCATCCGTCCCGCCCTGACCCCGCCGGCCGAAGCGCGCCGCCGCGAACAGAGGAGCACATCCGCATGAGCCTCGCCGCCGAACCCCTGCTGCTGCCGGGAACCGAGGAGCCGGGCCGTGAGCGCCGACTCCGCCCGCTCGAGCGACCGGCGTCCCGTCGTCGCCCCAAGCTCGTCTACGCCATCGTCGCGCTGGCCGGCGCCGTGCTCATCGGCATCGCACAGATCGCGCTGTCGATCGCGACGACGCAGGACTCGTTCACCGTGGCCCAGCTGACGCAGCAGAACAAGGAGCTGACCTGGCAGGGCCAGGCCGCCGCCGAGGAGCTCGCCGGGCTCAGCTCGCCGCAGTCCCTCGCCGCGGCGGCCGCGGACCTGGGGCTCGTGGTGGGCGGCAGCGCCAACTACATCCGTCTCAGCGACGGCGCGCTCATCGGGGCGGGGGAGGGCGCGGGGTACGCCTCGACGGTGGACCCGCGCGGCTCCGGCGCGGTGCCGAACGCGCTGGTCTCCGACACGCCGGAGGAGACGGCCGGTGCACCGGTGTCCGAGGGCGTAGAACCGGTTACGGAGACACCGGACACGAACGTCCCGCCGCAGGCCGAGGGCCTGCCGACCCCGTCCTTCGGCGGCACGGAATAGACGACGGACGGGACGGACGACACCGGCGGACGGGCGTCCGGCACACGACAGCGACGGAAGACGACCGGACGGAGACCCGATGACGACGCGCGCGACCCGCAGCCCTCGCCGACGGACGGTGGTCGCCCTGGCGGTGATCCTCGCGGTGGTGGTCGGCTTCGTCGTCCGGCTCGTCGACATCCAGGTCGTCAACGCCGCCGCCCACGTCGAGGACTCGATCGAGACGGGCAACCTCGGACTGACCCAGCCGATCGACGGCGTCCGCGGATCCATCGTCGACGCCAACGGATCGGTCCTGGCGCAGAGCGTGCTCGTCTACGACGTCGAGCTCAACCCGAAGACGATCATGACGCTGGAGCAGGACGAGGAGAACCCCCCGAAACTGCCCTGGGCGGAGGCCTCGGAGAAGATCGCCGCGATCATCGGCGAGTCCGCGGAGGAGGTGCGCGGCGTCGTCTCCGACGCCCTCGCGGAGAATCCCGACAACCAGTACGCGCTGCTGAAGCGGGGAGCGACCACCGACCAGTTCCTCAAGCTGCGCGAGCTGAAGCTCCCGTACCTCTTCTCCCCGCCGCGTGACGTGCGGCAGTATCCCAACGGCGCGGTCGCGGGGAACCTCGTCGGCTTCGTGACGGGGGACGGGGAGACGAAGACCGGCATGGAGGAGCTCCAGGACTCCTGTCTCGCGGCCACGCCCGGCGAGGAGACGTACCTGCGCGGAGAGGACGGGGTGATCATCCCCGGCAGTCACCGCGAGAAGCCGGCCGTCGACGGCGGCACCGTGAAGCTGACGATCGACAGCGAGCTGCAGTGGTATCTGCAGCAGATGATCGCCGAGGAGACGCAGAGCAAGGGCGCGCAGACCGGTTCGGTCACCGTCGTGGAGGTCGCCACCGGGAAGATCCGGGCCGCCGCGGAGTACCCCTCGGTCGATCCCAACGACCCGGGCGCGTCCGATCCCGAGGACCGCGGCAACCGCATCTTCACGACCACCTTCGAACCGGGATCCACCTTCAAGGCGATCACCGCCGCGTCGGTCATGGAGCATGCCGGGGCGACCTGGGAGACGAGCGTCGTCGCCGGCAGCCACGAGGAGTTCCCGAACGGCGCGGTCGTCAACGACGCGGTCGGGCACGACACGTACGAGTACACGCTCGCCGGCGCGCTCATCGACTCGTCCAACGTGGCCATGTCCAAGTACGGGGACATGGTCACGGATCAGCAACGATATGACGACTTCCGGAAGTTCGGAGTGGGCTCGGAGACGGCCGTCGGGTTCCCCGGCGAAGAGCCCGGACTGCTCCACCCCGTGTCCGACTGGGACAACCAGTCGCACTACACGACGACCTTCGGCCAGTACTTCACCGTGACCGCTCCGCAGGTCGCGAGCGCGTACCAGGCGATCGCCAACAAGGGCGTCAAGGTGCCGCTGTCGCTCGTCGAGTCCTGCACCTCCTCCGACGGTGAGGACAAGGCGATCGCCGCGCCCAAGCCCGAGCGCGTGCTGCCCGAGGCGACGGCCGCGGAGCTGTCGCGGATGATCGAGAACGTCGCCGTCCAGGGCGGCCTGGCGGACGACATCGCGGTGCCCGGCTACCGCATCGCGGCCAAGACGGGGACCGCGGAGAAGCCCGGGGAGAACGGCGCCTACAAGGCGGGCATCTACTTCACCAGCATGGTCGGTTACGCCCCCGTGGACGACCCGCAGTACGTGGTCATCGTCACCCTCGACGAGCCCACTACGGTAACCTCGTCTGCGGCCACGGCTTCTGCGTTCCAGAAGGCGATGACGCAGGTTCTGAAGACGTTCCGTGTGCTCCCCTCGTCCGTCCCCATGGACGAGCTGCTTCCCAAGTACAAGTGATCGGCGCTCCGCGCGCCCGGAGGATCCCGACGTCATGATCGCCCTGTCCCTCGGTGAGATCGCCGCCCTCGTCGGCGGCGAGCTGCATCCCGCGGCCGACGCGACCCCGGAGACCGTCGTCTCCGGCGCGGTCGACACGGACTCGCGACAGATCGTCGAGGGCGGGATCTTCGTCGCCAAGCCCGGCGAGGTGACCGACGGGCACCGGTTCGTCGGCGCGGCGCGCGAGCGCGGCGCCGTGCTGGCCCTCGTTGAGCGGCGGGTCGACGAGCCGATCTCCCAGATCGTCGTTCCCGACGTCGTCGACGCGATCGCGGAGCTGGCGCGGGCGGTCGTCGCCAGGGTCCGTGCGGAGGGAGACCTCCGCATCGTGGGCGTCACCGGCTCGAACGGCAAGACCACGACCAAGAACTTCCTCGCCCGGATCCTCTCCGACGAGGGCGAGACCGTCGCGCCCGTCGCCTCGTTCAACAACGAGGTCGGCGCTCCGCTCACGATGCTTCGGGTGACGCCCACGACCCGCTTCCTCGTCTGCGAGTTCGGCGCGAGCGCGCCCGGGGAGATCGCGCGTCTGGCGGGCCTGGTCGAGCCGGACGTCGTCATCGTGCTCATGGTCGGCCTCGCTCACGCCGGCGGGTTCGGCGGGATCGAGGAGACGGCGCGCGCGAAGGCCGAGCTGGTCGCCGCGGCGCGCCGCGGCGGGACCGCCGTCCTCAACCTGGACGACGCTCGCGTCGCCGCGATGCGCGGTG
>NZ_BCRA01000121.1 GCF_001552355.1 Microbacterium resistens NBRC 103078
CTTCCGACGCCGGCCCGGGATCGTCCCGCCGCGGCGGGACGCGGGCTCCCGGTGCGGGGGCGGCGGCCTCCGGCGCCCTTCCTCGTCATGCCTTCAGCGTACCGGGGCGGCGGAGGCGGTCACGGTGACGCAGCAGCGCCCCTCGTGCGGGGCGAGGCGGGCGTCGAGGCCCGTGCACCGGGCCCCGTCGATCATGCCTTCGACGAACGCCTGGTTCATCCCGCACACGAGGGCGGTGTGCGTGCGTGCCAGCGCGTCGAACGGACAGTTGGCGAGGACGAGCTCGTCGCCCTCCGTCCGCGGCTCGTAGCCCATCGCGCGGAGCGCCTGCCGCAGACGATGCTCGTCCTGCGCCGTGCCCGGGTCGGCCTCGGATGCGGCCGCGCCCGCGATCCGGCCCTCTTCGCGGGCGACGTCGCGGACGGCGTCGTAGAGCGGTGCTGTGCCGTCGGCGTCCTCGATCGCCCGCGCGAGGATGTGTCCGGCGAGGTCGAAACGGCGCGGCGGCAGGGAGACGGCGATGGTGTCGGCGGCGCGACGGTAGAGCTTGGCGGGGCGCCCGGCACCGGGGCCGCTCCGCCCGCTCAACCGGCGGAACTCGACCTCGAGCAGGCCGAGGTCCACGAGCTTGTCGAGGTGGAACCGCGCGATGTGATCGGCGACGCCGGCCGCCTCCGCGGCCGCCTCGCGCCCGGAGGGATCCGGGCGACCGATGACGTACTCGTAGAGCGCTCGCCGGGTCGGGTCGGCCAGGGCGCCGATGCCGGCGGCGTGGTCCTCGATGCTCATCTCGTCCTCGATCTCGCAGGGGTCTTGTGCTCAGCGTCTCACATCTCTATTTTACAAACAAACACTATTTAGAAAGGAGGCGACATGAGCACCATGACCGAGACCCGTCTTCCGTTGACGCAGGACGGCAACCGGCAGGCGTTCCTGCTGCTGCGGACGGTCTTCACGGTGGCGCCGATCCTGTTCGGGCTGGACAAGTTCGTCCGGGTGCTGACGCCCGACTGGGAGCGCTATCTGGCTCCCTGGATGGACGCCCTCATCCCGGGGGACGCGCGGACCGCGATGGCCATCGTGGGCGTGATCGAGATCGTCGCGGGGATCGTCGTCGCCGTGTGGCCGCGATGGGGCGGTTACCTCGTCGCCGCGTGGCTCGCCGGCATCATCGTGAGCCTCGTCAGCGTCGGCGGCTATCTCGACATCGCACTGCGCGACTTCGGGCTGCTCATCGGCGCGCTCGCGCTGGCGAGCCTCGCCGCCGCACAACGACGCACGCGCTCACGCTGAGCGCACCGCGCGCAGCGGCGAGAGCGGGATCGCGGGGGGAGCGGTCCCGCTCTCGCTCATGCCGGCGCGGCGGGCGCGGGCGTCGACGTGCTCCTCAGGCGCTCAGGCCGCCAGCCAGAGTCCCTTCCGGTCGGTCATGATCCGCATGCCCGCCGCGACGGTCTCGTCGTCGCCGATCTTCGCTCCGCGCGCGATCCTGGCACCCGCCCCGATGTCGGTGCGCACGCCGATGCTCGCCCCGTCGCCGACGGTGGCGCCTGCGCCGATGTGCGCGTGCGCGTCGATCCGCGCGTCCACGCCGATCACGGCGTCGGGCTCGATCCATGCGCCGCGGGCCACCCGGGCCCCGGCCCCGACCTTCGCGCCCGGTTCGACATAGGCACCCGCCTCCACGTGCGCGAGCGGATGCACCTTCGCGCCGTGCGCGACGAGTCCTCGACCGTTGGCGTGCTTGCGGTAGCGCAGGGTGCCGCCCTGGTCGTCCTCGATGTCGACGTAGTTCTTGCCCACGAAAACCTCCCGTGTCCGGGCTTTCCCCCGGATATATGGACAACCGCGGAGGGGCGTGATTCATTCCCGTGCATCGGATCCGATGCGGGGGCGCCCACGGCGCGGCCTCACCCCCAGGTCAGGGGGTCCAGCCGGAGGTAGAAGGCCGCTGCGGCCAGGTCCGGATCCGTGATCCCGAGCGTCGCGAACAGGATCGCGTCCGCCTCCTCCGCCTGCGCGGCGGAGGACCAGTTCTCGGCCGCGTTGGCCCGCAGGAGCGCCAGGTCGGCGTACCGATCCGCGCGACCCAGCCGGCCCAGATCGATCATTCCGTTGCACCGCAGGGTCTCGGGATCCACGAGGAGGTTCGGCAGGCACGGATCCCCGTGGCACACGACCTCCTCGTGCGACTCGAGGGACAGTCGCCGCGCGAGCTCCCGTTCCACGCGGGCCAGCAGCTCCGGGGCCGGAGTGCCGCGGTCTTCGTCCGGGAGGAAGTCGGGATCGACGGCGCCCCGTCCGACGACGTCCTGGGCGCGCGCGAACATCCGCTCCAGGCCTCTGTCGAAGGGACACGTCGCGGCGTCCAGCGCGTGCAGGGCCGCGAGGCACCGAGCGATCGAGGGCCACGCGGCCAGGAGATCCTTCCCAGCGAGCTCGGAGGCCGGCACGCCGGGGATCGCCGTCATGACGAGGCAGGCGCCGTCCGCGCCCTCCCTCCAGTCCCGAGGCTCCGGGGCGGCGATCCCGCGACCGGCGAGCCATTCCAGGCGATCTCGCTCGGCGGCGAGGTCGGCGACGCGATCGGGCTCCGCGATCTTGGCGAAGACGGCCCCGTCGGCGCGGCGGAGGACGCGGTCGCCGGACTCGCCGGTCGTGATCGGGATCCACTCGTCGCGCGGATCCACCAGTGCTTCGGTGTTCATGTGGTCGACTCCTCCGGTGCGGCGGGCGCGGTCAAGGCTCCGCCTGCCTCATCGCTGACAGGTCGGGCACCAGAAGAGGATCCGCTCCTCCGTCGGGCTCGCGCCGAGCTCGCCCGTCTCGATCGGGGTCCCGCATCTCCGGCACGGGCGCCGGGCTCGGCCGTACACCCAGGTCGTCTGTCCGCGCCGGTCGATCCCGGTGAAGGTGCGGTCGATCCGGTCGATGTTCGCGCGGATGGTCCGAGCCCCGAGCGCCACCAGGGCGGCGGCGTCCACGTCCGGCGCCGGCGTCGTCGGCCGCACGCCGCGGAGGAACAGCAGCTCGGCGGCGTACTCGTTGCCGAACCCGGCGACGTTGCGCTGGTCCAGGAGCGCGACGTGGATCGGCCGGGCATCGGCGTGGATCCGGCGGGCCGCCTCGGCGGGGTCCCAGTCCGGACCGAGCGGGTCGGGCCCGAGGTGCCCGACGAGGGCGGCCTCCTCGCGGGTGGGGACCAAGACGAGCATGGACACGTCGAAGCCCACGGCCTCCGCCTCTGCGGTGCCGACGACCGCGCGGGCGCGGAACGCCGGCGCGCGCCACCGCTCGCCCGGACGATACAGGTGCCAGGCGCCGTCCATGCGCAAGTGCGAGCGCAGGGTCATCCCGCCCGCGTGCATCAGGAGGTGCTTGCCCCGCGCCGTGACGTCGGCGATGCTCTCGCCGCGCAGGTCGGCCGTCGCGAGCTCCGGCACGCGCAGGTCGAAGCGCGTGATGACCCCTCCGCGCAGAGCACGGTCGAGCCGCCGCGCGACGCGGAAGACGGTGTCTCCCTCAGGCATCCGACGATCCGCCGGGCAGAGCGGGGCCCCGATCCTGCGTCCCGCCGAGGGGCGGTCGGGAGGCCGCGGCGGCCTCGGGCGTCGGGAGGGGCGTGCGTTCCAGGAGATCCCGGGCGAGCATGGTCGCACCGGCGACCGCCGCAGGCATGACGATCACCGCCCCGAGCGGGACGAGGAAGCACAGCTGCGTCGCGACGCCGAAGCCCAGCGTCCGTGCCCGGCCGCTGCGCAGGATCGCGGTGCGCTGCGGGCCGTCGAGCTCCCGGGCGTCGAACGCGCGGCCGGTGAGCTCCCGGGCGAGGACCCGACCGGTCAGCACGACGCCGAGCACGGCACCGACCACGCCGCCGATGACCGGGATGAGCCCGACGAGCAGGACGACGAGGCCGGTCAGCGCCCCCACGAGCACGAGGCGGACGCCCTCGCCCACCGTCGTCCAGAAGGAGCCCTCGCCCTCCGGCGGCGCGCCCCGCTCGTGTTCCACCGCCCGCCAGATGCGCTGGTAGAACGGATCGCCGATGATCAGCGCGAGCGCGGTGAAGACGGCCGCAGCCAGCGCCAGCGCGGCCGCGAACACGACCGTGCCGACGGCGATCCGCAGCGCCGTGCGCCATCCGGGGATCCACCCGTCGGCGAACGGGGTGAGCGCGTCGGCGAGGGGGCCCAGGGACAGGGCGAGCGGGATCAGCGCGGCCAGCAGCACCGCCGCGGCGATCACGGCGGGGAGCAGGCCCAGCGCCATCAGGCCCGGACGGCGACGCCACAGCCCGAACCCGCGCAGCAGGGTCGCGACCCCGGCACCGAACTCACCGATCACGTTCCCACCCTAGGCTGCGCCACGGATCGGGGCATCAGACGGCCTTGCGGAGGGTGAACCCGCGCGGCGTGGCCACGAACCCGGCCTCCTGCAGCACCCGGCCGAGAGCGGAGCCGAGCTCGGTGCCGTACATGCTCTGACCGTTCACCTTCTCCACGGTCAGCGTGTCGAGGCGGCGGGCCCGTGCGGTCGCCGCGAGATCGGCGGCGGCGGCGCGCAGCGTGTCGGGGTCCTCGTCGAACGCCAGCACCGTGCGTCCGCCCCGCTCCAGATAGAGCACGAGGGATCCGTCGACGAGGACGACCACGGCGCCGGCCTTGCGGCCGGGGCGATGCGACACCTCGTCGAGGCGTGGCCAGGCGAGCGCGGCACCGTAGGGGTTCGCCGGATCCGTCGCGGCGAGCGTGACCGCCGAGCGGGGCGGCGGATCGGCGAGGCCGGCGAAGGTGCGCAGTCGATCGACCGTGGTCGAGGCGGCGAACTGGGCGGCGCCGAGGTGTTCGATCACGTATCCGCGGCGGCAGTGCCCGGCCTCCTCGAACCCCGCGAGGACTCGGTAGGCCTGCGCGAAGCCGCCCGGGACTCCCTCCGCCTGCACCGATCCCCGCGTGACGACGCCGTAGCGGTCCAGGAGCAGCCCCGCGGTCACGGTGGCCCGCCGGGACGGGTCGGTCTCACGCTCCGGCAGCAGCGACCAGCGCCCGCCGGCCGTCGTGGGGCGGGCGGACGAAGGGCGCGCCAGGGAGACGCCGCGGAACGTGCGGGCGCGAGGAGCACGGCGCGTCACCCGGTGCGCCTGGGATCCGCCGGACAGCAGGGCGCGGATGGGCGCGAACGTGTCGCCGGTCACCTCGCCGGCCCAGACCAGGTTCCACAGTGCTTCGAGCACGGCCTGCTCGCTCGTGGCCTCGGCGGCCTCGCGCAACTGCGCGGGGAAGAAGGCGCCGCGCCCCGTGAGCACGGACCGCAGCCGGAGCTCGAGCGGGTCCGCGGCGTCCTCCTCCACCGGGCTCAGCGCAGGCTCGTCCGCGTCGGGGAGCGTGAACGGCGCGAGGTCGGCCGGATGCAGCGAGACCCAGCCGTCCCGACCGGGCAGGGCGCCGTGCCCGGACCACACGACTTCGCCGGAGGACAGCAGTTCGTCCAGCATCGCCGGACTGTAGTCGCGCACGCGCTGGGGGAGGACCAGCGACTCCCAGGCGCTCGCCGGGATCGGCACGCCGGCGAGCTGCTCGACCACCGTGGCGACGCCGTCGACCCCCTCGAGCGGACGCGACAGGTGCTGCCACTGCGGCAGGAATCGGGCGAACGCCTCGGGGGCGACGGGCTCGACGCTGCCGCGGATCGCGGCGAGCGAGCGCATCCGCAGCCTCCGCAGCACCTCGGCGTCGCACCACTCCCCGTCCTCGGAACCGGATGCGGTCGGCGGGAGGAAGTACCCGCTCGCCACCCGCCCGTCGCCCTCCAGCCGCTGCAGCGCGTGCCGGACGACGGCGGCGCCGAGCCCGAAGCGGCTCGCCGGAGCGGACGCGGGGAACGGCGCGTGGGTGCGGGCGTAGCGGGCGAGCAGGTCGCCCAGCGGGTCCGCGACCGGTTCGAGGAAGGCGACCGGGATCCCGACGGGCAGGGGCACGCCGAGCGCGTCGCGGAGTCGTCCGGCGTCCTCGATGGCGGCCACCCGCGGCACGCCGCCGACCGTGACCTCGATCGCCCGCCGGGCCGCCACCAGCGCGTCCAGGTGCGCGGCCGCCTCGGCCTCCGTCGCGTGCGGGGGAGCGTCGGGGGCGAGCTGGGCGCGTTTCGTCTCGGTGCTTCGCTCCTCGCTCAACGACCGGGCGGGGACGGCGAGCGGCGCCGGCTCCGCGCTGTGCTCCTCATCCCGTGTCCGCGGGGCCTCCGCGGGCTCCAGGCGCAGCGCGACCTCGGCGGCGTCGAGCGGCCCGAGCACGCGCAGCAGGTCCGCGACGCCCTCCACACCGCGCGCACGGCGGCTCGGGTCGAGCCGTTGCACCTCGCGCTCGAACTGCGTCATCACGTCCGGGTCGAGGAGCTCCCGCATCTCGACCGTGCCCAGCAGCTCGCCGAGCAGAGCGGGATCCACCGACAGCGCCGCGGCCCGTCGCTCGGCGAGCGGCGAGTCGCCCTCGTACATGAACGCGCCGACGTAGCCGAACAGCAGGTCGCGGGCGAAGGGGGACGGCTGGGCCGTCTGGGTCTCGACCAGCCGGATCCGTCGATCGGCGATGGCCGTCGCGAGCCGCCGCAGCGACGGCAGGTCGTACACGTCCTGCAGCACCTCGCGCAGGGTCTCCAGGATGATCGGGAACGTGGGGTGCTTGCGCGCGACCTCCAACAGCTGCGCCGACCGCTGCCGCTGCTGCCACAGCGGGGTGCGGCGGGTGGGGTTCATCCGCGGCATGAGCAGGGCGCGGGCCGCGCACTCCCGGAACCGGGAGGCGAACAGCGCGGAGCCGCCCACCTCGTCCGTGACGATCCGCTCGAGCTCCTCCGGCTCGAACACGAACAGCTCGGCGCCGGGGGGATCGGTCTCCGCGTCGGGGATCCGGACGATGATCCCGTCGTCGCTCGCGACCGCCGATCCCTCCACGCCCAGGCGCTCCCGGACCCGTGCGTTGACGGCGAGGGCCCACGGCGCGTGCACCGTCTGCCCGTAGGGGGAGTGCAGGATCAGCCGCCAGTCACCGATCTCGTCCTTGCTGCGCTCGACCGTGAGCGTCCGGTCCGTCGGGAGGGCCCCTGTCGCCTCGCGCTGATCGTGCAGATGGGCGAGCAGGTTGGCCTGCGCGCGGTCGTCGAGCCCGGCGGCGCTCAGACGCTCCCGCGCCTCGTCCGGCGTGGCCGCGGAGACCTCGCGCGTGAACCTCCCCAGCGCCTCGCCGAGCTCATACGGGCGCCCCAGACCGTCGCCGTGCCAGAACGGCACCCGTCCCGGTTGTCCGAACGCGGGGATCACGTTCACCCGGTCGTGCGTGATCTCGGCGATCCGCCAGCTCGTGGTGCCCAGCGTGAAGACGTCGCCCACCCGCGACTCGTAGACCATCTCCTCGTCGAGCTCGCCGACCCGGGCGCCGGTGGTCTCTCCGGCCACGAAGACGCCGAACAGGCCACGATCCGGAATCGTGCCCCCGCTCGTGACCGCGATGCGCTGCGCGCCGGGTCGCCCGGTGAGCGTCCCGGCGTCTCGGTCCCACACCAGGCGGGGGCGGAGCTCGGCGAACTCGTCGGACGGGAACCTGCCGGCCAGCAGATCCAGCGTGGCCTCGTACGCGGATCGGGGGAGGGACGCGAAGGGGGCGCTGCGGCGCACGGTGTCGAACCACTGCTCGACGTCGATGGGATCCAGAGCGCAGGCCGCGACGGTCTGCTGGGCGAGGATGTCGAGCGGGTTGCGCGGCACGGCGATGGCCTCGATCTGCCCGGCGAGCATGCGCTCGGTCACGATCGCTGTGTGCAGCACGTCCCCTCGGTGCTTGGGGAAGAGGGACGCGCGGCTGATCTCGCCGACCTGGTGGCCCGCGCGGCCCACGCGCTGGAGGCCGGATGCGGCGGACGGCGGCGCCTCGACCTGGATCACGAGGTCCACGGCGCCCATGTCGATGCCGAGCTCCAGGCTGCTCGTGGCGACGACGCACCGCAGGATGCCCGCCTTCAGCTCCTCCTCGACGACGGCGCGCTGCTCCTTCGAGACGGATCCGTGGTGCGCCTTGGCGAGGACCGCCTCGGCACCGGCGGTCGAACCCGACTGGGCGGGACTGGCGGCCGGGACGGCGGCGTCGGGCAGGTCCAGGCCGAGTCGCTCGGAGTAGATCTCGTTCAGCCGCCCCGTGAGACGCTCGGCCAGCCGCCGGGAGTTCGCGAACACGATCGTGGAGCTGTTCTGGAGGATCCGGTCGACGATCGCCTCCTCGACATGCGGCCAGACGGAACCGGTGACCTCGGTGTTCTCGGCGAACCCCGTCGATCCGTCGTCCGCGCCCGCCGGATCGGGGGCGCCGGGCGGCGGGGGCGGGTTGAGCATGTCGTCGATGGGGACGACGACGTCCAGGTCGAACGTCTTCGAGGCCCGCGGCGCCACGATCTCCACCGGCTGGGAGCCCCCCAGGAAACGGGCCACCTCGTCGATCGGGCGGACGGTGGCGGACAGCCCGATCCGCTGGACGGGCGACTCCGCGCCGTGCCCGCGGCGCAGAGCGTCCAGGCGTTCCAGGGAGACGGCCAGGTGCGCGCCCCGCTTGGTCGCCGCCACGGCGTGCACCTCGTCGATGATCACCGTGTGGACGTCGCGGAGGGTGTCGCCCGCACGGCTGGTGAGCATGAGGTAGAGGGACTCGGGCGTCGTGATGAGGATGTCGGGCGGATCGGTCTGGAGCTTGCGGCGGTCCGCCGAGGACGTGTCCCCGGAGCGCACGCCCACGGTCACCGCGGGGGCGGGCACCCCCAGCCGCCGGGCGGCCTGGCCGATGCCGATGAGCGGCGAGCGGAGATTGCGCTCGACGTCGACCCCCAGCGCCTTCAGTGGCGAGATGTAGAGGACGCGGGTGCGCGAGACGCCCTCGGCCGGGGTCGTCGTGCGCCGTCCGCGCCGCCGGGGCGCGGTCTCCTCCGGATCGGGTTCCGCTCCCGCGGTCTCCGTCCGCTCCCGGAACACCCGGTCGATCGCCCAGAGGAAGGCGGAGAGCGTCTTTCCCGACCCCGTCGGGGCGACGACCAGGGCGTTCCTCCCCGCCGAGATCGCCTCCCAGGCTCCGGCCTGGGCCGGGGTGGGCGCGGTGAACGCCCCGCGGAACCAGTCCTGGGTCGCGGGGGTGAATCGGTCGAGGACGTCGGTCGCACCCACCCGTCCATCATCCCGGCTGCCGCCGACATCCGGACCCGTCGCATCCGATGGAGGCGCGGCGGGGGTCAGGCGGGCGTCGGCGGCGGGGACCAGGTCGTCGTGAACGCGCCCCAGAGGAGGGGGCTGAAGCGGCGGTCCCCGGTCTCGGTCCAGCGGACCCGCTGCGCGCGCTGCCACGCCGTCAGGGTCGCGACCGGATCCTCCGCGTCGTGCGCCGCGTCGACGGCCAGCACCGCCTCGGCCAGCATCCCCTCGGCGTCGTCCCCCAGACCCGGGACGAAACGGCGCAGGCCCGCGTCGGTCGGCAGGGTCCACCGGGTCGCCGTGACGTACTCGGCGCCGCGGTGGGCGAAGGCGGCGACGAGCCCGGTCGGCTCGGCGTAGCGCAGGTCCCCGCCGGAGTCACAGGCGACCAGCGCGACCCGGTTCGGAGCGGTGAGGGGACCCATCGCCGAGGTGCCGAGGGCGATGTCGGCCGCGGAGAGCGGGCGGTGCTGCCCGAGCGTCCCCGCCGAGCCGGGCGTGGTCGCCGGGTCGGACAGGTGCATGCGCGCGTCGAGCGCGTGCGTCGAGGCGGTGACGTGGCCGACGTACAGCAGCCGGGAGGCGCCCTGCAGCTCGAGCGCCAGTCGCTCCCGGGTGATGTCGTCACGGCGGATGCGGCTGTGCGGATCGTCGCCCGCGGGGGGATGCCGTCGCGCGGCGTGCTCCCGCATGCGCACGGCCAGCGGGGCGTCGTCCGCCACCGGGCCCAGCACGCTGCCCAGCTCGCTCGTCGCCGGGAAGCCGGGGACGACCGGATCCACGACCGCGACGACGGGCGCCTCCGGGTCCCAGGGCGCGACGGCCCGGGAGGGATCGTTGCGGAGGGTGGCGGGAAGCAGCGCCGAGACGTCGACCATGTCGATCGTCCGCTCCTCCCCGGAGGTCGCGAGCATCTCCCACGGCACCTGCGCGGTCGAGGGGGAGGACTGCACCCGCAGACGGGGGCGTCGGCCGGCGTGCTCGAGCGCGTTCAGCTCCAGCCCCAGCCAGGCCGGCATCAGCGCGGCGGTCAGCGCGGCGGCCAGCGAGCGCTCGCGCTCCCGGTCCAGGAGCTCGCCGGTCGAGAGCGCGCGGCGCAGGGCGTCCGTGCCCCCTTCCCCGGCGAGGGGCGTCGGCAGCGCCCAGGCCAGCCGACCGAGGACCGGGGCGATCTCCGCCCGGGGGAGGACGGTCATGCGCGGCGAGTCGAGCTGGTGGTCCCACACCCAGCTCACGTAGAGGTCGTCCGCGTCCACGTACCGGACACGGGCGGTGGGCCGTCGGTCGCCGAGGTCGACGAGGACCTCGCGTCCGTCCGTCCGGGCCCCCAGGGCCGGCGGGCCGAGCAGGCGCATCTCCCGCCAGTTCTTCACCATGCCGCCACCACCGTGTCCGCGCGCACCCGCACGCCGTACTCGGCT
The DNA here is from genome assembly GCF_001552355.1 of Microbacterium resistens NBRC 103078. GTDB lineage: Bacteria > Actinomycetota > Actinomycetes > Actinomycetales > Microbacteriaceae > Microbacterium > Microbacterium resistens. The sequence goes on from NZ_BCRA01000121.1 coordinate 10,651, forward strand.
TCGGCACGGACGATCCACTCGTCCAGGGCGGCTCCCGTCCCGGGCGCGCGGCGCACCCGCGGCGGCAGGGCGAACCGCGGGACCGAAGCGGAGCCGGACCCTCCCCACAGCCCGGACGCGGCGGCGGGGAGCAGGGCGGCGTCCGGATCCGCGCGCTCCGCGGCCGGATCCGACGGGATCAGGTCGTCGCGCCGGAACGGATCGAACAGCGGCGCGATCCCGGGCGCCTCGGTCGTGCCGGTCGGGACCGCCTCGGACTGCAGGGTCGCGGAGGCCGCGGCGTTCTCGACGAGGTCGAACATCAGCTCGGCCTCCCGGAGCACCCCCGCCAGACGGAACGCGAGCTCGCGCGCCGGGGCGGTCACGGCCAGCCCCCACCGCTCGCGCACCGGTCCGGGCGGGAAGTCCTCGCGCAGCGCCTCCGTCGCGAGCAGCACCGGCACGGCGATCTCCAGAGCGGTGCGCAGGCGCTGCATCCGTCGCCCCGGCAGCGGCGTCACCGACGCCCACTCGGCGTACGCCTCGGCGCGCCGGAGGTCCACGCGGCAGCGCTCGTGCACCGCACGGGCGAGACCCCGTGCCGCGAGGTACGACTCCTGCGCCTCCGCGTGCTTCAGGAGGGCGGACTGGGCGTCGCCGAGGAACCCGTACGCCTCGCGCAGCTCGTGCACGGAGCCGAGCGCGGTGAGCTCCTCGATGAGCCCGCGGAGGATCTTCAGCCCCTGCGCCGTGCGCCGGGTCTGCAGCAGGACCGATGCCAGGCCGGTCCTGCTCGCCGCGAGCCGGGTGACGAGCCCGGCCTCGCGGGCCAGGTCCGCGGCCTCGGAGAAGAGCTCCTGCGCCTGCTCGACCCGACCGTCCTGCAGCGCCGATCGGGCGAGGTTCTCGACCGCGAGCTGCCGGGTCGCGGCGTCGCCCTGCTCGCCCTGCATCTGTGCGGCCATGCGCAGGTACTCCTCGGCGCGCGGGTCCCCGGTGCGCTGGGCGATGACCCCGAGGTTCGTGTACGCGTGCGCGGCGAGGGCGGGCTCGAACGCCATCGCCGCCTCGATCGTGCGGTGCGCCTCGGCCTCCGCCTCGGCGAGGCGTCCGACGAGGATGAGGATCCCCGTGCGGATGTTGTGCGTGGACAGGGTCAGCAGGTCCCGCTGATCCAGTTCCTCGCCCGCGGCCTCGATCTCCGCGGCCGCCACGTCGAGCGCGGCGAGCGCCTCGTCGTTGCGATCCAGCGCATGCAGGACCTGCACGCGCGAGAGCTGGCCGTTGAGCTGCACGGTGCGGGTCGCCCGCTCGTCGCCGATCTCCGCGAGCGCGGCCTCGGCGGTGGCGATGCCCTCGTCGGTGAGGGCCAGCGCCTCGGCGAGCCGTCCCTGCCATTCGCGCACGGCGGCGAGGTTCAGGATCGCCCGGGCCCGCAGGTCGCGGGCCTCGCCGTCGATTCCGCGGCCGTCGTATCCGGGGTCCTCGGTGGCCGCGAGGACCTCCTGCAGAAGCTGCTCCCCGCGGGCGAGGTCTCCGCGCTGCATGCTGCGCGCCCCGTCGTTGTTGCGGTCGCGGTACGGTCGCCAGCGTGCGGTCGCCGGGATCCTTCCGCGGACCGCGGACGGATCCTCGCCGGGTCCGAACGGATCCGGTGCCCCCTCGGCGGCCGGCGGCCCGTCCGTCACGCGGTCGCCTCCGGGGCGTCCTCCGCGGAGAGGGCTCGCTCGGCGAGGGACCACGGGTCGGCGATGCGCGCGGCGGCGAAACGGAGCACGGCGTCGCGGACCTCCGCCGGCTCGGGGTCGAGCGGGACCGGCGTCATCCGCTCGTCCCAGATCCGGAGAGTCCGTCGCGCGACCGGGAGGATGAGCGTCTCGACGCTGACCGGCACCTCACCGGCGAAGCGCTCGCCGTCGTGGCGCAAGACGACCTCGACGCCCCGCGGCGGGGAGTGCCTCGGGTCGGGCCCGAAGCGGGCGCGGAGCGGGCCGGCCTCGCCGCCGGCCACCGCCTCGGCCTCGATGCGGAGGGTGTGGGTGCCCGCGTCCGCCAGGATCGCCCAGCGGGCGTCCGCATCGGCGTGCAGGGTCTGCGCCGGGACGG
>NZ_BCRA01000122.1 GCF_001552355.1 Microbacterium resistens NBRC 103078
GGGGCGTCCGCCCCGCTCGTCCTGGTCGTGCATCCCGGCGCCGAGCTGTTCGGGTCCGACCGCATGCTCCTCGAGAGCGTCATCGGGCTGCGCGAACGGGGTTCGCGCACCGTCGTCGCCCTCCCGGAGAGCGGGCCGCTCGTCGACGAGCTGCGCGCGGCCGGCGCCGAGGTCGTGCTGATCCCCATGCTCGTGCTGCGCAAGGCTCTGCTGCGCCCCCGGAACTGGCCGACCCTCGCCCGCGACACGCTGCGCGGATGGGCGGCGGGATGGCGGCTGCTGCGCCGGCTGCGGCCGGAGGCCGTGTACGTCTCCACGCTCACCCTGCCGCAGTGGCCCCTGCTGTCGCGCCTGCGTCGGGCGCGGACCATCAGCCACATCCATGAGGCGGAGGCGTCGGCGAACCGGCTGGTGAACCGGGCGCTCTACGCGCCGCACCTGGTCTCCGATCGCGCGCTGGTCAACAGCCGCTTCGCGTGGGACACGATCGCCGCCTCGCTGGCGCCCCTCGCCCGCCGCGCGGCCGTGGTCTACAACGGCGTCGCCTCGCCCGCCGAACCGGCACCGCCGCGGGCGCGGCTCGACGGACCTCTGCGCGTCCTCTACGTCGGCCGGCTCTCGCCGCGGAAGGGCCCGGACCTCCTGATCTCTGCGGCCGCGCAGCTCTCCGAAGCCGGTCGCGCCGTGGATGTGACCCTCCTCGGATCGGTGTTCACCGGGTACGAGTGGTTCGATCGGGAGCTGCGGGACCAGGCCTCGGCCGAGGCCGTCCCCGTGGACTTCGCCGGGTTCCATCCGGATGTCTGGCCGTTCCTGGCCGCCGCCGACGTGCTCGTCGTCCCTTCGCGGACGGACGAGCCCTTCGGCAACACGGCGGTCGAGGGCATCCTGGCTCTGCGCCCGGTCATCGCCAGTGACGGCAGCGGCTTGCGCGAGGCCGCAGGCGGGTACGACACCGCCCGGCTCGTGGAGCCGGACGACGCGACGGCGATCGCCGAGGCGCTGACGGAGATCGCCGAGGACTGGCCCTCCGTCGTGGCGGGCACCGCCGACAGCCGTGCCGAGGCGCTCCGACGCCATGCTCCCGAGTCGTATCGCCGGGCGGTCGCGACGGCCGTCCTCGGCGACGTCGCCGCCCTCTCGCCGGCCACCGCCCGAGGAGGCCGGCCATGAGCGCCACCCGGCTCGTGGTCGCCTACAACGGTGCGGACGCCGGGCTCGGCAACCGACTGCGGGTGACCCTCGGGGCCGCGCGCTACGCGCGGTTCCTCGACGCCCGCTTCGGCTACGTCTGGCCGCGCGGCCCGCTGTTCGAGCCCGCCTTCACCGACCTCTGGGAGTGGCGCGAGGGGATGCGCGTCTCGCGCGCGGCCTCCCGCGCCGTGGGCCTGCTCAGCGGTTACGTGGGCAACCGCCTGACGGAGGCGCCGCGTCGCGCCGTGCTCCAGATCCGGACCGGTGCAGAGCTGGTCCTCCCGCCCGAGGCCGGATCGTGGACCGACGACCTGCGAGCGCTGCGTCCCGTCGACGAGATCGCGCGGACCGTGCACCGGCTGCACGGCGGACTCGCGTCCGCCCCCTACGTGGGCGTGCAGCTGCGCGTGCACCGGGTGTCCCACCGGGAGACGACCCAGACGTCGCCGGTCTCCTGGTTCACCGAGCGCATGCACGCGATCCTCGCCGAGCGACCCGGCACGCGCTTCTACCTCTCCTGCGACGTCCCGGAGGTGAAGAGGACGCTCCTGCAGCAGTTCCCCACCGCCGTGGCTCACGAGGTCGACGCGCCGTACAACTCCACCGCCGCGGTGCGCGCCGCGATCGTGGACCTCTACCTGCTGGCGGCTTCGTCGCGCCTGCTCGGCCCGCACCACTCGAGCTTCATCGAGATGGCGCAGTTCCTGGGCGATCTGAGAGTACCGACCGACAAGCCGACGGAGCCGGCGGCGGACACCCGCGCCTGGTGGGCGCTGCCGCCCGCGACGGATCCGTTGCGGCCCGCCGACCGGGCACCGCGCGCCGCGTGAGCCGCCGCGGCACACCCGCGATCATGCGGCCGACGCCCCCGGCCGGCGGCGCGAGCCGCTCAGTCCGTGTAGTAGCTCTGGCGTCCGCGTTCGAGGCGGACCTTGTTCAGCACCACCCCGACGATGCGCGCCCCTGCCGCCTCGAGCGAGCGCAGCGTCGCCGCGAGCTGTGCCCGGCGGGTCCGCGACGCGTCGACCACGACGATGACGCCGTCCGCGAGCGGGGCCAGGAGGTTGGTGTCCGCGACGGTCAGGACCGGCGGAGAATCGATGATGACGACATCGTGCTCGGCGGCGGCGTCCGAGAGCATCGTCTCGAAGGCGCGCGAGGTGAGGATGGTCGCCGCGTTGGGCGGGACGTCGCCCGACAGCAGCAGGTCCGGACGGGACTCGTCGCCCTCGACCACCGCTTCCTCGAGGGTGAGGGTTCCGCGGACCACATCCGTGAGCCCGGCCGCGGACTCGAGACCGAAGATCTCCGCCGCGCGGGGTCGGCGCAGGTCCGCGTCGACCAGCAGCGCATCCTCGCCGAGCTCGGCGAGCGTCGCGGCCAGGTTGGCCGAGAACGTCGACTTGCCCTCGCCGGGCGTCGCGGAGGTGACGAGGAGACGACGGGTGCCGCCGTCCAGGCTCGCGAAGGCGAGCGCCGACTGCACACGCCGGAAGTCCTCGGCGACATGGCCCTTCGGCTCGCGGACGACGATGAGTCCCGTCTCGCCGCCCCGGACGCGGGTGACCGTGCCCAGCAGCGGCGCGTCGGTCACGGCGGCGAGCGAGCGCTCGTTGCGCACCCGCGTGTCCGCGACAGCGACCGCGAACGCCGCCAGGATGCCGACGACCAGCCCGAGAACGGCCGCGAGGACCGTGTCACGCGGCTTGTTCGGCGAGGACTGGAAGGCGGGCACGACGGCCTCGTCGATGATCGATGCGGTGATCGTCGGGGCGCCCTCCGGGCCCTTCGGCGCCACGTCCCGCACCACGTCGGACAGCTCCTGCGACACGGCGTTGGCGACCTCGGCGGCCTCCTTCGGATCCGGCGACGACGCCTTCACCTCGAGGATGGCGGTGTCCTGCGGGATGGTGATCGCGAGCGTCCGTGCGAGCTCGCGCGGCGTCGCATCCAGCCCGAGGTCGTCGATGACGGCGCCGAGGACGCGGGACGAGCTCGCGATCTGCGCGAAGGACAGCATCTGCCCCTGGGTGTAGGTGGAGCCCTGGTTCAGGTCCGACGCGCTGTTGCCCTGGTTCAGGGCGAAGAAGAGCGTCGCGCGGGACTCGAACTGCGGCGTCGTCGTCGCGGACACCGCGAACCCGGCGACACCGCCGAGGATCGTCAGCCCGACGATCAGATACCAGAACTTGGTCAGCGCACCGACGACGCTCCCCAGCGTCCAGGCCGAGTTCTCCGACTTCACCGAAAGCCTCCGTTGCCGTCAGTCTCTCCCCCGGAGGAGCTGTGCTCCCCGCGCCCCCATGACGCGCTGACGGACCTCCGCACGATTCTACCGTCTGACCCGGCGATAGAATGTCCTTCGGCGTCGGATCGGGCGCCGGATGCCGTAGGGCGCGGCCTGTGGGGAGGGTCGTGAACGCACTCTGGTCGACAGCAGCGCGCGTGGTCACCCTGGTGGTCTCGCTGATCTGCGGCGTGCTCTCGGCCCGCCTCGTCATCACCGAGGCGGGGGTGGAGCACTACGCCTTCCTCTCCCTGCTCGTCGCGATCCCCGGGCTCATCACCTTCAGCGACCTGGGCACCGGCGCGGCGATCGTCAACGCGCTCGCGGAGAGCGACGATCCCCGCTCCGACGAGCTGCTGCGACGGAAGACCCGCAGCGTGATGCGGATCATGGCGGGAACCGCGGGAGTGCTGGCCACGCTGAACCTCGTGCTCCTGCTCACCGACGGATGGAGCGTCCTGCTCGGGGGAGGCGCCGAGGGGATCGAGAACGCCAGCCTGGCGGCCTTCTGCTGCACGGCGGTGCTCTGCCTGACGATCTGCCTGGGGATCTGGCAGCGCGTGCTCCTGGGGCTCGGGCGCAATCCGATCATCATCCTCCTCCAGGGGTTGATCTCCCCGGTCTCGCTCCTCATCGTGTGGCTGCTCCTGGGCACGGGGCTCGACGGGGTGCGGCCGTTCCTCGCGATCGGGTCCTTCGCGGCGACGCTGCTCGTGGCGGCCCTCGGGTTCCTCGTCGCCGTCCGGCTGACCGGGCCCCTCCTGCCGGAGTCCCTGCGCGCCCTCCCGTTCCCCCGCCGCCACCCCGGGGCGAGGGTGATGGACGTCGGCTGGCCGATGCTCGCGCAGATGCTCACCGGTCCTCTCGCGATGACCGCGCCCCGGTACATCCTCGCCTTCTCCGCGTCCTCGCTCGCGATCGCCCAGTACGGCGTCGCGGGGCAGGTGTTCTTCGCGCTGCAGTCGCTGGTCTCCGCGACGGGGGTCGCCCTCTGGCCGCGTTTCGCCGCGCAGCGCAGGGCGGGACGCATCCGCGGCGGACCCTTCCTGTTCGGGGCGGTCTTCGGCGCGCTGCTCGCGATCGCGACCCTGATGATCCTCCTCGTCAGTCCCTGGCTGTTCGGGCTCATCGCCGACGACCACGTGCCGATCACGGCCGGGATCATCCTGTCCTTCGGCACCATGGTGACGCTGCAGGCGGTGCTCTATCCGCTCGGGATGTTCATGATGGACGCACCGGGTCTCCGCTTCCAGGTGCTCCCGTCGCTGCTCATGGCGGTCAGCACGGTGGGACTCACCTTCGCCCTCGTGCCGCTCCTGGGCGTGTGCGCGCCGCCGCTCGCCAACGCCGCGAGCGTCCTGCTGTTCCAGATCATCCCGTACGGGGTCTACATCCGCCGGCACCGCGCGCGGCTCTACGGGGCTCCCGCGGCGTGACCCGCCCGCCGGCGGCGGATCCTGCGGGGCTCAGCGCGCGGAACGGGTGAGCAGGGGCGCGTCGAGCGCGCCACGCTCCCGGCCGAACAGGTCCGTCCCGTCGCCGCCGGATGCGCGCAGGTCGCGCCATGCGACCGCGAGGCCGACGAGGAACCACAGGTACATCCCGAACTGCGTGATCAGCGCCACGGCGAACATGGTCGGCAGCTGCGCCGCCACGGCGACCGCCGCGGGGGTCGCCGTCCGGCGCCGGAGCACCATGACGGCGACGAGCACCAGGGCCGCCATGAGGGCGAGCGAGGGCAGCCAGCCGAACCGCAGGGCGAAGACGAGGAAGGCGTTGTCCACCGAGTTGGCGTAGCTGCCGAGATAGTCGCCGCCGACGGTGAGCCCCGTCCAATCCCCGGCCGTCCCCAGCAGCTGCACCTGCGAGATGAGCGCGAACAGGCCGCCCCGGTAGTCCGCGCTGCCCCCGGCCTCGTCCCCGGCGTCGAGGAACACGCTGCCGATGAACGGGACGACGGCGACCGCGGCCGCGAGGCCGCCGCCGATCACCCACCACCGCAGCCGCGCGGGGATCCCCGGCAGGAGCACGAGGCCGAGCGCCACGGTCAGCACCAGGGTGATGATCCCGATCCGGCTGAACGTCATCACCGTGGCGCTCGCCACGGCGGCCAGCGCGAGCAGGCGCACGACGACCGGCCAGGGCACGACGAGGAGGAAGGCGGAGGTCATCGCCATGGCCGCCCCGAAGGCGATCGAGTGCCCCCATGCGCCTTCCACGCGCAGCAGGCCGCCGCGGATCTGCAGGGGGCCCCACTCGGCGTACAGCGACTCGCTGAGCGGCGGGAGCTCCGAGAACACGTTGGTCCCGGTCGCGAACTCGATCACCGCCAGGACCGCGGCGACCGTCGCGGCCGCCGCGAGGACCCGCACGACGAAGTCCGCGGACACGCGGGCGAGGACCAGCCGGCCCCAGACATACGGCAGGACCCATTCGAGCAGGGCGATGACGGTGGCGGAGAGCGTCGCGCCCTTCATGGCGAACAGCGCGACGATCAGGGTGACGAACACGGCCATCACCGCGTCCACGGGGTGCAGCCGGATGTCACTGAGCCCCGCGACCACCGCGAGGAGCGTGATCGCCGTGACCACGGACCAGAAGAAGCCCACGTTCGCGCCGACCCAGACCGGGAGGAAGAACAGCGCCAGGGCCCAGGCGATCACCGTCGCCCGGGGGGCGGCGCGGAACAGCAGGAGCGCGAGCACGGCGGAGCAGGCGCCGACGGCGGCCAGGACGAGATTCCCGCCCATCACCCCGCGGCCCCCTCTGCATGCTCCGGCACCATGGCGTGCTCCAGCCCCGTGCGCTCCGACATCAGCCCGAGCCTATCCGCCGCCCGGCCGACGGGCCGCGGCGGCGGCGAGGCTCACCCGAGATCCGTGACCCGGAGGTTGTCCACCGTGATCAGCGAGGGGGTCGTGGCCGCTCCGGAGCGGTTGGTGTGCACGCCGACGGTCCCGGCGGTGTCCAGGCCTGCGGAGTCCGTCGCGGTGGCCTGCCAGCCCGCCGGCTCCTCCGTGCCTGCTCGCCAGACCTTGGCGGAGACGGTGGTCGAGGCGCCACCGGTCACCTGCACCTTGAGCGAGAACACGTCGCCGGCGGCGCGGGTCAGCCCAGGGACGCGCTGGGCGGTCAGCACCGTGGATCCCCTCTGGACGACGACCCACACGCTGGCGTCGGTGTGCAGCCACAGGCGGACCGTGTAGTTGTCCGTGGCGCTGGCGCGGGCGACGAGCCCGGCGTATCCGGAGCCGGTGCCCGGCGCCGCGTCGCTGCCGATGTCCGCCGTCAGCTCCACGTCGTGCAGAGAGACGCCGTTCAGCATGAGGTTGCGCGTGTCGCCGGGGGCGAGGGAGACCTTTCCGACGCCGTCCGCCACCGAGGCCGCGGCGGCGGAGCCGTAGAGCACGCTCCAGGCGCCGCCCAGGTCGGCGGTCCCCCACCCGGTCGGCGTCGTCCGGCCGAAGTCGTCGGACGCGATCGGGCTCCCCGCCGGGTTCGGGTCGTCGCCGGAGACCGTGACCTCCTGCGTCGTGGTCCCCGTCGCTCCCTTGTCGTCGGTCACCGTCAGCGTCACCGTGTAGGTGCCCGCCGCCGCGTAGGCGTGCGTCGCCGTCGCTCCCGCGTCCGCGGGGGTGCCGTCGCCCCAGTCCCAGGCGTACGCGGCGACGGTGCCGTCCGCGTCGGTGGACCCGGAGCCGTCGACGGTCGCCGTGAGCCCCGCCGCCGTCGCGGTGAAGGCCGCGACGGGCGGCTGGTTGCCCGGCGGCTCCTCGGCCGCGGCGACCGTGACGGCCTGGGCGGCCGTGGCGGTCGCGCCCTTGTCGTCCGTGACCGTCAGCGTGACCGTGTAGGTCCCCGCCGCCGCGTAGTCGTGCGTGGCGGAAGCGCCGGAGCCGTCCGGGGATCCGTCGCCCCAGTTCCAGGCGAAGGACGCGATCGACCCGTCGGGATCGGTGGATCCCGAACCGTCCGCCGCCACCGTGAGCCCCGTCGCGGTCGCCGTCATCGCGGCGACGGGCGGCTGGTTCGGCGCCGGCGTGGTGTCGACCACGCGGAGCCCGTCGAAGGAGAACGCGCCGGTCGTCGTGGCGGCGCCACCGCGGGACGCGTGCAGGCTGATCCACCCGGCCTGCTGCAGCGCCGCGGTGGAGTCGGTCGCGGTGATCTGCCATGATCCCGGCTCCGCCGCGCCGTCCTTCCAGGTCTTCGCCGAGATCGTCGTCGGCGAGGTCCCGGAGACCTCCACCCGGAGGCGAAAGACGTCCCCCGCGGCCCACGGGGTGCCGAGCGCCTTCGTGGCGAGGATCGTGCCGCTGCGCTGGATCACCAGCCACAGCGTGCCGTCGGAGCGCTGCCAGACCCGCGTCAGGTAGTCGGCGTTCGCGGACTGGCGAGCGGCCACCCCGACGTACGATCCGCCCGTGGAGGGCGCCTGGTCGAGCGAGTAGGACACGTCGATCACGGCGTTGGTGAGCGGCGTCGACGCCAGCGCCATGTTGCGCGTCTGCCCCGCAGGCAGGGTCAGCACGCCGCGTCCGCCCGAGACCGAGCCGTTCGCCGCCGACCCGTACATGGCCGAGTACGTCCCGCCCACCTCGGCGGCTCCCCATCCCGAGGGGACCGAGCGCTCAAAGTCGTCGCGGACGGCGAAGACGCGATCCTCGACCGTGACGTCCCGGGTCTTCGTCGCCGAGGCGCCGATCGAGTCCGTGACGGTCAGCGTCACGGTGTACGCACCGGGTGCGGCGTAGGCATGCTGGGCGGTGACGCCCTCGGACGTCTCCCCGTCGCCCCAGTCCCACGCGAACCCGAGCGTCGCGCCGTCCGAGGCGGAGGAGCCGGAGGCGTCCGCGGACACGGTCAGCGCCTCCGCGGCGAGCGCGAACGAGGCGACCGGATCGGCGTGCGTCACGGTGACCGGGACGGCCTTCGTGGCCACCCCGCCGCGGTCGTCCGTGACGGTCAGGGTGACGGTGTAGTCGCCCGGCGCCGCGTAGGCGTGCGTCGCCGTCGCGCCGGTGCCGTGCGCGGTGCCGTCGCCCCAGTCCCAGTCGTAGCCGGCGATCTGGCCGTCGGCGTCGGTCGATCCGGTCCCGTCGGCGGCGACGGTGAGCCCCGTGGCGGACACGGTCGCCGACGCGGTCGGCGGCACGTTCGGCGCCTTGGCGACGACCTTCTGCGACACCGTCCCGGTGAGCCCGCGCTGGTCCGTGACCGTGAGCGTCACGGTGTACTCCCCCGGCGCGGCGTACGTGTGCGTCGCCGTGGCGCCGGTGCCGTTCGCCGTGCCGTCGCCCCACGTCCACGAGTAGGAGGTGATCGGCGAGCCGTCCCCGGGCTGCGACGCCGACGCGTCGACGCTCAGCCCGAGATCCTGTGCCGTGGGCGTGAAGGCCGCCGTCGGCGCCGTCATGGCGAGCCCGGTCGCCCGGTGGGTCGAGACCTGCGAGGCGGTCAGGGCGGTGGCGTACACCGCGACCTCGTCGACGGTGCCGGCGAAGTACGCCGAGCTCGGGGCATTCGGCCAGCTCGACAGTGTGTCGCCCCCGATCCGCCAGTAACCCGAGTACACGTCACCGGTGGTCACCGCGGCGTTCTGCGCGACGAGCTGACCGTCCACGTAGAGCGCCATGCCCGCCGCGCTCTGCGAGGCCACGAGGTGATGCCACGCGTTGTCGTTGTAGGACGCGGTCGAGCTGATGGTCGCCGTGCTGCCCGGGTAGACGCCGAACGTGAGGCGGCCGTTGTTCTGCATGTACACGTGGCGGTCGTACTGGGAGGACGAGGACGTCCGGGAGTTGCCGAACCCGATGAGCTTGCCGCCCCGGGTCGTGTTCGTCTTGAACCACAGCTCCACGGAGAAGTCGTTGTCCGCGGTCCGCGCGTTCGTGCTGCTGACACGGCCGCTGGAGGTCCCGCTCAGCTTGGTCGCGCGCTCGCCGGTGACACCCGCCACCGCGCCGGGCGAGGTGCTCGTCGCACCCGTGCCGAACAGCGGCGGGTTCGTCCCCGCCCAGTCCTTGGTGTCGTTCCCGAGCGGGTAGTACAGCTCGGCGCCGTCGTTGAGGACCATGTCCGCGTAGGGCGATGAGACGCCGGCCCCCGCCGCCGCGGTGGTGCTCGAGCTGGTGACCGCGTTGCCGTCCCCGTCGACCGCGCGCACGGTGTAGGTGTAGCTCGCCCCGGCCGTGAGGCCGGCGTCGTCGAGCGACACGCTCCCGGTCATCCACCACCCCGACGGCACGGTCTTGCGCGCCACCGGCTCGGCGACGCCCTCACGCAGGAGCTCGTAGGTGAGGTCCCGGTCATCGCGGTCCCAGTTCAGCGGGACGGTCACCCGGGTGCGTCCCGGGCCGCTGGTCGCTCCGGTCGCGGTCCACGAGGAGCCCGACAGCCGCGGGCCCTGCTTCGCGCCGGTCGCCGGCTTCGTGGAGAAGCGCACGATGCCCTGGAAGCGCTGGTTGTTCACACTCGTGAACTCGCCCGCGACCGAGATGTAGTCCCCGGAACCGGTGATCGACAGGCCGGCCTGGCCGAGCCCCGACGCGGTGCCCACGGTGAAGTCCGGGTACCAGGCGTAGGCCGACGGCGACGGGGTCCCGCTCCAGTCGGCGTAGGTGCTTCCCGCCGTCGCGCTGCGGGTCAGCGTGCCGCGCGCGTCGGTCGTGTAAGCCTCGATGTAGCGGTAGGCGCGGGGGTTCTGCTCCGGCCACAGGTTCACCGTCTCGCACGCGTGCGTGTGCGAGGTGGCGTAGACGGTCTTTCCCGTCGAGTACACGCCGTAGTGGTCTCCGTGGCAGTCCGAGACCCACCGGACCGACCCGGTGCCCGCGTTGGCGGCGAAGACGCCCTCGAGGTTCCCGACGTCCGCGCTCGCGTACACCCAGCCGGTGCCGTAGACGGCGCTGTCGTCCGTGGCCAGCGTGAAGATCCCGGCCTTGCCGGCGGACGTCCCCGAGGAGACGCCGTTCTTCACCGTCTTCGGCGCCAGCCAGCCGGTGTCGATGCCTCCGGTCGTCGGGTCCAGCGCGACGAGTCCGCGCTGGGTCACGCCGTTGACGGTGCCGAAGCGCCCGGCGGCGACGATGTGCGCCCCGCCCGGCTCGACGACGATCGCATCGGACTGGAGATCGGTGGTGGGCGCCCAGGACCGCAGAGCCCCGTTCGAGGAGGCGAACGCGGCGAGGTTCTTGCGGGCCACGCCGTTGGCCTGGGTGAAGGATCCCGCGACGTAGACCGAGTCCGCCGTGACCGCGATGCCGAAGACCCCGGTGCCGCCGACGGCGGGCGAGAAGCCGGGCACGAGCTCGCCGGTGCGGGCGTCGAGCGCCGCCAGCCCCCAGCGCGCCTGTCCGTTGACCTGGTTGAAGGAGCCCCCGATGTAGATCCGGCTCCCGTCCGGCGATGCCGCGACCGCCTTCACCACCCCGTTGACCTGCGGCGCGAAGGGCAGCAGGTCGCCGGTGGTGATGTCGTACGCGAGGACGTTGGCCCGCGGGGTCAGCTGCGTGCCGGGGTCCGCCTGGGGCGCCCGCGCGTTCGAGAAGCTGCCCACCGCGTAGACCGTGTTCCCGATCGTCGCCTGCGCCCAGACGTAGCCGGAGTCGATCTGCACGGTCGGCTGCGGATCGGCCGTCGCCACGTCGCCGTTGCGCTGCTCGAACGGCGCCTTGGTCGTCGGGACGGGCTCGATCGCGGAGGCGGCCGTCGGTGCGGAGGCCAGGGCGCCCAGCGCGAGGGCGGCGGCCACGAGGCCGCCGAGGGCGGTGCGGAGGCCGGGACGGCGGGTGTTCGCCATGTCAGGAGACCTTTCCGGTGAAGACGGCGACCGGTTCACCGGCGGCGTAGTTGACGGAGACGACGACGTCGCGACCCGCGGCGTCGTCGAGCATGAACACGTACGAGGCGGTCTTGGCGTCGCCCGGCGCGATGGCGCCGGCGAACGGATCGGGCTCGCCCGCCGAGGTGCCGATCCCGAGCGCGCCGTCCGCGGCGACGACGGAGACGACGGCGGACTCGACGGTCTGGTCCTCGGTGGAGTCGTTGGTGGCGGTGACGGTGACCCGCACCGCCGATCCGGAGACCTCGCCGGGCGTCTCGGCCGTGACCTCGATGGCCTCGACCGTGTCGATGCGCAGGGTGACCCCGGTGTCGAACGCGATCGGCTGGTCCAGCGGAGCCTCCTGCGTCGGCAGCGGCGCCGGCTCCAGCGGCCCGTCCGTCGGCGTCGGATCCGCGCCCGGCGGAAGGATGGACGAGGCGCTCGGCGACGGTTCGGCCGAGGCCGACGGCGTCGCGCCGGCGCCCGAGACGGGCGCCGCGAAGCAGCCCGCGAGCGCGGGCACGGCGAGCGCGGTGATGATGATGGCGATCGACGCCGACGACGAGCGCACGGCTCGACGCGTGCACCTTTGACGGTCCACGAGAGTCCCCAGTTTTCTGTTCCCCAGTAAGCGGCCCCCACGACCGCTGTCCGGAGCTTACCGCACGAAAGCCCTTAAGGCGATACCGATATGTCGATCAGGAGCCCGGCGATCCGGCCGGAGGTCTCGACGACGTCCTGGACGGTCTGCTCGTGCGCCGTCCCGCCGAGGACATGTCCGTCCCGGATGTCGAGAGGATCCGTGTCGCGACGACGCAGGAAGGAGCGGCGCGCTCCCGGCAGAGGACGCAGTCCGCGGCGCGCATCGAGGGCCTCGGCGAGCGCCGCCACGGCATCCCTGCCCTCTCCCCGCGGGAGGGTCATCCCGTCGGCGAGCCACAGCGCCTCGCGCACGGTGAACACCCGTCGGCGCGCGGCGGGCGACAGGGACACCGCGCCCGCCCGCACGGCGCGGGACGCCGTCAGCACCAGGGCGGCGGCATCGAGGTCGGCCGCGTCCACGGGACGGGAGCGGTGGGCCGAAGTCCGGTCGGCCCAGTCCTGGTCGGTCTCGACGCGGCGCACGCGGCTGCACACGGCGTGCCCGCCCTCCGCGCGGACCCCCGCGCTGGCGACCTCGACCTCGGCGAGCGCCTCGTGCGCGCCGAGGCGACGGGCGATCACGAGCTCCGCGAGCGGCGAACGGCACACGTTCGCCTCACACAGCAGGAGGAGATCCGCCCG
>NZ_BCRA01000123.1 GCF_001552355.1 Microbacterium resistens NBRC 103078
CGGCCGTGATCCGCTCCGGCGACTGGCGCGTGGCCGAGGCGCCCGAGGCCCTGCGCGACCGCCGCGTGGAGATCACCGGCCCCGCGACGCCCGCCAAGATGGCCATCAACGCGCTCAACTCCGGGGCGAAGGTCTGGCTCGCCGACCTCGAGGACGCGAGCACCCCGCACTGGCACAACGTCGTCGACGCGCAGGTGGTCCTGCGCGACGCGGCGCGAGGCGCCCTCGCGCACACCTCGCCGGAGGGCAAGGAGTACCGCCTGCGCGAGGACGCGCCGCTCGCGGTCATCGTCGTCCGCCCGCGCGGATGGCACATGGACGAGCGCCACATCACGATCGACGGCGTTCCCGCCGTGGGGGCGCTCGTGGACTTCGGTCTGCACTTCTTCCACAACGCGTCCGTGCTGTCGGCTTCCGGACAGGGACCGTTCTACTACCTCCCGAAGATGGAGAGCCGCCTCGAGGCGCGGCTGTGGAACGATGTGTTCGCCTTCGCGCAGGAGCAGCTCGGGATCCCGTACGGCACGGTGCGTGCCACCATGCTCATCGAGACCATCCCGGCGGCGTTCCAGATGGAGGAGATGCTCTACGAGCTGCGCGATCACGCGTCGGGCCTGAACGCGGGTCGCTGGGACTACCTCTTCAGCGTCATCAAGTACTTCCGCGACGCGGGGGAGCGGTTCGTCCTGCCGGACCGGGCGAGCGTGGCGATGACGGCGCCGTTCATGCGCGCCTACACCGAGCTCCTGGTCCGCACCTGTCACCGCCGCGGCGCCTTCGCGATGGGCGGGATGGCCGCGTTCATCCCGAACCGGCGGGACCCGCACGTCACGGAGGCGGCGATCGCCAAGGTGCGCGCGGACAAGACGCGCGAGGCGGACGACGGGTTCGACGGGTCCTGGGTCGCACACCCGGATCTCGTCCCGGTCTGCCGCGAGGTGTTCGATGCCGTGCTCGGCGACCGTCCGAACCAGCTCGACCGGCTCCGGGAGGACGTCTCGGTCACCGCGGATCAGCTCCTCGACGTCGCGTCGGCGGGCGGCGAGGCCACCGAGGCGGGGCTCCGGACGAACCTGTATGTCGCGGTCGCCTACACCGCCGTGTGGCTGTCCGGGAACGGTGCCGTCGCGATCCACAACCTGATGGAGGATGCGGCGACGGCCGAGATCTCCCGCTCCCAGATCTGGCAGCAGGTCCGGGTGGGGACGACGCTCGCGGACACCGGTCGCGTGGTGACCCCGGCCCTGGTCGAGGAGCTCCTCGCCGAGGAGGTCGACCGCCTGCGCGGCGAGGTCGACGAGGCGGCGTTCGCGGAGTTCTACGAACCGGCCGCCCGTCTCGTCCGCGACCTCTGCCTGGAGGACGAGTACGTCGACTTCCTCACGACCGCCGCATACGAGCTGGTGAGCTGATGGCCGCGACGCTGAACGAGCAGGACCTCGCGGAGATCGACGCGCGTCTGGCCGACACCGACGCGTTGCTGCGCACCGCCTACCCGGGCGACGACGGCACGCGCCAGCCCGTGCACACCCTCTACGTCCCGGCGGACCGGTTCCGGCCGGGCCTCGCCGACGCTCTCGGCGCGGACGCCGTCGCGGCCGTGCGGTCCTTCGGGGGCACCGCGGCGCTCGCCGACGCGGTGGGTCTCGGGCACCTCGCCGAGGATCTCGCGCCACTCGTGGACGCCAAGCTCCGCCGCGAGCCCGTCGAGGACCTGCGGCTGGACTTCGAGGACGGCTACGGCGCGCGGCCGGACGACGAGGAGGACGCGGACGCGGTCCTCGCCGCCGAGCGCGTGGCCGAGGCGGTCGCCGCGGGCACCGCACCGCCGTTCATCGGGACCCGGTTCAAGTGCTTGGAGGCGCCGACGCGGCGCCGCGGCATCCGCACCCTCGATCTGTTCCTCACCACGCTCGTCGCGAACGGCGGGCTCCCGGACGGCCTCGTGCTGACCCTGCCGAAGGTCACCACCGTCGCCCAGGTCGAGGCGATGGTCGCGCTGTGCGAGGCGTTCGAGGAGCGGCTGGGGCTGGCTCCGGGCCGTCTCCGGTTCGAGGTGCAGATGGAGACGCCCCAGCTCATCTTGGCGGCGGACGGGACCGTGCCGGTCGCCGCCCTGCTGCACCGGGCACCCGGCCGCATCACCGCCCTGCACTACGGCACCTACGACTACAGCGCCTCCCTGCAGATCGCGGCGGCGTACCAGTCGATGGAGCATCCGGCGGCGGACTACGCCAAGCAGGTGATGCAGGTCGCGGTCGCCGAGACCGGCATCCGGCTGTCCGACGGGTCCACCAACGTCATCCCGGTGGGGGACCCCGACCACGTGCGCGAGGCCTGGCGCCTGCACGCCCGCCTCGTCCGGCGCTCGCTGGAGCGCGGCTACTACCAGGGGTGGGACCTGCACGCGGCCCAGCTGCCGACGCGGTACCTCGCGACCTACGCCTTCTACCGGGAGGGGTTCGCGTCGGCGGCCGCACGGCTGCGCAACTACCTGCACGGCGGGGACGAGGCGATCATGGACGAGCCGGCCACGGCCCGCGCGCTCGCCCGCTTCGTCGTCCGCGGCGTGGAGTGCGGGGCGATCACCGAGGACGAGGTGCAGGGCGCCGCCGGGTCCTCGCGCGAGGCCCTGATCCGCCTCGCGCACCCGAAGCTCGCCCTGTCCGACAAGGAGGACCGATGACGTACACGTACTACACCCCGGCCGGCGGGCTGCCCCCGCAGACGGCTCTGCTGACCGACCGCGCGATCGTGAAGCTCGCCTACACCGTCATCCCGAAGGGCGTGCTGCGCGACATCGTCACCAGCACCCTCCCGGGCTTCACGAACACGCGCGCGTGGATCATCGCGCGCCCGACGCCGAGCTCGGCCACGACGTTCTCGCAGCTCATCGTGGAGATCGCCCCCGGCGGCGGTGCGGCGAAGCCCGAGGCGGAGGCGGGGGTCGAGGGCGTGGTGTTCGTGACCGCCGGATCCCTCACCCTGACGCTGGAGGGCGAACGCCACGTCCTCGAGCCCGGCGGGTACGCGTTCCTCGCCCCGGGCGCCGACTGGTCGCTGGCCAACGAGGGCGAGGAGCTCACGAGCTTCCACTGGATCCGCAAGGCCTACGAGTACCTCGACGGCGTGCCGGCGCCCGCGTCCTTCGTCACGCGCGACCAGGACGTCGAGCCGGTGCCGATGGTGGGGACCGACGCGTGGGCCACGACGCGCTTCACCGACTCGAGCGACATCGCGCACGACATGCAGGTGAACATCGTCACCTTCAAGCCCGGGGGCTCCATCCCGTTCGCGGAGACGCACGTCATGGAGCACGGCCTGTTCGTGCTCCAGGGAAAGGCCGTGTACCGCCTCAACGACGACTGGGTCGAGGTGGAGGCCGGCGACTACATGCTGTTGCGTGCCTTCTGCCCGCAGGCCTGCTACGCGGGCGGCCCGGAGGACTTCCGCTACCTGCTCTACAAGGACATGAACCGCCAGATCGCGCTCACCTGAGTCGATGCGCCCCGAGCCGTCGGGGTCCCGGAGCCTCCGGGACCCCGACGGCTTCGTCGTTCCCGCCGAGGCTGGCCGCCAGCCCCGGGCGCGGGGTGGCACGGCGGCGGGCGGCCGTGGCGGCGGGAGGCGCGGCCGACCCTTGACGGCGGGCGGGTGACTCCGTAAGCTTTCGTCTAGTAAAAGTTCTCTTCCGAATAGTGGAAGTCAGGGCGATGAAGGGACCTCGACGATGACGTACACCGTGAACTGCTCGATCCTCCTCACGGAGCTGCCGCTGCTCGAGCGGCCGGCGGCGGCCAAGGCGGCCGGCTTCGACGCGGTCGAGTTCTGGTGGCCCTTCGCCACGGCCGTCCCGGCGGACGCCGACGTCGACGCGTTCGTCTCCGCGATCCGCGACGCGGGCGTGCAGCTGACCGGGCTGAACTTCTTCGCGGGCGACATGCCCGCCGGCGACCGCGGCCTCGTCTCCTGGCCCGCCCGCTCGGCGGAGTTCCGGGACAACCTCGCGGTCGTCGCCGGGATCGGCGACGCTCTCGGCACGAAGGGGTTCAACGCGCTGTACGGCAACCGTGTGGACGGCGAGGACCCCGCCGCGCAGGACGACCTCGCCGTGGAGAACCTGGCGCTCGCGGCCCGGGCGGTCGCTCCGATCGGCGGCACCGTGCTCGTGGAGCCGGTCAGCGGCGCCGACCGCTATCCGCTGCGCACCGCCGCGGATGCCCTCGGCGTGATCGAGCGCGTGCGGAGCGAGCAGGGCGAGTCGAACCTGGGGCTGCTGGCCGACTTCTACCACCTGGCCGTCAACGGCGACGACGTGCCCGCGGTCATCGAGGCCCACGCGGGCGGCTTCGCCCACATCCAGATCGCCGACGCGCCGGGCCGTGGCGCCCCCGGCAGCGGGAGCGCTCCGCTGGACGACTGGATCGCCCGCAGCCGCGAGCTCGGCTACGCCGGGCCCATCGGCCTGGAGTACAAGGCTCCGCAGGAGAGCGCCTTCGACTGGATCCGCGCGGGCGCCGCCGCCCGCTGATCCGCCCAGACACCGACGCAGCAAAGGACACCGACATGACCAGCATCGCCATCATCGGCCTCGGCATCATGGGTCTGCCCATGGCCAAGAACCTCGTCAAGGCCGGCTACGACGTCACCGGGTACAACCGGAGCCAGGAGCCGATCGACGCCCTCGTCGAGGCCGGCGGCACGGGCGCGTCCGGCATCGCCGAGGCCGTCGCGGACGCGGACGTCGTCATCACCATGGTGCCCGACTCCCCGGACGTCGAGGGGGTCGTGCGCGGCGAGGACGGCGTCTTCGCGAACGCCAAGGCCGGCGCCCTCTGGATCGACAACTCCTCCATCCGTCCCGACGTCGCCAAGACGCTGGCCGAGGAGGCCGTCGCCGCCGGGCTCGGCGTCGTCGACGCCCCCGTCTCCGGCGGCGAGCAGGGCGCGATCGACGGGGTGCTCTCGATCATGGTCGGCGGCAGCGCCGAGGACTTCGCGAAGGCCGAGCCCGTGCTGAACGCGATCGGCAAGACGATCGTGCACGTCGGGCCGTCCGGCGCCGGCCAGACCGTCAAGGCGGCCAATCAGCTGATCGTGGCCGTCAACATCCAGGCGCTCGCCGAGGCGATCACGTTCCTGGAGGCCTTCGGCGTCGACACCGACGCCGCGCTGACCGTCCTCGGCGGCGGCCTCGCGGGCTCCAAGGTCCTCGATCAGAAGGGGAGGAAGATGCTCGATCGCGACTTCGCCCCCGGCTTCCGTCTCGCCCTCCACAACAAGGATCTGGGCATCGTCACCGCCGCTGCGCGCCAGGCCGGGGTCACCGTCCCGCTGGGCGCCGCGGTCGCACAGCTCGTGAACGCCCTCGTCGCCCGCGGCGACGGCGGACTCGACCACTCCGGGCTCTTCAAGCTCACCACCGAGCTCTCCGGCCGCTGAGCTCGGACGTTTCGACTCGCTTCGCTCGCTCAACGGCCGGACCGTACTTCCGTTCGTTGAGCGAGGAGCGAAGCGACGAGACGAAACGCCCCACCCGGGACCGCGTTTCGACTCGCTTCGCTCGCTCAACGACCGTCACCGACCGGTACACACATCTAAGGAAACTCCCATGACCCGTATGCGCGCAGTGGACGCCATCGTGCAGATCCTCGTCAAGGAGGGCGCCGACGAGGCGTTCGGCCTGCCCGGGGCTGCGATCAACCCCCTCTACTCCGCGATGCGCGCCCACGGCGGCATCCGGCACACGCTCGCCCGCCACGTCGAGGGCGCCTCGCACATGGCCGACGGCTACAGCCGCACCGGCGACGGCCGGATCGGCGTGTGCATCGGCACCTCGGGGCCGGCCGGCACCGACATGATCACCGGCCTGTACGCCGCGATCGCCGACTCCATCCCGATGCTGTGCATCACGGGCCAGGCGCCGGTCGCGAAGCTCGACAAGGAGGACTTCCAGGCCGTCGACATCGCGTCGATCGCGAAGCCGGTGACGAAGTTCGCCAAGACCGTGCTCGAGGGCGCCCAGGTCCCCGGCGTCTTCCAGACGGCCTTCCAGGTCATGCGCTCCGGCCGCCCCGGCCCGGTGCTGATCGACCTGCCGTTCGACGTGCAGATGACCGAGATCGAGTTCGACATCGACACCTACGAGCCGCTGCCCGTGGCGAAGCCCGTCGCCACCCGGGCGCAGGCCGAGAAGGTGCTCGACATGCTCGTCGCGGCCGAGCACCCGGCGATCATCGCCGGTGGCGGCGTCGTGAACTCGGGCGCGTCCGCCACGCTCGTCGAGCTCGCCGAGACCCTGGGTGTGCCCGTGTTCCCGACCCTGATGGGCTGGGGCGCGATCGCCGACGACCACCCGCTCGCCGCGGGGCTGGTCGGCATCCAGACCTCGCAGCGCTACGGCAACGCGAGCTTCCTCGAGTCCGACTTCGTGCTCGGCATCGGCAACCGCTGGGCCAACCGCCACACCGGCGGGCTGGACACGTACCGCAAGGGCCGCACGTTCGTGCACGTCGACATCGAGCCGACGCAGATCGGCCGCGTCTTCGCACCCGACTACGGCGTGGTCTCGGACGCGGGCGCGTTCATCGACGCCCTGCTCGCGGCCGCCCGCGACCGCGTCGCCGAGCTGCCCGACTACAACGGCTGGGCGCAGGAGTGCCGCGACCGCAAGGCGCGCCTGCTGCGCAAGACGAACTTCGACGACGTGCCGATGAAGCCGCACCGCGTGTACCAGGAGATGCTCTCGGCGTTCGACCGCGACACCACCTACGTCACCACGATCGGCCTGTCGCAGATCGCCGGCGCGCAGCTGCTGCACGCCTATGGCCCCCGCAAGTGGATCAACGCCGGGCAGGCGGGCCCGCTGGGCTGGACCGGCCCCGCAGCCCTCGGCGTCGTGCGCGGCAAGCCCGGCGAGCAGGTCGTCGCGCTCTCGGGCGACTACGACTTCCAGTTCATGATCGAGGAGCTCGCCGTGGGCGCGCAGCACAAGCTGCCCTACATCCACGTCGTGGTGAACAACAGCTACCTGGGTCTGATCCGTCAGTCGCAGCGCGGTTTCGAGATGGACTACGAGGTCTCGCTGGCCTTCGACAACGTCAACACGCCGAAGGACTCGTCCAGCGTGGCCGAGGGCTACGGGGTGGACCACGTCAAGGTCGCCGAGGGCTTGGGCTGCAAGGCCCTGCGCGTGGAGCGTCCCGAGGACCTCGCCGCCGGCTTCGCCGAGGCGCAGCGCCTGCGGGACGAGTTCCAGGTGCCGGTGGTCGTCGAGGTGATCCTCGAGCGCGTGACCAACATCGCCATGGGGGCCGACCTCGACACCATGACGGAGTTCGAGGACCTCGCGTCGGTGCCCGAGGACGCGCCCGAGGCCGTCTACGCCCTTCTCGACTGAGAGCGGACGGGGCACGCCCATGCGCATCCTCATCGCCTCGGACAAATTCAAGGGCTCCGCGACGGGACCGGAGGTGGCCGCCGCGCTCGCCGAGGGGATCGCGCAGTCCGCGCCGGGGACCGTGGTGGACGCGGTCCCCGTGGCCGACGGCGGCGAGGGGACGGTGGACGCCGCCCTCGCCGCCGGGTTCGAGGAGGTCCGCGTCACGGTCACCGGCCCCACCGGCAGGCCCGTCGAGGCGCGCTTCGCCGTGCGGGGCGAGCAGGCGGTCATCGAGATGGCCGCGGCGAGCGGACTGGAGCTGCTCCCGGGCGGTGTCAAGGACCCGCTCGGCGCGACGAGCCGGGGCACCGGCGAGCTGATCCTCGCCGCCCTCGACCGGGGCTGCACGTTCCTCGTCCTTGCGGTCGGCGGCAGCGCGAACACCGATGCCGGCGCGGGGATGCTCCA
Source organism: Microbacterium resistens NBRC 103078 (assembly GCF_001552355.1). Classification (GTDB taxonomy): domain Bacteria; phylum Actinomycetota; class Actinomycetes; order Actinomycetales; family Microbacteriaceae; genus Microbacterium; species Microbacterium resistens. The sequence continues at coordinate 7,850 of NZ_BCRA01000123.1, forward strand.
GGCGCTCGGGGTGAGCGTGCGGGATGCGGCAGGGCGTGAGGTCTCCGGCGGCGGGGGGAGCCTCGCCGCGGTCGACGTCGTGGACGTGACCGGGCTGGATCCTCGCGTGGAGCGGACGCGCGTGGTGCTCGCCAGCGACGTGGACAATCCGCTGCTCGGCGAGCGCGGGGCGTCGGCGGTCTTCGGACCGCAGAAGGGCGCCGCGGGCGACGACGTCGCCGTGCTGGACGCCGCGATGGCGCGCTTCGCCGGACTGCTGGAGCAGCAGCCGGGCGTCCGCGCATCGTCCGAGGCGGCGGGCGCGGGAGCCGCGGGAGGGGTCGGGTACGCGGCGCTCGCCGTGCTCGGCGCGCAGCGGCAGCCCGGCGTCGAGGTCGTGCAGCGGTTGACCGGCCTCTCCGAGCATCTCGTCGGCGCCGACCTCGTCGTGACGGGGGAGGGGAGCCTCGACGACCAGAGCCTGGGCGGCAAGACGCCGCTCGGCGTCGCGGCCGCCGCGCGTGCGGCGGGCATCCCTGTCGTCGCGGTGTGCGGCCGGACCACGCTCGATGCCGATCAGGCGGCCTCGGCCGGCTTCTCCCGGGTCTACGCTCTCAGTGAGCTCGAGCCGGACCCCGACAAGAGCATGGCCGGTGCCCGGCGGCTCCTCGAGGAGGTCGGACGCCGCATCGGCGCCGAGGCCGCGGGGATCATCCGGTCCTGACCGGATCCCCGACACGGCGGGGCCGAGGACGGCGTCGCCGGATCACCGCAGGATGAGAGAGGACGGAACATGACCACTGCCGAACGACTCGAGGCCGGTCAGCCGGCGCCGGACTTCGCACTGCCGGACGCCGAGGGGCGCGTGCGGCGTCTGTCGGACCTGCGCGGCACGCCGGTGATCGTGTACTTCTATCCGGCCGCCTTCACGCCCGGCTGCACGACCGAGGCCTGCGATTTCCGCGACAACCTCGCCTCGTTCCAGGGATCGGGCTACGCGGTGCTGGGCATCTCGCCCGATCCGGTCGCGAAGCTCGCGGAATTCGCCGCGGCCGAGCATCTGAGCTTCCCGCTGCTGAGCGACGAGGACGCCGCCACCGCCAAGGCCTGGGGCGCGTGGGGCCCGAAGACGATCAACGGGAACACGTTCGACGGTCTGCTGCGCTCGACCTTCGTGATCGACGCGGAGGGCCGCGTGCAGTCCGCCGAGTATGAGGTGTCCGCCGAGGGGCACGTCGCTCGCCTCCGCGAGGCTCTCGGCGTCTGACGTCGGCATCCTCCTCTCGAGTGGTCAGTTTCTGTGGGTTCGCGGCGCCGAAACCCACAGAAACTGACCACTCGATTGCGTGGGGGAGGCGACGCACGAAAGTCTTGTCTTCGAGGTCGAGTCGGGTTAGAGTTGTCGCATGCTGAAATAACAGTTCCACGATACGAAACCGAGAGCAGGATCCTCGGGATCGTATTTCCGTACACCGTGGATGCCAGCATGAAAGAGAAAGCAGTTCGAGCAATGTTGCTTGAGGAGTTCAACAGAGCCGATCGCTCCGTCGCGATCGCCGCTCTCCGACCGTGCGTCGACGTGACGCGCTGGTGCGAGCACCTCGTCGATCATCGCCCCTACGACTCGGTCGAGTCCCTCGTGGCGGAGGCGGCCGTGGCCGCCGACCCGTTCACGGCGGAGGAGATCGAGGCGGCCTTCGTGCATCATCCCCGCATCGGGGAGCGCCCGAAGGGCGAGGGCGCGGAAGCGGCGCTGTCCCGGTCCGAGCAGTCGGGGGTCGACACCTCCGAGGCGGTCCAGGAGGCGCTGCGCGAGGGCAACCTCGCCTACGAGGAGCGCTTCGGCCGGGTCTTCCTGATCCGCGCCGCGGGCCGCAGCGCGGACGAGATCCTCGCCGCGCTGAGGGAGCGCCTGGCCAACGACGACGACGCCGAGGCGGTCATCGTCGCCCAGCAGCTGCGGGAGATCGCGCTGCTCCGATTGAAGGGAGTGGTCGCCGCATGACCGCCGTGTCCCACATCACGACCCACGTGCTCGACGCCGTCCAGGGCCTTCCCGCCCCGGGCGTCGCCGTGCAGCTCACCGCCCTGCGCGACGGCGAGTGGCAGTCCGTGGCCGACGCGGTCACGGACCAGGACGGGCGGGCCAAGCAGCTCGGTCCCGAGCGCCTGCCGGCCGGCACCTACCGCCTCCGCTTCGACACCGGCGCGTACTTCGCCGCGCGCGGCATCCCCACCTTCTATCCCGAGGCTCTGCTCACCTTCGTCGTCGACGACGAGGAGCGGCACTACCACGTGCCGCTGCTGCTGAGCCCGTTCGCCTATTCGACGTACCGAGGAAGCTGAATCATCATGACCGACACCCTGATCACCACCGCGACCGCCCCCGCCGACAGCGCCGCCGACGGCATCGTCCTCGGGCCGAACCAGTACGGCAAGGCCGAGGTCCGCGTCGTCAAGGTCACCCGCGACACCGACCGTCACGAGATCGAGGACCTCAACGTCACCTCGCAGCTGCACGGCGACTTCGCCGGGGCCCACCTCGCCGGCGACAACAGCCACGTCGTGGCGACGGACACGCAGAAGAACACCGTCTTCGCCTTCGCCCGCGACGGCGTCGGGTCTCCGGAGGCCTTCCTGCTTCGCCTGTCGGACCACTTCACCGGCGAGTTCGACTGGGTCACCGGCGGCCGCTGGGAGGCCGAGAGCTACGCCTGGGAGCGGATCCTCGTCGACGGCGAGGGGCACGACCACTCCTTCGTCCGCAAGGGGCAGGAGACCCGCACCGCCTTCGTCTTCGCCGACGGGGACGAGCGTCACGTGTTCGGCGGGCTCAAGGGCCTCACGGTCCTGAAGACCACCGGGTCCGGGTTCGAGGGCTACCCGCGCGACCGCTACACGACGCTGCCGGAGACCACCGACCGCATCCTCGCCACGGATGTCAAGGCGCGGTGGCGCTACGTCCCGGGTACGCGTGACCTCGACTTCACCGCGGTGTACGAGGACGTCAAGCGCATCCTCCTCGAGGAGTTCACGCGCCGTTACTCGGCCGCGCTGCAGACGACCCTGTTCGACATGGGGCGCGCGGCGCTGGCCGCGCACCCGGAGATCGCGGAGATCCGGTTCTCGATGCCGAACAAGCACCACTTCGTCGTCGATCTGGCCCCCTTCGGCCTGGACAACCCGAACGAGGTGTTCTTCGCCTCCGACCGTTCCTACGGCCTGATCGAGGCCACGGTCACCCGCGAGGGCCAGGCCGAGGTCCCGGCGGCCTGGGCGGCGGCGACCGCGTTCTGCTGAGACCCCCAGCTCGGCAGATACCGCTGAGTCCCACGCTCAGCACCACCATTCCGGGTGCGGCGGTCGACGGAGCCCGACCCGCCCGGAAGCCCGGAGACCCCGCGTGCGCGCCGCGTACGCGGGGTCTCCTGCGTCGGCGGGGGCCGGGGACGGCGGTGGGTCCCGTTTCGACAGCGGGTCGCGTCGTTTGGGAGAATCGCTCGATGGCCACCCCGAAGATCGTGCTCTTCTACGCGTTCACCCCGCTGGCCGACCCCGAGGCGATCCGGCTGTGGCAGCGCGACCTGTGCGATGCCCTGCACCTGCGCGGCCGCATCCTCATCTCCCCGGACGGCATCAACGGCACCCTCGGCGGCGACCTGCCGGCCGTCAAGCGCTGGCTGCGCTCCTTCCGGTCCTACGCGCCCTTCCGCGACGCGGACGTCAAGTGGAGCGAGGGCACCGCGGTGGACGCCGACGGCTACAGCGCGGACTTCCCGAAGCTCAGCGTCAAGGTCCGCGACGAGATCGTGTCGTTCGGCGCACCGGGCGAGCTCCGGGTGGACGAGCGCGGGGTCGTCGGCGGGGGAGCCCGCCTGACGCCCGAGGCGCTGCACGAGCTCGTCGCGGAGCGCGGCGAGGAGGTGGTGTTCTTCGACGGCCGCAACGCGCTGGAGGCGCAGATCGGGCGGTTCCGGGGCGCGGTCGTCCCGGACGCCGAGACGACGCGGGACTTCGTGGGGCTGCTCGACTCGGGCGCGTTCGACGACCTCAAGGGGCGTCCGGTCGTGACCTACTGCACCGGAGGGATCCGGTGCGAGGTGCTGTCGGGGCTCATGCGCTCGCGCGGCTTCGGCGAGGTCTATCAGCTCGACGGCGGCATCGTCCGGTACGGCGAGCGATTCGGCGACGACGGGCTGTGGGAGGGATCCCTCTACGTGTTCGACGGGCGGGGGTCCGTCGACTTCAGCGACCATGCGGCGGTGATCGGCGAGTGCGCCGGGTGCGGTGCGGCGACGAATCGCACCGCGAACTGCCCCGATGCGTCGTGCCGTCGTCAGTTCGTGGTCTGCCCCGCCTGCGTCGCGGTCCCCTGCTCCGCCCACGCGGCCTGACCCGCAGTTCGCCGAGACCCCCTTCCGGCGACGAAACCCCCTCGCAGATGCGTGTGTGAGAGGGGGTTTCGGCGCCCAGAGGGGGTTTCGCCGGAAAGTGGAGAGGGGAGAGGGAGAGGGAGCCGGGGGATCAGGAGACGGAGGCCGCGGTGAGGCGTCCGCCGAAGAGGGAACGGGGAGCCAAAGCCGCGAGGATGCGGTCGCGTGCGCTCACGCCGCTGGCAAGGTCCGCGCGGATCCGCCGTACGGCCGATGCGAGCTCCGCTCCGTCGGCGGCCGGGCTTTCCGTACGGGCTGCGACGGGCGCCGGGTCGTTCCCGCCGGCCGGCCGGCCGCTCCCCGCGG
>NZ_BCRA01000124.1 GCF_001552355.1 Microbacterium resistens NBRC 103078
CCCCGCGCCTCCGCGGGAGCGTCCCCCGAGCCGTCGACGCCGCCACCGCCGCCCGCGGCGCGGACCCGCCGCGCCGGCGCCGTCGCACGACTGGCCGAGGCGCTGGAAGCCGGTCTCGCCGTCGACACCGGGCTCCTCGCGGCCGTCCGTCGCGACGAGCCGCCCTTCCCTTTCCACCCCCTTCCGGAGGAGACTGGAGACAGCGCCAGCGCCGCCGTTCCCGGACCCTCCTCCGCCGAGCGAAAGGCGCCGCGCCGATGACCTCTTCCCTTCCCTCCCCTCTCCGCGTGGCGATCGTGGGCGCCGGCCCGGCCGGGATCTACGCCGGGAACATCCTCACGACCGCCGTCGCCGCGGTGCGCGAGGCCGAGGACGCCGGCGCGCGGGTCGAGATCGACCTGATCGAGTCGCTCCCCGCCCCGTACGGCCTCATCCGCTACGGCGTGGCCCCGGACCACCCGCGCATCAAGGGCATCGTGAACTCCCTGCACGAGATGCTCGACGCGCCCCCGTCCGACGCGGCGGGTGGCACGGAGACGGCTCCTCGACGCTCCATCCGGTTCCTCGGCAACGTCGAGGTCGGCCGCGACGTCACGCTGGAGGAACTGCGCGCCCGCTACCACGCGGTGATCCTCGCGACCGGGGCGATCCGGGACGCCGTCCTCGACGTCCCCGGCGCGGACCTTCCCGGCTCTTACGGGGCGGCGGACTTCGTCGCCTGGTACGACGGCCACCCGGACGTGCCGCGAGAGTGGCCGCTCGATGCCGCCTCCGTCGCGGTCATCGGGAACGGCAACGTCGCCCTCGACGTCGCCCGCGTCCTCGCCAAACCCGCCGCCGCGCTGCGCAGCACCGAAGTGCCCGACTCCGTCCTCGCCGGGCTGGAGTCCTCCGCGGTGACGGACGTGCACGTCTTCGGGCGCCGCGGCCCCGCCGACATCAAGTTCACGCCCATCGAGCTCCGCGAGCTCGGCGAGGTCGCCGGCGTCGACATCGTGCTGCACGAGGAGGACTTCGACGGCGTGGACCCGGCCGCCGCGCCGAACAACCAGCTCAAGATCATGCTGCGGACGCTCCAATCCTGGCGCACGCGGGAGCCGAGCGGAGCGCCGCGGCGCCTGCACCTGCACTTCTGGCACGCGCCGCTCGAGATCCTCGGGTCCGAGCGGGTGGAGGCCGTCCGTTTCGCTCGGACCGCTCCCGGCGCGGAGGGCGTCGTCGCCACCGGCGAGGAACGGACGATCCCCGTCCAGGCGGTGTACCGGGCCGTGGGCTACTTCGGCTCCCCGGTCCTGGGGGCCCCGTTCGACGAGCGCCGCGGCGTCGTCCCGAACGAGGGCGGACGGGTCGACGGCGAGCCCGGTCTGTACGCGACCGGATGGATCAAGCGCGGACCGGTCGGGCTCATCGGTCACACGAAGTCGGATGCGAGCGAGACCATCGCGAACCTCCTCGACGACGCGAGGGCGGGGCGTCTGTCCGAGCCGGCGGACTCCGGGGATCTGCTCGACGACCTGGTCGCCCGGGAGGTCGCCGTGACGACCTGGGACGGCTGGCTCGCGCTGGACGCCCACGAGCGGGCGCTCGGGGAGACGCACGAACACCGCCGCGAACGCGTCAAGGTGATCCCGCGCGACGAGCAGGTCGCCATCTCGTCCGCCGGCGCCCTGGCGCGATGAGGAGCGGGGTCCCCCGTTCCCGGCCGGGCGGCGGTGAGGCGGCGGAGCCGGTCGCCGGTCCGGGCACGGGCGCTCTCGCCGAGCCGTACGACGCGCTGATCATCGGCGGAGGGCCCGCGGGCCTGTCCGCCGCCCTGGGCCTCGGCCGATCCCGCTCCCGCGTCCTCGTCGTCGACGCGGACCGCCCTCGCAACGCCGCGACGCTGAACTCGCACGGCTTCCTCACCCGCGACGGGGTGCCTCCGCACGAGCTGCGTCGCCTCGCCCGCGAGGAGCTCGGCGCCTATCCCGACGTCGAGATCCTCTCCCGGCGGCGCGTGCTGTCCCTGCGGAGGACGACGGATCCGCACGCCCCGTTCGAGGCCGAGGTCGGCCGACGCGAACCGGAGTCCCGCGTGCGTGCCCAGACGGTCCTGCTCGCGACCGGTCTGCGGGAGACCCTGCCCGAGGTCCCGGGGCTCCTCGGCTGCTACGGCGTGAGCGTGTTCAGCTGTGCGGCGTGCGACGGGTGGGAGCTGCAGCAGCGGCGCCTCGCGCTGTTCGGGCGGACGCCGGATCTGGCCGTGCGAGCGCGGCTCATCGCCCGATGGACCGACGATCTGACGGTGTTCACCCACGGCGAGGACGTCCTCGACGCCGTGCAGGAGGCGGAGCTGGCGGCGATCGGCGTCGTCGTCGAGCGGCGGCGGGTCCTCGACCTCGTGTCGGAGAAGGGCCGGATCGTGCACGCCGTCGTGGAGGGCGGGGCCGTCCTGCCGCTGGACGGCGGGTTCGTCCGCCCGGAGTGGTCGCTGGACCTCGCGTTCCTCGACGGCATCGATCCGGATCGAGACGCCGCGGGCCACCTCGTCACCGACCGCGCCGGCCGCACGAGCATCCCGGGTCTCTACGCCGCGGGAGACGCCGCCTCGCCCGGTCCGCAGCAGCTCATCATCGCGGCCGGCGCAGGAGCCCGGGCGGCCACGGCGATGGTGCACGACGCCCTCGGCGTCTCGACCCCGCACTGACCTCGGTCGTTGAGCGAGGCCGCGGCCCCGTGACGGAACGCGCCTCGACGTTTCGACTCGCGGAGACCCGCACTGAGCGAGCGCAGCGAGTCGAAGTGTCGCTCAACGACCGAGAAGCACCACCGGTCGTTGAGCGAGGAGCGCAGCGACGAGACGAAACGTCTAGCGAGGCCGCGGCGGGGACGCGAGGTCGTCCAGCAGCGCGCGCAGCGGGGCGGGGATCCGGTCGGCGGGAAGGGCCGCGATCACATCCGCGGCGAAGTGCGCCTTGCGCCCGCCCGCGGTCCCGGCGAAGCGGTGCAGCTGCGCCTCCACGGACCGCACACGCTGCGCCGGCTGTCCCTGGAAGACCCGGAACAGCGCCAGTTCGCCCCGGGCGGCCAGCGTCTCGAGCACCAGCTCAGGCCCCGCCGCGCGGATCACCTCGTCTTCCAGATCCCGCGCGCACCCGTGGAAGCCGACCGCGGCGAGCGCGTCGAACACCGTTCCCGCTGCCGGTGCATCCATCCGGCCGGCGGCGGCCAGCGCGCCGACGACGAACCTCTCCTCCGCGGTGTCGTAGAGCCCCAGAACCGGCTCCGCTCCCGATGCCGCCAGGGCCATCAGTCGCGAGCGGAGGTTGGTGATCCCGCCCAGCACGTCCAGCGCGACGCCCGCCAGCGGTCGCCCCAGCACGCGCGCGGCCTGCTCGAGGGCGAGCCGGTCGCTCTCCCCCTCGAGCAGCACGACCGGCCCGGCGGACCGTGATCCCGACATGGCACGACGCTACCGCGCCTGCCTCGCCCACCCGATCTGCACACTCCCGCCCGATCTGCACACCCGCCACGCGAGAACGTGTGCAGATCGGGAATAGATGTGCAGATCGGGCACCGTGGAGGATGATGCACAGACCGCCGCTGGACGGTCGGTGCGGCGACGGACGGTTGACCGGCCCGAACGACTGGCCTAACATTGTCGCAGTCCGGAACTCTTTTTCCGTACTGCGGATTATTGATCGACGACGATCAGGAAGCGCGAGACATGAGCAAGACGAAGACGCGGCACGCTCGTCCCACCGACCGTCCCGAGGACGCCCGGCTCGGCATCGGCCCGAGCTTCGCCTACGGCCTGCAGCACGTGCTGACCATGTACGGCGGGATCATCGCCCCGCCGCTCGTGGTCGGACAGGCCGGGGGGCTCTCCCAGGCGGAGATCGGCACCCTCATCGCGTGCTCGCTCTTCATCGGCGGCCTGGCCACCATCCTGCAGACCATCGGCGTGCCGTTCTTCGGCTCCAAGCTGCCGCTCGTGCAGGGCGTGTCGTTCTCCGGCGTCGCCACCATGCTCGCGATCCAGGGGGACGGCGGGATCCAGGCGGTGATGGGCGCCGTGCTGGTCGCCTCCGCGATCGGGTTGCTGATAGCCCCCGCGTTCGCGCTGATCATCCGGTTCTTCCCTCCGGTCGTCACCGGGACGGTGATCACCTCGATCGGTCTCTCCCTGCTCCCGGTGGCGGCGGGCTGGGCCATGGGCGGCAACGCCGAGGCCCCGGACTACGGCTCGGTCGCGAACCTGGGCCTGGCCGCGCTGACCCTGCTGCTGGTGATCCTGCTGACGAAGTTCGGCACGCCCGCGATCGCGCGCCTCAGCATCCTCATCGCCCTCGCCCTGGGCACCCTGTTCGCCACGGTCATCGGCGTCGCGGACTTCTCCACGGTCGGCGAGGGACCCGTCTTCGCGCTGCCCACGCCGTTCGCCTTCGGCCTGCCGACCTTCGACATCGCCGCGATCGTGTCGATGCTCATCGTGATCCTCGTCACCTTCACGGAGACGACCGCCGACATCCTGGCGGTCGGCGAGGTCGTCGGCACCAAGGTCGACTCGAAGCGCATCGCGAACGGCCTGCGCGCCGACATGCTCTCCAGCGCCGTCTCCCCCGTGTTCAACTCCTTCACGCAGAGCGCGTTCGCGCAGAACGTCGGACTCGTCGCCATCACGGGCGTGAAGAGCCGCTTCGTCGTCGCCGCCGGCGGTGTGATCCTCGTCGTCCTGGGCGTGCTCCCCGTCCTCGGGCGCGTGGTCGCCGCCATCCCCACCCCGGTGCTCGGAGGCGTCGGCATCGTCCTGTTCGGGACCGTGGCCGCGAGCGGCATCGCGACCCTCTCCAAGGTCGACTACAAGAACAACCTCAACCTCATCACCGTCGCCGTCTCGCTCGGCTTCGGCCTGCTCCCGCTCGTGCAGCCGAGCATCTACGACGGGTTCCCGTCCTGGTTCACGGTCATCTTCCACTCGGCCATCAGCTCGACGACGATCATGGCGATCCTGCTGAACCTCGTGTTCAACCACCTCGTGCGCCGCTCGAACACGAAGGGCGACCGCAGCGTCTTCGTCGCCGCGGCGAGCCGGTCGGTGCCCGAGGAGCTCCTCGACGCCTTGGAGGACGGCGACTCCGTCGTGGACGGAAAGATCATCGACGCCGAAGGCCAGGAGGTGCCGATCGTCCCGACGGGCACGGTCCGCGTCGTCGACCCGAAGCGCCCTGTGGAGGGCTCCGCGGCGGACGGGACCCCGAAGGCCGACTGACCTCGCCCCGCCTCGCGTCATCGGATGGGGCGGCCGCCGCGGCGCCGAGGTTCGCTCGCCGGGCCTCTGTTCCCGGAGCCGCAAGGGCGCTACGGTGCAGGCATGACCGCATCCCCCGCCCCGGCGCCGCGCTGGCACGTCATCGGCACCCTGCCGTTCGCGGCCGCCGCCTTCGCCCTCGTGAACGGCCTGTACATCTTCCTGGTGGCACTCGGCAACATCACCGACTACGAGACGAACTTCGCGTTCGTCCAGCACGTGCTGTCCATGGACACGACCAACTTCGGCCAGCAGGCCGGAACCGGCCTGGATCCGGACGTCATGTGGCGGGCGATCTCGAACCCGGTCGTGTGGAACATCGGCTACGTCGGGATCATCGTCTGGGAGTCGCTGGCCGCCGTCGCGCTGATCGTCTCGGTGGTGTTCTTCGTGCGCGGCTTCCTCGGTCACGGCTACGGCGCCGCCCGGCGCTGGGCGACGATCGGCGGGGTGATGATCGTGCTGCTGTTCGTCGGCGGATTCATCGCGATGGGCGGCGAGTGGTTCCAGATGTGGCGGTCGCAGGCCTGGAACGGCCTGGACCCGGCGTTCCGCAACGCGACGCTCGCCGGCATCGGACTGATCCTGCTGCACCTGCCCTCGCCGCGCTGGCAGGACGGCGAGCCCGCCGTGGCCGAGACGCCCGCCGCCCCCGCGGCGTGAGCGAGGATCGCCTGCGGCGCGCCGCTACCGGGCGTTCACCCGGCGAGGACAGACTTCGTCCATGAGCACGCCCGAGGATCCGGCCGCCCGACGCCCCGCCGACCGACCGCCGGCCACCGCCGACAGCGGCGCCGTCGGCGTCATCGGCCTGGAGCTGCGCGGCGAGGAGCCCGCGTCGAAGAAGCAGATCTACTCCTGGGCGCTGTGGGACTGGGCCACCCAGCCCTTCAACACGGTCATCCTCACGTTCATCTTCACGGCGCTCTACCTCACGACGGACGCGTTCCTGCCGCCGGAGATCGCGGCGCTGAACGCCGACGACCCGGTCAAGGAGTCCGCGATCGCGGGTCTCACCAGCGGCCTGGGCCTCGGGTCGACCATCGCCGGCCTCGCGATCCTCGTGCTCGCGCCGGTGCTCGGCCAGCGGGCGGACGCGGCGGGACGCCAGAAGCTGTGGCTCGGGATCGGGACGGGAGCGCTCGTCGCCTGCATGTTCGGGCTGTGGTTCGTCGATCCGACGCCGTCCCTGTTCTGGCTGGGAGTCGCCCTCATCTCCGCCGGCGCCGTGTTCGGGGAGATCGCGGCGGTCAACTCCAACGCGATGCTCATCGGGATCGCCACGCCTCGCACCGTCGGGCGGGTGTCCGGCCTCGGCTGGGGCTTCGGCTACCTCGGCGGGATCGTCGCGCTCGTCCTGGTCATCGTGTTCTACAGCGCGGACTGGTTCGGGCTCCCCGACGACGGCGGGCTCCCGTTCCGTCTCATCGCCGTGGGATGCGCGGTCTGGGCCATCGTCTTCTCGATCCCGATCTTCCTCCACGTGCCCGAGCCGTCGCTGGGCCGGCCGGAGCGGAAGGTGGGGTTCCTCGCCTCGTACGGCCTGCTGGCGAAGGACGTCGCCGGCCTCTACCGGAACCCCGAGACCCGGCCGACCTTCTGGTTCCTGCTCTCCAGCGCCGTCTTCCGCGACGGGCTCGGCGGCGTGTTCACGTTCGGCGCCGTGATCGCGAGCACGATCTTCCAGTTCGGATTCATGGAGCTCGTGATCTTCGGGGTCGCCGCGAACCTCATCGCAGGGGTCTCCACCATCGTCGCCGGGCGCTTCGACGACCGGTTCGGCCCCAAGCGCGTCATCCTCACCGCCCTGACGGCCATGGTCGTCGCGGGTCTCGCCGTGTTCTTCCTCGTGGACTCCGGGAAGACGGTGTTCTGGATCGGGGGCCTGATCCTCTGCGCCTTCGTGGGTCCCGCCCAAGCGGCCGCACGCTCCTTCCTCGCACGCGTCACCCCGGCGGGACGCGAGGGCGAGATCTTCGGGCTGTACGCCACGACCGGCCGCGCCGCCAGCTGGATGGCCTCGGGCGCGTGGACCGTCCTGATCGTGCTGACCGGGGCGACCGCCTTCGGCATCCTCGGGATCGTCCTCGTCCTGCTCATCGGCCTCCTGCTGCTGCTCCCCGTGCGCGAGCGCGTCGGTCGTTGAGCGAGCGGAGCGAGACGAAACGCCCCCAGCGCTGGGTCACCACGTTTCGACTCGTCGCTGCGCTCCTCGCTCAACGACCGGTGGAAGGCGCGACGGTCGTTGAGCGAGCGGAGGGAGACGACACGCCCCCAGCGCTGGGTCACCACGTTTCGACTCGTCGCTGCGCTCCTCGCTCAACGACCGGAAGGCGCGACGGTCGTTGAGCGAGCGCAGCGAGACGAAACGCCCGACGCCCCGAGGGGGGTCAGCGCCAGTTCTCGGCGAGCTTCGTGAGCAGACGTGCGAGCTCCGTGCGTTCCTCCGGCTCCAGCGCCTCCAGGGCGCGACCGAGCACTTCGCGCCGCTCGCCGCGGACGCCACGGATCAGCCGTCGGCCCTCGTCGGTGAGCACGATGCGGGTGCGCCGCGCGTCCTCCGGATCCGCCTCGCGGACCACCCATCCGCTGTCCACGCCCTGCTGCACGAGCCGTGAGGCGCGGGGCTGATCGACCCCGATCGCCTCGCCGATCGCACTGACGCTGAGAGCACCCCCCGCGAGCGCCTCCAGCATCCGCAGCCGCGCGGGTGCGCGTCCGTCCATCCCGTGTCCGCCCCGCCCGCCGGGCATCCCGGCCCCGCGGTGCCCGCGATGGCCGCCGTGGCCGTGCCCGCCGTGCAGGCCCACTCCCTCCCGGTCGCCGTCCGAGGGAGCGGGCACGCCGTGCCGGTGACCCCGGGCGTGCGGGCCGCCGCGCATGCGCGGATCCCCGGGGCCGAAGGGCCCTCGTCCACGAAGTCGTCCGAGGAACGCGAAGATCGCGTCGACGGGATCGGGGACCTCGCCGTCCGATGGGCGCTGCGGAGTGCTCACCCGCTCATTTTACATGCGACTTGACATGCATCTAATTCACATGTCACACTACATACACATGCACAATGACAAGCAAAGGACATCACCCATGAACACCCAAGACTTCATCTCACACTCCGCCGATCGACCGTTCGGCTTCTGGATCACCGCCGTCGACCGCCTGATGGCGGCCGAGTTCGCCCGCGCCTTCGAGAACGAGGGCGTGAGCCGTCGCGAGTGGCGCCTGCTCAACCTCGTCGACGGGACCGTCCCGTCGGATCGCCCGCTGTCGGCGTCCAAGCTGCGCCGCCTGGTCGAGCTCGGCTGGGTGGCGAGCGACGGCGACGGCTGGACGCTCACCGACGAAGGACGTGGCGCGAAGGAACGCCTCGATGCCCTCGTCGCCGGCATCCGCGCCCGCATCGCCGGCGCCGTCGAGCCCGACGAGTTCGCCGCCATGGCCTCGACGCTCGAGAAGATCGCGCGCGAGCTCGGCTGGCAGGAGGGCATGCGTCTTCCCCGGCGCCCCGGGCGTACCCACCGGCACGGCGAGCACCGGCACGGCGAGCACCGGCACGGCGATCACCGGCACGGCGATCGGCACCAGGACCGACACGACGACGGCCAGGACGACCGCGCACGTCGCGCCTTCCGTGCCGTGCTGCGCGAAATGCGCCGACACACCGACTTCGGCCACGGCCGTCCTGCGGACCCGCACCACACCGACCCGACGCACGCCGGATTCGGCCGCCGGCCGCACGGCGACCACGGCACCGAGCGGTTCGACCGGTTCCCCGGTGCCGACCGGTTCGGCCCCGCCGACCGGTTCGACCGCCAAGAGTGCGACGGGCCGCGGGGAGGCCACGGACACGACGGCCGCCGCGGTCGCCACTCGCACCACGGCCGCCCCTCTCACGGCGGCCACGGCCGCTCCGGGGCGACCCACATCCACCTCCACCTCGGCGAGCGCTGACCTCTCCGATGCCGGCCCGGCCGCCGGAGGCCCCGCGTTCGCGAACGCGGGGCCTTCGCATGTCCCGGCGCGCACACGCGACGTCACGACGGAATACGTCGTTCCGAGCGCTGGTTCGTCCTTCTATGAGCACGATCGCCGCCCCCGCCCCGACCGTCCGCCCGCGTGTCGCCGTCGCGGCGCCGGAACGCCGGCCGACGGCGGCGCTCGAAACCGTCCTCGCGGCGGTCGACGTGCACATCCGGCGCCAGATCCGGGTCTCCCTCGATGCGGGAGAGGTGCTCCCCGTCGACGCGGGCGACCTCGCCCTCGTGTACGTGCTCGACGGCGAGGTCCGGATCCTCTCCGACGGCGGCTCTTCCTGCACCATACGGCCGACCGGCCGGGTCTCCCTCTCGCCGGCGAAGCCGCCGCTCAGCGCGCTGTCCGCGGGTGACGTCCTGCTGTCCACCCGCGGCCGGTCGCTCGCGCTGGAGGCTCGAGGACGGGCGCGGATCCTGCTGTCGGCCCTCGACCTCGCCGACGGATCCGCCCACGTCGCCGGCCTGCTCCCCGAGCGCGCCTTCGTGACCGGGTTCGACACGCTCGAGCCCGCGGCCGCCGCGCTCGCCCAGCACATGGGCGTGGACCGCGAGAACGCCTGCCCCGACCGGGAGGGCGACCTCACGATCTGCCGGATGATGTCCCGGACGGTGCTGGCCTCGGTGATCCGCGCCTGGTCCTCGAACGGCTGCGCCCCCGCCGGCTGGCCGTCCCTGTCGAACGACCCGTTCCTGGACCGGGTCGTCGACGCGATCCAGGCCGAGCCCGGTCGGGACTGGTCTCTGGACAGCCTGGCCGCGTTGGGGGCGATGTCGCGCTCCGTCTTCGCCGAGCGCTTCCGGCAGGCCTTCGGCCGCTCGCCCCTCGGCTACGTGACCGACGTGCGGATGCGCTCCGCCCAGGAGCTGCTGCGCCGCGGCTACAGCGTGAGCGAGATCTCGCGCGAGCTCGGCTACGGATCCGACGAAGGGTTCAGCCGCGCATTCCGTCGACACACCGGGATGACCCCGTCGGCCTGGCGGGCCGCGCGCACCGCCGCGCTTCCCGCCTGAGCCCCTCGCCTCCCACGGCGGAGGCCGCGGCGTCAGCGGCGCGCGCCCGCCCGGTTGGACAGACCGAACAGGACCGCGCCCACGGCCAGCGCGACGGCGCCGGCGACGTACACGACCTCGATCCCCACACCGTCCACCAGCGCGCCGCCCACCCCGGCGGCGATCATGATGGCGGCCTGGAATCCGACGACCACGACGCTGCCGCCGGCCTCCAGGCGATCCGGCATCCGGTGCCCGACCCAGGTGTTCACGATGAGCAGCCACGAGGCGAAGAAGAAGCCCCAGACGAACGCGGCGACGCCGATCGTCCACGGGGAAGCGGATCCGAGGATCACGAGCAGCACCATCAGGGCGATCACGAGCGGGGAGACGACCGCGAACAGACGGTAGGTGCGGTCGATGACCACGCCGATCACGAGGTTCCCGACGAGACCGCCGACGCCGAAGACGGCGAGCAGCAGGATCACGGTGCCCGCGTCGATCGGAGTGCCGTCCATCTGGACCCGGTCCAGCGCGAGCCGGATGTAGGTGTAGGCGAGGAAGTGCCCGAGCACCACGAGCACGTGGCCGACGACGCCGAGCGCGATGCCCGGGCGGCGAACCGTGTCCAGCAGCACGGAGAGCCGAGCGGCGTTCTCCGCGGGGACCGAGGGCAGGAGGATCCGCAGGGCGATCGCGAGGGCTCCCGTCGCGACCGCGGCGATGACGAAGACCGTCCGCCAGTCGGCGAGCTCGCTGAGCATCACGCCGATCGGCACTCCCGCGACCGTGGCGAGGGAGGTTCCCGCCGACGTGAACATCACCGCCCGGCCGAGGCGCTCGGGACCGGCGATGCGCGCGGCCACGGTGATCGACATCGTCCAGAACCCGGACAGCGCCGCGCCGAGCAGGATCCGAGCCAGCAGCAGCAGCGGCAGCGAGGGCGCGAACGCGACGACGATGTTGGAGACCGCGGCGGCCACCGCCATCCAGACGAGCAGGGAGCGGCGGTCGAGGCGAGGAAGCGCGAGTCCGATGGTCGGGGCCACGAGCAGCCCGACGAGCGCCGTGACGGTGACCATCTGGCCGGCCTGCCCGGGCGTGACCCCCACGTCGGCGGCGATCTCGGTGAGCACGCCGTTCGGCAGGAACTCGGCCGTGACGAGCAGGAAGCTCATCGCCATCATCGTGATGAGGGCGCCGTAGCGCAGCGGGGCCGATCCGGCGGCGGTGGTCACGGGGGTGGGGGCGGTCGTGGTCATGCTTCCACTCTGGCGTGGCTCCGCGGCGCCCGCCCTACCGGGCGTCCGTCGCACCCGACGGATCGTCCGGCCTCCGCGAGGGCACGACGGTCGGCGCTCATCCCTCGGATCCGCAGCGGCGAGCGTCGGGTCAGAGCGGCAGGGCCAGGTAGAACTGGAACACCTCGTCGCCCGCGGGGCCCTCCACGAGCATCACCCAGGAGCGGGACGGGTCGTCGCCGACCGTCCAGAGGACGGCAGAGGTCGTCGCGGAGTCGTAGTCGTACCGCATGCCGCGTCCGTCGTCGTAGACGGTGTCCTGCGAGGTGGGGGTGCCGCGTTCCTGGGCGAAGCGCTCGAACGCGCGGTCCGAGGCCGCGGATCCGCCCGTGAAGCTCCACACCGTCATCTCCACCTCGCCCACGGAAGACGTGTAGACCGCGTGCGCCACCTCGGCCGCGTTGGCCGAGTTGGTGTCCGCCGTCTCCCACTCCTCCGCGAGTCGCCAGGTCACCGCGCCGTCGGCGCTGACGATCCGGGCCCCGGCCTCATCCGCCAGCGCCGTGCAGACCTCGTCGCAGCGCGCGGCGGGGCGGGGCGTGACGGCGGCGTCGGTCTCCGTGGGGCGCGGGCTCGCCGACGCCGCCGGCGATCGAGTGGTCGAGGGCGACCGGGACGGGGCGACCGACGGCGCCGCCGAGGACGATGCCGAAGGCGATGCGGTGGGCGCCGGTGCGGGCGCCGCCGACGACGAGGACTGCCCGAGGAGGAAGACGATGAGCACGATCGCGCCGACGAGCAGCAGCCCGAGGAAGCCGAGGATCGCGACGGTCCATCCGCGGTAGCTGCGGTCCTCCACGGCAGCGTCGTCCCGCCGCAGGTCCGTGGCCGGCGGCGCCGCGGGCAGGCCGCCGAAGGGGGACCC
>NZ_BCRA01000125.1 GCF_001552355.1 Microbacterium resistens NBRC 103078
GGGTGCCGGGCTCGCCCGGACGGGGTCGGCGGACGACGCGCACCGGGCCGGCGCGGGCGGCGGCGACACACGGGCATCCGGGTGGTGACAGGTCGCGCGTCCGCGACTACGGTAGGGGTTCACAAGGCGACCACGGTCCGCCCTTGGCCGGGAGGACCGGGACAAGGAGGTCAGGGATGGAAACGAACATCGTCGGTGTGGGAGTGAGCATCAGCGATCGGTTCCGGACGGTCGTCGAGGAGAAGACGGCCCGGATCGCGACCCTCGCGACCAAGGCCCAACGCCTCGACGTCAAGGTCACCCATCGGTCCTATCGGAACGGCCGGGTCGAGGACGAGACCGTCGAGCTCACCCTGGTCGGGCGCGGACCGGTGATCCGCGCCGAGGCGCGAGACGGCGACAAGTTCGCCGCGTTGGACATGGCGATCGACAAGCTCATGGAGCAGGTCCGCCGGGCCAAGGAGAAGCGCGTGGACGGCCGCAACCACCCGAGGGGAGCGCACTTCGAGAAGGGCAGCGGAGAGCTGACCGGCATCGACGTCCGCCCCGCGCCCGCCGATGTGCTGCACGCCGTCGCGACGGGCGAGATCCCCATCGCGGGAGACGACGAGGAGAACTACTCCCCGGTGGTCATCCGCACCAAGAACTTCGACGCCGAGTGGATGACGGTCGAGGAGGCCGTGGATCGGATGGAGCTCGTCGGGCACGACTTCTTCCTGTTCGTCGATGCCCGCACCGATCACCCCAGCGTCGTCTACCGGCGCAAGGGCTGGGACTACGGCGTCATCTCGCTGACGACCCAGGCGGCTCCGGCCGAGGAGCTCGCCTCCTGACGCACGGCCGCTCGCACGATGCGTCCCGGGGCGCGGTGCCCCGGGCCGCATCGTGCGTCGGGTACCTGCGCGAGTTCAGGCGAACGCGCGAGTTCAGGCTCCCCGTGCGCGTGGCCGCCTGAATCCGCGCGTCCGCCTGATCTCGCCTGTGGCGGCGGATCGGTTCCGCGCGGTCAGGACGTGGCGAGCGCGGCGAGCTTGCGCCATGCGAGGGTCGCGAGAGCGGCCGCCTGGTCGCCCAGGACCGCGTCGTCGAACAGCACTCGCGGAGAGTGGTTGAACTCCGCTGTCTCCACGTCGACCTCCGGGGGCGTGGTGGCGAGCATGACGAAGGTCCCGGGCACCTCGTTCAGCACGAACGAGAAGTCCTCGGACCCCATGCCGGGGGTGGGCATCGTCTGCACGCGCTGCGCGCCGAACTCCTCGCCCAGCCATACGAGCGCCTCGTCGGTCGCCGCGGCGTCGTTGATCGTGACCGGGTACATCACTTCGAAGTCGACCTCCGCCGTCTGCCCGTGCGCGGCGGCGATGTGCTCGGCCAAGCGCGGCGCCTCCTCCTGCAGACGCGACAGCGACTCCGCCGACAGCGTCCGCACCGTCGCGCGCAGCGTCGCCGTCTCCGGGATCACGTTCACGGCGTCACTCGCCTCCAGCTGCGTGACGGACAGGATGATCGGGTCGAACGCGTTGAACCGGCGGGTCACGAAGGTCTGCAGCGCCAGGATGATCTCGGCGGCGACGGGGACCGGGTCGAGCACCTGGTGCGGCTGGGAGCCGTGTCCTCCGCGCCCCCGTACGGTGACGGTGAGCTGATTCGATCCCGCGGCGACCGCTCCGGCGCGGGTGACGAAGAGTCCCCGCGGCCCGGGGGCGACATGGATGCCGTACGCGGCGACGGGCGTGCTGCCCGAGGCGCCGAGGAGGCCCTCTTCGAGCATGATCTTGGCCCCGCCGTACCCCTCCTCGCCGGGCTGGAACATGAACACCACGTCTCCGGGGAGCTGTTCGCGGTGCGCCGCGAGAAGACGCGCGGCGCCCACGAGCCCCGCGGTGTGCAGGTCGTGCCCGCACGCGTGCATCCGCCCGTTGGTCGCCGCGTAGTCGAGGCCGGTCTGCTCGACGACCGGGAGGGCGTCCATGTCGCCGCGCAGGAGCACGGTGGGACCCGGACGCCCGCCACGGAGGACCGCCACGATCGAGCTCAGCCGCTCACCGAGGGCGATCTCCAGCCCGAGCGGCTCGAGATCGCGCAGCACCCGTCGCTGGGTCTCGGGCAGTTCCAGGCCGAGCTCGGGATGCGCATGCAGGTCCCGTCGCAGGGTCTGCAGGTCGGGAAGGATGTCGGCGGCCTCGGCGGCGAAGGCGGGGATGGTCATGTCGGTCTCCTCGGAGGTCGGGTCAGTGGGCGGAGGCGGGCGTCGTCGCCGGAACGGGGGAGCGCTCTTCGCGCGGAAGGAATATCAGGGCCACGAAACACACCACGAAGGCCGCGCCGCTGAACACCCAGATGGCGATGTAGCCCTCGACGGACGCGTACGCGGTGCCGGCGACCACAGCCGCCCCCAGCAGCGCGGCGAAGATCGCTCCGGCCAGCGATCCGCCGAGCGTGCGCAGGGAGTTGTACACGCCCGCGGCGATGCCGGTCGCGTCGGCCGGGGCGAGCTCGGCCAGGCGTGCCGGCAAGGCGCCCAGCAGCAGCCCGTAGCCGAGGCCCTGCACGATCGCGGCGACGAGGTAGCCGCCCAGCGACGTGTGCAGCGGGATGACCAGCAGGTTCCCGACGGCGGACAGAGCCGCCCCGGACAGCAGGACGGTACGGATCCCGATCCGCGCGGCCAGCAGGCTGAAGAGCGCCGCGCCGACGGTCGCCAGGATCGTCACGGAGCCCACTACCAGGGAGATCAGCCCGGGAGTCGCCGCGAAGCCGTAGCCCTCGACGTCGGGGCGGGATCCGAGGAAGGTCGACATCGGGGCCTGCCCTCCGAACATGACCATTCCGAAGCACAGGGCGGCCAGGTAGATGGGTCCCACGCGCCGGGAGACGACCAGCCGGACGTCGACGGCGGGTGTCGGGGTCCGAAGCTCCCACATCACCCACAGCGCGAAGGCGAGGACGGCGACCCCGAGAGCGACGAGCGTCGGAGCGCTGAGGAACCCGCCCGAACCGGCGAAGCGCAGTCCGATGAGCGCCGCGATCATGAAGACCGCGATGCCGGCGAAGCCGAGGTAGTCGATGCGTGTGCTCGTCCGGTTCGCGGATTCGGGGACCTTGAAGAACACGGCGTAAGCGGAGATGAGCACGAGGACCACCGGGGCGAGCATCGTGACGGAGATGTTCGGCGAGATCGCCGAGATCCCGCCGGCGGCGAAGGTCCCGAGGATCGCCCCTCCCGTGAGGAAGGTCACCAGCAGGCCGATGGCCTTGCGTGCCTGGTCTCCGGTGATGCGGTTGTGCACGAGGGCGATCTCCAGCGGCAGCCATACGGCGAGCGGCCCGACCAGGAGCCGGCCGGCGAGAACCACGGGATAGCTCGGCACCAGGGCGGTGATCAGCGTGCCGATGAGCACGGAGACGATCGCGATGCGCAGGATCCGACGGTGTCCGAAGATGTCCCCGAGCTTGGAGAGCAGCGGCACGCAGACCGCGGCCGCCAGCGTCTGCAGCGTCAGGAACCAGGTGATGTCGGCGTCGGAGACGCCGAGGTGGAGAGCGAAGTCCTTCAGCAGCGGCGGATAGAACCCCTGCGTGAAGCCGCTGGCGAGTTCGCAGAAGATGAGGAAGCCCACGACGCTGCGGGCGCGGGAACCGGCGATGGGAAGGCCGGTCGTCTGAGGTGTGTTCACGGGGATCGGGTCTCCGGGTCGGCCTGGAGCGGCGGAGTGCGGATGAGCGCGTCGATGACCCCGCGGTAGTCGTCGGGGGAGACGCGGTGGCCCTTGACCGTCTGGTGGTACAGCGTGAGGCCGGCGATGGCGTCGAGGATGATGTCCCGCGCCGTGTTCGAGGGAAGCTCCCCGCGGGCGATGGCCCGGTCGAGGATCAGGACACCGGCGTCACGCCGGTGGGACAGGAAGCCCTCCCAGATCAGGGGGAAGACCTCGGGGTCGAAGAGGACGAGCCCGATCATGCGGGAGGGCGACTGCGACTGCGTCCGCTGGTTCTGCATCGCGTGGCGGAGGAGGTCCTCGCGCACGGAACCGGTGTCGGGGATCTCGCCGAGCGCCGACACATGGATGACGGCCGCCGCGACGAGGGACGCCTTGTCGGGGTACCGGCGGTACACGGCCGACTTGCCGCAGCCGACGGCGCGCACGATCCGATCGATCCGGAGCCCGGCGTAGCCGTCCCTGGCGAGCTGGTCGCGGGTCTCGGTGAGGATCCGCTCCGTGAGCTCCTCGTCAGTGGGGCGCCCCATCGCGTCGCTGTTCTGCGGCATATCGGGAACTTACGGGACGAACCGTCCGTATGTCAACGAGATGTCGCCGGTGCAGGGCACGCGGCTCCCGCACGTGGCGCCCCTCGCCGAGCGAGGGGACGTCGTCACGGTGGTGGCCTCAGCCGGGACCGTCGCCCGGGAAGCGACGAGGCGGCAGCACGCCGGATCAGGCGAACGCGCGAGTTCAGGCGCCTGGCGGGCAGGATCGCCTGAGCCCGCGCGTTCGCCTGATCTCGTGTGGTGAGGGGTGCAGCGCGGGGGTCTCCATCGACGCAGGCACAGGAGATGTCACGGGAACATGCGAACGCGCGACACCAGGCAAACGCGCGAGTTCAGGCAGTAAGAGAGCAGGATCGCCTGATGTCGCGCGTTCGCCTGATCTCGCGTGAGCGGCGCGCGGGTAGCCCAGCGCAGTGCCTCAGTCGAAGATGCCGTCCAGGATGCTGCCGATGACGAGGCCCCCGAGGACGCCCGAGACGATGTCGCCGCCGCCGGGGCCGCGACGACCGCCGCCACCCCAGGAGTCACCGCCGCCCCAGCCCTGATCCGGGCGGGAGGAATCGATGTCGCGCTGCGCGAGCTGCAGTGCCTCGGCGGCGAGCTGGGCCACCCGGCGCGCGGCGGCGAGGGCCTGCTCGCGCGTGTCCTCCGCGGGAAGCAGCGCGGGAAGGTCGACGCGCAGCCGCTCTGCCTCGGCGAGCCGGGTGCGGGCGTCGGCGCCGATCCAGCCGCGGTGGCCCGCGATCAGCGAACGCGCCACGCCCAGCTGCCGGTCGGCGTCGTCGATGGCGTGCTGCACGTGCTCGACGGACGGCAACGGGTTCTCGGCTCGGTATCGCGCCTTGGCCACCGCCTCGTCCAGTGCCGTGTTCGCGGCGCGCAGCCGCGAGAGCTCGGCGAACGGATCCGAGCGCGTGCCGGCCGGGGGGAGGGCCGCCAGGGCCTGCTCCAGCGTCCGCAGCGCCTCTCCCACGGCGGGGACGGAGGCGACGGATCGGGCGGCGACGATGTCCTCGCGGGAGTCGATGACGACCTCGGCGAGGGTGGACTCCGCACGCAGCGCCTCGATCTCGAAGTCCTCGACGGCGTCGAGCAGCACGCCGGCACGGCGCACGGCCTCCGTCGCCGTCTCCAGCGCCAGCACGGCCTCCTCGTTCTGGCGTGCGGAGCGGCGGCGCTCGGACACGTCCGCGCCGTGCTGCGCGAAGGCGATCAGCTGCTCGGCCTCGTCGGCGCTGCGAGAGACCTGCAGCATCGCCTCGTCCGAGTACCGGCGGGTCAGTCGTTCGATCGTCTGACGGGCGTGCGGGAGGCGTTCGGCGAGGGCGGCGGCGTCCGTGCGCACCTGCGCGGTGATCTCCGGGGCGCGGCGCACGCGCGAGACGGACTCCGCGAGCGCGGAGGACTTCTCGTCGATGAGGTCCTCCGCCCACTCGCACAGCTGGACGATGCGCGCGTTGCGGGTGCGAAGCTCCTCGGCCGTGTCGGGGATCTCGTCGTGGTTGAGCTGATGCAGCTGGAACGCCTCGCGCATGTGCGATCGCACGGCGTCGAGCGCCTCGCGGAAGTCCTTGGTCAGCGACTCGCCCAGCTCGGCCACGGCGAAGGCGACCTCGTCGCCGGCCGTCCGGATCCGCTCGTCGGCGGAGACCAGCGCCTGCTCGGCGCGCCGAGCGAGATCGTCGTCCTGCGCCTGCAGCGCCTCCTGCTCACGTTTCCTCTTGCCCCAGAACCCGGCCATGAGTCGATCCTACGAGGTCCCGATATGTCGCGGCTGGGGTTCGGCTTCGCTGTGCGCGATCAGGCGGGCACCGCCGCCGGGGCCGATCGCGCGGGCCGGCCCCGCTTGGGTCGCTCGGTGGCGAGCTCCAGGGCCATCGCGTGGCGGGGATGGGCGGCGAGGCGCTGCTCGACGTGGTCGAGCCACCGCAGCTCCGCCTCGGCGGCGAAGATCATCGAGTCGAGCACGAGGGATCGGGCCAGCTCCTCCGGACCCCCCGGATCGGCTCCGGCGCGCGTCGCCTGCCGGAGGTCCTGCAGCCGGGCGGACGAGGCTTCGCGTTGGCGGCGGATGACCTCGGCGGCGTCCACGCCGGGGAGCGTGGCGGCCACGGAGAGTTTGATGGCGAGTTCGTCCCGGGTCGCCTGTTCGCGCAGGACCGGGGAGTCCAGCCAGGCGGCGACGTCCGCGGAGCCGGCCGGGGTGATCCGCCAGTACACGTGTCCCTGCTCGTCCGGCTCGCCGCGCGCGACGAGGCCGTCCCGCTCCAGGCGCTCCAGGGTGTTGTAGATCTGGCCGACGTTCAGGGGCCAGGCGGATCCCGTGCGCCGATCGAACTCCGCCCGCAGCTGGTACCCGTAGCAGGGGCCCTGGTCGAGGATCGCGAGGAGGCTCTGGCGGACCGACATCTGTCCCCTTTCCCGGAAACTGTTTCCGAGTATAGGGATGAGCGCTCGCGCGTCCGCACGTCGCGACCGGCGGCGTGTCCGGCGACGGATGTCCGCGGAGCGCGAAGTTCGGAGGCGATGCCAAGGTCACGCGCCGGTAACATGGGTGGATGTGCTCGGCGTGCCTCTGCGCGCCGTGCTTCATCCACCACAAGGAGAGACATCCGTGGCGAATCCTCTTGAGAAGCTGCTGCGCGCGGGCGAAGGCCGGACCCTGCGTCGTCTGGGTCAGGTCGTCAAGGCCGTGAACGCGCTCGAGGAGGACTTCGAGAAGATCAGCGACGAGGACCTCCGGGGCGAGACGGCGCTGCTGCGGGAGCGGTTCGAGAAGGGCGAGACCCTCGACCAGCTCATGCCGGAGGCGTTCGCGGCCGTCCGCGAGGCGGCCAAGCGGACCCTCGGCATGCGGGCGTACGACGTGCAGATCATGGGCGGGGCCGCCCTGCACGGCGGCAACATCGCCGAGATGAAGACCGGTGAGGGCAAGACGCTCGTCGCCACCTTCCCGAGCTACCTCAACGCGATCGCGGGACGCGGCGTGCACGTCATCACCGTGAACGACTTCCTCGCGTCGTACCAGTCCGAGCTGATGGGCCGCGTGTACCGCGCCCTCGGCATGACCACGGGCGTGATCGTCTCCGGGCAGACGCCGGACGTGCGGCGCGAGCAGTACGCCGCCGACATCACCTACGGCACGAACAACGAGTTCGGCTTCGACTACCTCCGCGACAACATGGCCTGGCGCAAGGAGGACCTCGTCCAGCGCGGTCACTTCTTCGCGATCGTCGACGAGGTCGACTCGATCCTCATCGACGAGGCCCGGACGCCGCTCATCATCTCGGGCCCGTCGTCGGGGGAGGCCAACCGCTGGTTCACCGAGTTCGCGAAGATCGCGAAGACCCTCGAGGCCGGCGAGGACTACGAGGTCGACGAGAAGAAGCGCACCGTCGGCGTGCTGGAGCCGGGCATCGAGAAGGTCGAGGACTACCTCGGCATCGACAACCTCTACGAGTCCGCGAACACCCCGCTCATCTCGTTCCTGAACAACTCGATCAAGGCGCTCGCCCTGTTCAAGCGCGACACCGACTACGTCGTGATGAACGACGAGGTCATGATCGTGGACGAGCACACCGGCCGCATCCTCGTGGGGCGCCGCTACAACGAGGGCATCCACCAGGCGATCGAGGCCA
Organism: Microbacterium resistens NBRC 103078; assembly: GCF_001552355.1. Taxonomy (GTDB): domain Bacteria; phylum Actinomycetota; class Actinomycetes; order Actinomycetales; family Microbacteriaceae; genus Microbacterium; species Microbacterium resistens. The sequence goes on from NZ_BCRA01000125.1 coordinate 7,909, forward strand.
AGGAGGGCGTCCCGGTCAAGGCCGAGAACCAGACCCTGGCCACGGTGACGCTGCAGAACTACTTCCGCCTCTACGAGAAGCTCGCCGGCATGACCGGTACCGCCGACACCGAGGCGGCGGAGTTCATGTCCACGTACAAGCTGGGCGTCGTCCAGATCCCGACGAACAGGCCGATGATCCGCAAGGACAAGCCCGACCTCGTCTACAAGAACGAGACGGCCAAGTTCGCGCAGGTGGTGGAGGACATCGCGGAGCGCCATGCCAAGGGACAGCCGGTCCTGGTCGGCACGGTGAGCGTGGAGAAGAGCGAGTACCTGTCGCGGCTGCTGTCCAAGAAGGGCATCAAGCACGAGGTCCTCAACGCGAAGAACCACGCGCGCGAGGCGGAGATCGTGGCGCGTGCGGGACGCCTCGGCGCCGTCACCGTCGCCACGAACATGGCCGGACGAGGCACCGACATCATGCTCGGCGGCAACGCGGAGTTCCTCGCGGTGCAGGAGCTCAAGAGCAAGGGTCTCGACCCGGTCGAGACGCCGGAGGAGTACGAGGCCGCCTGGGACGAGGCGTACGAGGCCATGAAGGCCACGGTCGCCGAGGAGGGTGCGAAGGTCGCGGAGGCCGGTGGGCTGTACGTCCTCGGCACCGAGCGTCACGAGTCCCGCCGTATCGACAACCAGCTCCGCGGCCGGTCGGGTCGTCAGGGCGACCCCGGCGAGAGCCGCTTCTATCTCAGCCTCACCGACGACCTGATGCGGCTGTTCCAGTCGGGGGCGGCCGAGGCGATCCTCGCGCGCTCGAACTTCCCGGACGACCAGCCGATCGAGTCCGGTCTCGTCACCCGCGCGATCCGCAGCGCGCAGAGCCAGGTCGAGGCGCGCAACGCCGAGATGCGCAAGAACGTCCTGAAGTACGACGACGTGCTGAACCGACAGCGTGAGGCGATCTACGCCGACCGTCGGCACATCCTCGAGGGCGACGACATCGCGGACCGCGTCCGCCACTTCATCGAGGACGCGATCACGGCGGTCGTGGATGACCACACCGCCGAGGGCCACACCGAGAGCTGGGACTTCGACAGCCTGTGGACGGAGCTGAAGACGCTCTACCCGGTCGGCGTCACGATCGATGAGGTCGTCGCCGAGGCAGGCGGGCGCAAGGGCGGCATCAGCGCCGAGGGACTCAAGCGGGAGCTCCTCTCGGACGCCCTGATCGCGTACGAGCGTCGCGAGCGGACGCTCGGCGAGGCCGCCACGCGCGAGCTGGAGCGCCGGGTGGTGCTGCAGGTCCTCGACCGTCGCTGGCGCGACCACCTCTATGAGATGGACTACCTCAAGGACGGCATCGGCCTGCGCGCCATGGCGCAGCGCGACCCGCTGGTCGAATACCAGCGCGAGGGCTACGCGATGTTCCAGTCGATGATGGGCCAGATCAAGGAGGAGTCGGTCGGCTACCTCTACAACCTCGAGGTCGAGGTGCGCCGCGCCGGTGAGGAGGGCGTCGCCGAGGTTGAGGCGAAGGGTCTGGTGGGAGCCGGGTCCGAGCAGCGGCTAGAGTACTCGGCACCCAACGACGCCGGGGACGTGGAGGTCCGCAACGACCGGGGCCAGGTGCAGCAGGCGGCCACGGACCGCATGCGCCAGGCGGCCGCCCGTGCGGCCCAGGGCGGCGAGGAGGCCGAGGAGCCGGCCGCGCCGGCCGCGCGCGGCGCCTTCGGCCAGCGGGTCGAGCAGGACGCGCCCGCCGGGAACCGGGCCGAGCGGCGCGCCCAGGCGAAGAAGAAGTAGCGGGAGACGATACGACGGCCGGCCCCTCGGGGCCGGCCGTCGTCGTTCCGGGCGGGCGCTGCCGTCCGGAACGCCGCGGGAGTGGAAGAATGGCCCCCGTGACCACCGCCGACGACCGTGAGCTCGAGTCCACGCGGGTCGCGTCCTGGCTTCGGGACGCGATCCTCGACGGCGAGCGCGCCCCGGGAAGCCGACTCATCGAACGCGACCTCGCCGCTGAGATCGGCGTCAGCCGCGTGCCCGTGCGTGACGCGCTCAAGGAGCTGGACGCCGAGGGACTGGTGGAGCTGCGCCCGCGCACGTGGGCGGTCGTCCGCGAGTTCACGGATGCCGACATGACGGACCTCGACGAGGTGCGAGGGGTGCTCGAGCCCCTGGCGTTCCGTCTGGCTGCCGAACGCCACCGTCGCGAGGGGCTCGAGCGGCTGCACCGTTGCCTGACCGCCGAACAGCGTGCGGCGCGTGCGGGCGACGACGTCCTCGCCCGTCGCGCGGCGGCCGACTTCCACGAGATCGTCACCGACCTCAGTGAGAACGACCTGCTGCGGGCGATGATGCGCAGCATCCGCAGTCGGCTGCGGTGGGCGCTGTCCCAGCACAGCGACGTGCAGCACATGGGCGACGAGCACCTGGGGCTGTTCGACGCCGTGCGTCTCCGCGACGGCGACCGCGCCGCCGAGCTCGCGGCAGCGCACATCGCCAGTAGCCGCCGTGAGAGGGAAGCGCACGCGGCGGCGGTGCGCACCCGGGCGGAGAGCGTCGACCTGACCGAGGAGGCCCTCGCCGGGCGGTAGCCTTGGGCGATGACACCACGCCAGTTCGATCAGTCGTCCAAGCTGAAGCACGTCCTCTACGAGATCCGCGGCAACGCACTCATCGAGGCGGCGCGCTTGGAGGCAGAGGGCAACGCGGTGCTCAAGCTCAACACCGGCAACCCGGCGATCTTCGGGTTCGAGGCCCCGCCCCAGATCGTGCAGGACATGCTCGCGACCCTCCCGACCGCGCACGGCTACAGCGACAGCAAGGGGATCGTCTCCGCGCGCCGGGCGGTCGTCAGCCGATACGAGGAGGTCGACGGCTTCCCGCCGCTGGACCCGGACGACGTGTACCTCGGGAACGGGGTCTCCGAACTCATCACGATGACGATGCAGGCGCTCCTCGACGAGGGCGACGAAGTGCTCATCCCCGCGCCCGACTACCCGCTCTGGACGGCCATGACGAGCCTCGCCGGCGGTACCCCGGTGCACTACCTCTGCGACGAGGACAACGGCTGGAACCCGGATCTGGAGGACCTGCGCTCCAAGGTGACGCCGAAGACGAAGGCGCTCGTGATCATCAACCCGAACAACCCCACGGGTGCGGTGTACTCCCGTGAGGTGCTGGCCGGGATGGTGCAGATCGCGCGCGAGCACGGCCTCCTGCTGCTCTCCGACGAGATCTACGATCGCATCCTGTTCGACGACGCCGTGCACATCCCGACGGCGACGCTCGCGCCGGACCTGCTCTGCCTGACCTTCAACGGGCTGTCCAAGACCTATCGCGTGGCGGGGTACCGGTCGGGCTGGCTCGCGATCACAGGGCCCAAGGAGCACGCTCGCGGGTTCCTTGAGGGGATCACGCTCCTGGCGTCGACCCGGCTGTGCCCGAACGTGCCGGCGCAGCACGCCGTCCAGGCGGCGCTGTCCGGGGTGCAGTCGATCGAGGCTCTCATCGCGCCCAGCGGACGGCTGCACCAGCAGCGGGACGCGGCCTGGGAAGGCCTGGAGGCGATCCCGGGCGTCTCGTGCGTGAAACCGGCGGGCGCGCTGTACGCCTTCCCGCGTCTCGACCCGAACGTGCACGAGATCCACGACGACGCCAAGCTCATCTACGACCTGCTCGTCGCCGAGCGCATCCTGCTGGTGCAGGGGACCGGGTTCAACTGGCCCACCCCGGACCACCTCCGGGTCGTGACCCTGCCCGAGCCGCGGGTGATCACCGAGGCCATCGAGCGCCTGGGCAACTTCCTCTCCAGCTACCGCCAGTAGGTCTGCACTCATCGAAGAGCGTCCGGCCGCCGCCCGTTCCGTCGGCGGCGGCCGGACGCGCTGGCGGGGGAGGGAGGAAGCGGCGCGTCCGCGCGTTCCAGGGACGCCGCGACGCGGCGTATCGCGGCGGCGAAGGCGGAGCGCGGCGCGACGTCGGAGACCGGCCGCGCGTGCAGGAGTGCGGCGTCCGGCCCCTTCGGATCCGCCGGCAGGAACTGTACGTCGGAGATTCCGGAGAACCGGTCGAGCGCCCGCCGGACCTGTCCCCGGGCGTCGATTCCGAGCGGACCGGGACGCAGCCGGTTGACCAGGACCGAGATGCGCGCGTCGGCAGCGTGCGCGCGGACCTCGGGATAGTCCCGGACGAACCGGGCGACGCCGAGCGGGTCCGCCGCGGCAACCGCCAGGACATGGTCCGCCTCGTCGAGGACGGTCCGTGTCGCGGCGTTGCGCGAGGGGATGCTCAGGTCGCTCAGGAGCTCTTCGTCCGCCTCCAGCCCCGCGGCGACGTCGACGATCGTGGTGTCGGCCCATGCCCGGCAGGCCGTGAGCGTCGCCCGGAGCCGATCCGTGGAGAGCTCGGGCCAGCGGGACGGTCGGTTCAGGCCCGCGAGGACGTCGAGCGTTCCGCCCGCCGTCTCGACCGGACGGGCCAGTCGGCT
>NZ_BCRA01000126.1 GCF_001552355.1 Microbacterium resistens NBRC 103078
GTGGCCGGGGCGGACGTGGTCGTGACCGGCGAGGGCTCTTACGACGGGCAGTCCGGTGACGGCAAGGTGCCCTCCTTCGTGGCGGCGCTCGCCGCGGAGGCCGGCACGCGGGCTCTCGTCGTGGCGGGGCGAATCACGGACGACGCGGACCTGTCGCCGTTCGCGGCCGCGGAGTCCCTGACCGGGATCGCCGGCTCGACGGAGGCGGCGCTCGCCGATCCGATCACGCACCTGCGCGCCGCCGCCGCGCGCCTCGCCTCCCCCTAACTCTCTTTCCTCCCTCCCTCCCTCCCTCCTCCCTCCTCCCGCCGGTTTGGGGCGGGTCCCGGGGTCGTGGGGTCCGATCCGGTGCCGTTCGGCCCGGAAACGCGCCCCGAATCGTGGCGAGCGGCGGCGGACGCGTCGACGGAGACGCCGAGCATTGACAGCCCCGGACGGGCGACATATGCTCGATTCCATCCGATGGGAATGCGCTTTCCCATCGCTATCCACCACAGACGAAGTTGTCGAGGAGACCCATGTCGTCCACCACGAACGCGACGATGGCACTGGCTCTGCCCGCGGCCGGCCGTGAGCCGAACGCCTTCCTCCGCTGGTGGTCCCGGAACTGGCACCCCGTGGTGTTCGTCGCGGTCGTCCTCGTCCTCTGGTGGGTCGCGACCGCGCTGAAGTGGGTGCCGCCGTTCATCATCCCGTCGCCCGCCGACACGTGGGCCGCGTTCTCGAACAACGCCGCCTACCTCGCGCAGCACACCTGGGTGACCACCTACGAGACGCTCGTCGGATTCGTGATCGCCGTGGTCGTGGGCCTGTTCGTCGCCGTCGTCATGGTGTACTCCAAGGGCCTGGAGCAGACGCTCTACCCGGTGATCCTCTTCGCCCAGGTGATCCCCAAGATCGCGATCGCGCCGCTGTTCATCGTGTGGCTCGGTTTCGGGACATCCCCGAAGATCCTGGTCGCGGTGCTGATGGCCTTCTTCCCGGTCGTCATCTCCGGGCTCGCGGGGCTGCGTGCGGTCGACCCCGAGATCCTGCAGCTCACCTCCACGATGGGCGCAGGACGCGCCAAGACCTTCCTTAAGGTGCGCCTGCCCGCCGCGCTTCCCGAGCTCCTGTCCGGGCTGAAGGTCGCCGCCACCCTCGCGGTGACCGGCGCGGTGGTCGGCGAGTTCGTCGGCGCCAACGAGGGACTCGGCTACGTGATCCTCCAGGCCAACGGCAACGTCGACACGGCGATGCTCTTCGCCGCCCTCATCATCATGTCGATCCTCGGCGTCCTGCTCTTCGCGATCATCCAGATCGCCGAGCGGTTCCTCATCCCCTGGCACGCGTCCAAGCGCGACGTCTCCGCGAACACCGTCCGTCTCTGATCCGCACCCGAACAACAGGAGTCCTGATGAAGAAGTCAGCATCCGTCCTCGGCGCCGTCGCGCTGCTGTCCGCCTCCGTCCTCGCCCTCGCCGGCTGCGGCGGGGCCTCGGCCCCGGCGGACGCGCCCACGGAGGGCGGATCGGGCGGCGCCGCCGAGACCACCGACGTGACGCTCATGCTCAACTGGTACCCCTACGGCGAGCACGCGCCGTTCTACTACGGGGTCGAGAAGGGGATCTTCGCCGAGCACGGCATCGACCTCACGATCAAGGCAGGCCAGGGCTCCACCAAGACGGCACAGGCCGTCGGGCAGAAGCAGGTCGACTTCGGGTGGGCCGACACCCCCGCGGTCCTCGCCAACATCGACAAGGGCGTGGGGATCACCAGCGTCGGCGTCTTCCTGCAGACGACGCCTTCCGCTGTGCAGGTCTTCACCGAGTCCGGGATCGAGAAGCCGGAGGATCTCAAGGGCAAGACCATCGCGGTCTCGGCCGGAGACGCCCCGACGACGACGTTCCCGATGTATCTGGAGGCCGTGGGGCTCTCCGAGTCCGACGTGACGCAGCAGAACCTCGACCCGGCGGGCAAGATCGCCGCGGTGCTCACCGGCCAGGTGGACGGACTCATCGGCTTCGCGCACGACCAGGGGCCCACCATCGCCGGGAAGTCCGGCAAGGAGATGACGTACCTGCGCTACTCGGACGCGGGGCTGAACTTCTACAGCAACGGCCTGATCGCGCCGAACGAGACCATCGAGAAGAACCCCGACCTGGTCAAGGAGCTCGTCGCCGCCACCTCCGAGGCGTTCGCGGCCGCGGCCGAGGACCCCGAGGGCGCCGTCGCGGCCATGGCGGGCAAGGATCCGCAGATGCCCGCCGAGGATGTCCTGCTCGACCAGTGGCAGGAGACGATCAAGCTCCTCACCACGTCCGCCACCGAGGGCGAGGCTCCCGGCGTGAACGCCGAGGAGGACTGGCAGGCCACGCTCGACGTGCTCGCCAAGGCGGGACTCATCTCCGGCGACGGCACGATCGAGACCTACTACGACGGCTCGTTCGCGCCCGGGAAGTGACGAGGACCCGATGCCGACCATGCAGGACTCGGGGCTCGCGGCGACTGGACGCCGCGGTCTGCCGGAGCAGGATCAGGAGAGCACGCCCATGACGAACGCGCCCACGGGGACCGCGCTGGAGATCAGCGACCTGGCCATCACGTTCGCCTCCAAGCGGGGCCGGGTGACGGCGCTGGAGGACGTGGACTTGACGGTGCAGGCGGGTGAGTTCCTCACGATCGCCGGTCCGTCCGGCTGCGGGAAGTCGACGCTGCTGAAGGCGGTCGCGGGTCTCACCCGGCCGAGCGGCGGCAGCATCCGGCTCCGGGGCGAGGCGGTGACCGGTCCGCGTCAGGACATCGGCTTCGTCTTCCAGCGGGCGGCGCTGCTGGAATGGCGCAGCGTCCGGGGCAACATCCTGCTCCAGGCCGAGATGCGCGGGATGGACATGCGCAAGGCCCAGGAGCGGGCGGACGAGCTCATCGAGATGACCGGGCTGACCGGCTTCGAGAAGGCGCTCCCGCACGAGCTGTCCGGCGGGATGCAGCAGCGCGTGTCGCTGTGCCGGGCGCTGCTGCACGAGCCCGGTGTGCTCCTCATGGACGAGCCGTTCGGCGCCCTGGACGCGCTCACCCGGGAGCGGATGAACGTCGAGCTCAACCGGATCTGGGCGGCGACCGGCACCACGGTGCTGCTCGTCACCCACTCCGTCCCCGAGGCGGTCTATCTGGCCAGCCGGGTGATCGTGATGAGCCCGCGTCCCGGGCGAATCCTCGAGGAGCACCGCGTCGCCCTTCCGCCGCAGCGGGGGTACGCCGAGGTGCTGGAGACGCCCGAGTTCCACCGTGTTTCCAGCCGTGTGCGCGAGCTCCTGGGTTCTCCCGGCGGCGACTGAGCCCGGCTCTCTCGCGTTTCCGCGGGTTTGGGGTGCACCCCGGGGCTTCGGGGTCCGATCCGGGTCCGTTCAGCCCGAAAACGTGCCCCGAACCGCGGCGTGCGTCGGGATCAGGCGCCGAGGACTCCGGCGACGACGGCGCGGGCCTCGGCCTGGACCTGCGCCAGGTGCTCCGGACCCCGCAGCGACTCGGCGTACAGCTTGTACACGTCCTCCGTGCCGGACGGCCGTGCCGCGAACCACGCGTGCTCGGTCTGCACCTTGAGGCCTCCGATCGCTGCACCGTTCCCGGGGGCGTGGGTGAGGCGCGCGACGATCGGCTCGCCCGCGAGCTCCGTCGCGGTGACGGCCTCCGGCGAGAGCCCCCCGAGCGCGGCCTTCTGCTCCGGCGTCGCGGGGGCGTCCACGCGCTGATACGCGGAGGCGCCGAACTCGGCCTCCAGCTCCGCGTACCGCTGCGAGGGGGTCTTCCCCGTGACGGCGATGATCTCCGCGGCGAGAAGGCACAGCAGGATCCCGTCCTTGTCGGTCGACCAGGGCGTCCCGTCCATGCGCAGGAACGAGGCCCCCGCGGACTCCTCCCCGCCGAACGCGACCGAGCCGTCGAGCAGACCGGGGACGAACCACTTGAACCCGACCGGCACCTCCAGCAGCGGCCGATCGAGCGCGGCGGCGACCTTGTCGATGATCATCGACGACACCAGTGTCTTGCCGATCGCGGCGTCGGCCCGCCAGCCCGGCCGGTGCGCGAACAGGTAGTCGATCGCCACGGCGAGGTAGTGGTTCGGGTTCATCAGGCCCGCATCCGGGGTGACGATCCCGTGCCGGTCGGCGTCCGCGTCGTTGCCGGTGAGCACGTCGTAGTCGCCCTTCTTGGCGACGAGGGAGGCCATGGCGGACGGCGAGGACGGATCCATCCGGATCTTCTCGTCCCAGTCGAGCGTCATGAAGCGCCAGGTCGGGTCCACCTCCGGGTTCACGACCGTCAGCTCCAGGCCGAACAGCTCGCCGATCAGCGCCCAGTAGTCGACGGACGCGCCGCCCAGGGGATCGGCGCCGATCCGGACTCCGGCGCGCTTGATCGCATCCACGTCGATGATCGAGGGCAGGTCGCGTACGTAGGCGTCGCGGAAGTCGTACGTGCCGATCGTCGACGGGTCGATGTCGGCGAAGCGCACGCGCTGCACGCCGTCGAGGCCGGCGGCGATGAGGGCGTTGGCGCGCTCGGCGATCCAGCCGGTCGCGTCCGTGTCGGCCGGGCCGCCGTGCGGCGGGTTGTACTTGAAGCCGCCGTCGCGCGGCGGGTTGTGGGACGGGGTCACGACGATGCCGTCCGCACGGCCCGCCTCGTCCGCCGCGAGCCCGCGGTTGTGGGTGAGGATCGCGTGGCTGAGCGCGGGGGTGGGGACCCAGGAGTCGCGGGAGTCCACCCGCACGTCCACGCCGTTCGCGACGAGCACCTCGATCGCACTGCGCTCCGCGGGCCGGGACAGGGCGTGGGTGTCCCGGCCGAGGAACAGCGGGCCCTGGATGCCCTGCGCGCGGCGGTAGTCGACGATGGCCTGCGTCGTGGCGAGGATGTGGCGCTCGTTGAAGCTGTTCGACAGGGACGACCCGCGGTGTCCGCTCGTGCCGAAGACGACGCGCTCGCCGGGGACCTCAGGATCGGGGACGCGGTCGTAGTAGGCGGCGATCAGCTCGTCGACGTCGATGAGGTCACTTTCCTCCGCGGGGAGGCCGGCTCGGCTCGTCATGGGACCAGTCTGCCGCGTGCTTCCTTTGACTGCACCCCGAAGCGCACTCGCACGTCATCTCCCGAGTGGTCACTTTCTGTGGGTTCGCGGCGCCGGAACCCACAGAAACTGACCACTCGGCGTGTGCGGGGCGGGGCTAGGCTGAACGCCGTGACCGAAGCCGAGACCGCACGCCGTACGTACAGCTACCTGGGGCCGGCCGGCACGTTCACCGAGGCGGCGCTCGAGCAGGTCCCCGAGGCCCGCGGCCACGAATGGCGCCCGGTGCACAACGTGGGCGAGGCCCTCGCCGACGTGCTGGAAGGACGCAGCGACGCGGCCATGATCGCGATCGAGAACTCCGTCGAGGGCGGGGTGACCACCACGCTGGACGCGCTCGCGACCCTCCCGGGGCTCCGGATCGTGGGCGAGTACCTGGTCAAGGTCGACTTCGTCCTCGTCGCCCCGCCCGGGACCCGGATGGAGGACGTGCGGGTGATCGCCGCTCACCCGGTCGCGTACGCGCAGTGCCACGGCTGGCTGGGCGCGCACCTTCCCGCCCACTCGCACGTCCCTGCGGCGAGCAACGTCGCCTCCGCCCTCGGGATCCTGGACGGCACGCTCCCCGCCGATGCCGCCATCGCCGCGCCGGGGATCGTGCGGCACCATGACCTGGAGCTGCTGGCGGACGGGATCGGCGACAACGAGAACGCCGTGACGCGGTTCGTCCTCGTCACGCGCACCACGGCTCCGGCCCCTCCCACCGGTGCGGACAAGACCTCCCTCATCGTCGAGCTCCCCGAGGACCACCCGGGCGCTCTGCTGGAGCTGCTGGAGCAGTTCTCCACACGCGGGATCAACCTGTCGCTGCTGCAGTCCCGACCCATCGGCGACGAGCTCGGGCGCTACCGCTTCGTCCTGGACGCCGACGGGCACATCCATGACGAGCGGATGGCGGACGCCGTCCTCGGCATCCGCCGGTTCAGCCCGCGCGTGGTCTACCTCGGCTCGTACCCGCGCGCCGACCGCCGGATCGTGCAGTACCCGGAGAGGTACGCGGACGAGGTCTTCGTCGAGGCCCGCGACTGGCTGCGCAGCCTCGTCTCCGGCGAGCCCGAGCAGTAGAGTCCGGTCGGAATCGGGAGGCGGTCCATGGTCTCGGGCGCGCTGATGATCGGCATCGTCGTGGTGGCGGCGGTCGCGATCGTCGGCCTCGTGGCGGCGCGGCGTCGGACCCGGCGGAGCGACCCGCCGGGCATCGGCACGGTCCTGCCCTCCGGGGCCGTCCTGAATCCGACCTCCTCGCCGTCCGGCACCGCGGCTTCCACCCGCCACGGGAGCCCGGTCGCGCCCGGACCGGTCCCGCCCTGCCCCGCGCCGATCCCGCCCGCCCCGGCGGGGCTGCTGCCGCCCTTCCCGACACCCGGTGCCCCGGGCAGACCTGTGGATGCGGCCGCCGGAGACGCGGAGCTCCCGCGCGAGGTGGTGGAGCTGGTGGCCGCCGGTCGCCGGGACGACGCCGTCGCCGCGTTGCGCGCCGCGACCGGTCGCGACCGCGACTGGGCCGAACGGGTGGTGGACGGGCTC
>NZ_BCRA01000127.1 GCF_001552355.1 Microbacterium resistens NBRC 103078
GAACGGGTGGTGGACGGGCTCGCGAAGGCGGACGCCGCCGGCTTCCTGAGCGGCGGATCCGCTGCCGCCGCGCTGGACGGACCCGCGGCGTTCACGAGCTCCTCGTCCACGACGATCAGCTGGTCCGCCTCGCACGGCGGCGCTTCCCCCGACGGGTCCGTCTCGTCCTCCCGATCCGTCTCGCCGCAGGTCGTCGACGAGCTTCTCGGGCTGGTCCGCCGAGGACGCGAGGAGGAAGCTGTGGCGCGTCTGCGCGCCGAGGTCGGAATGGACGACGCCGGTGCGCGTCAGGTGATCGACACCCTCCGTCGGATCGGCGACCTCGGGGGCCTGGGGCCCACCGGCGGCTTCGGCCGCTGACCGGCGGTGCCGGGCGGGCGGGTCAGCCGGCGAGCAGCTCCAGGGTCTGAACGCGGCCGCGGGTCTCGTCGAGGGGCTCCTCCGCGAACGATCCGGCGACCGGGGAGAGCATGATCTCGTCGACGCCGTGCTGCTCGGCGAACGCCGCCAGCTCGTCGCGCACGGACGCGGCGTCCCCGACGAACCAGTTCGCCTTGGCGGCGGCGTGGATCTGCTCCTCCTGCGGGTCTGGTGCCGCAGCGAGGGCGGCACGGGCCTCCTCGACGGTCTCCAGCGGGACGAGCGGGCGGTTCAGCCGGAGCCGGGCCATCATCCGCAGCTGCGGCAGGGCGCGCGCCTCCGCCTCTTCTGCCGTGGGGGCCGCGACGACGTTGGCGGTGAGGAAGGTGCGCGGCTCCGGGTGCGCCTCGCTCGGACGGTACGCCGACCGGTAGAGGGACAGGGCGCGGTCGAGGCCGGTGCCGGAGAAGTGGTTCGCGAAGACGTACGGCAGGCCGAGGGACGCGGCCAGCTGCGCCGAGTAGTCGCTGGATCCCAGGAGCCAGATCTCCGGGGCTCCCTCGGCGGCGGGCGTGGAATGGACCTGGTACTCGCCGCCGCTGGTGAACTGGACCGTGGCGCCGGCCGCCTGCAGCATGAGCGCGATGTCCTGCACGTGGGAGGGGAAGCGCTCCACGTCGCCGGCCGTGCCGGAGGCCCGAAGGAGCTGCGTGATGACGGGGTCGCTGCCCGGCGCCCGGCCGATCCCGAGATCGATGCGTCCCGGTGCCAGGGCCTCGAGGGCGGCGAACTGCTCGGCCACGATGAGCGGGGCGTGGTTGGGGAGCATCACCCCGCCGGAGCCGACGCGGATGCGCCGGGTGCGCGTCGCCGCCGCCGCGATCAGCACCGGCGGCGTCGTGGAGGCGACGGCCGGCATGTTGTGGTGCTCGGCGAACCAGTAGCGCCGGAAGCCGAGCTCGTCGGCGCGCTGGGCGAGGGCGAGCGACGACGCCATCGCCTGCGCACTGGTCTGGCCGGTGCGCACGGGGACGAGATCGAGGACGGACAGGACGGGGGACGCGGTACTCATCCTCAGGGGCAACCGGTGCACGCGCGGACGCATTCCCGTCGGTCGGAGCCGTGGGCCGTCGGGAGCCGCGGGCGGTTGCACCGTTACCCTTGCCGCATGGATGCCGAGATCTTCTACGTCCTCGTCGGTTCCGTGCTCGTCGCGGCCATCGCACGGTGGCGCGGCTGGCCGGCGCCCCTGCTGGTCACGACGGTCGCGCTCGCCGTCGCGTTCATCCCCGCGGTGCCGAATCTCTCCATCGACGGGCACATCCTGCTGAACCTCGTGCTGCCGCCGCTGCTGTACTCCGCGGCGCTGGACGTGTCGTTCGTGAGCTTCCGCCGCAGCATGCCCCAGATCCGGCGGCTCGGAGTGGGGCTCGTCGTCGTCACCGCGGCGGCCGTCGGACTGGTGGCCTGGCTGCTGATGCCGTCCCTGACGCTCCCCGGCGCGCTCCTGCTCGGGGCGATCGTGGCTCCGCCGGATGCCGTCTCGGCGGCCGCGATCGGCCGCAAGCTGGGGCTGCCGCGACGCATCATGACCGTGCTGTCGGGGGAGAGCCTCATCAACGACGCCACCTCGCTCACCCTGTACCGCGTGTTCGCCGCGATCGTCGCGGGCGCGACGCTGACCGTGTGGGACGGCGTGTGGCAGTTCGTCGTCGCGGTGGTCGTCGGCGTCGGGATCGGCGTCCTCGCCGGATCCGGCCTGCACGTGCTGCGGATGCGGATCTCGGATCCGGTCGTCAACGGCACCTTCGGCCTGCTCGCGCCGTTCGGGATCTACGCCATCACGGAGCACCTGGGCGGATCCGGCGTCCTCGGCGTGGTGGCGATGGGCCTGGTCGTGGGGTTCAACGCGCCTCGGACGAGCTACGCGACGCGGCAGCAGGAGACGCCGATCTGGCTCTCGGCCGACTTCCTCCTGGAGTCGTTCGTCTTCGCGTACATCGGTCTCCAGCTGCCGCGGGTGATCAGCGAGCTCGACGAGGGCGACGTCGGGTCGGTCCTCGCGCTGTCGGGGGTCGTGCTCCTCGTCGTGCTCCTGGTCCGACCGGCCTTCGTCTTCCCCGCCTCGGCGTGGGGCCAGATGTGGCAGGGGTTCCGTATGCGGAGGTGGGAGCGCCAGGTCGCCCAGGGGCGGATGCAGCAGTGGGAGCAGCGCGCGGAGGAGGCGCATCGCCGTTCGGGGCGTCGCGGCCGGCCGATGACGGCCGAGCAGCTGCGCCGGCGGATGGTCGAGCCGCAGCTGTCGGCCCGCGACAACGTCGTGGTGTCGTGGGCGGGGATGCGCGGGGTCGTGACGCTGGCGACGGCGCTCGCCGCCGCCGATCTCGCCGGTCTGGACGAGGCCGCCGCGCACGCGATCGTCGTGGTCGCCTTCGTCGTGACGGTGGGAACGCTCCTGCTGCAGGGGCTGACGCTGCCGCCGCTCATCCGATGGATGCGGATCGCGGACGACGACGAGGCCGCCGAGGACGCACGGCAGATCGACCAGGTGCTCAGCCGCACGCGCGAGGCGGGCGCGGACTACCTCGCGCGACAGCGGACGCTCTGGGAGGAGAAGTACGGGCCCGAGTCGACGGAGCGCTTCGATCAGTTCGCGCGCCGGATGATCCGGATCGGCAAGGACACCGAGAGGGCGCAGGCCGAGGAGCGCGTCCCGATGCCGTCGAAGGCGGACCTCATGTCCCTGTCCAAGGGGTGGATCGAGGTGCGCCGCGATGTGCTGCTCCAGGAGCGGGACGCCGGGGAGCTGAACGAGGAGGTCATGCGGGAGCTGATCGTCGCGATGGACGCCGAGGAGCTCGCCTTGGACACCCGCGCGGACGCCCGCCGCGACCGCTGAGGACCCGCGCCGGTGCCCGTCACCCGGGCCCGCTCGTCACCGGGACGCGCTCCGGCGACCGGCGCCCTGGCGTCCCCACGCAGAGGATCCTGCCGCCCCGGGGAACCGGTGACGGCAGGATCCTCTGCGGTGCGCGTCAGCGCGCGGCGACGGCGTCCGTATCGGCGGCGTCGTCCCGGGAGCCCGCGGCCGCCGCGTCCGCCTCGGTGTCGGCGGGCGTCTCGTCGGCGTCGTCCTCCTCGGCGAAGGGCAGGCCGCGACGCGGGGCGTTGTACAGCTCCTCGTCGAGGATCCCCTCGCGCTTGGCGACGATCGCCGGCACGAGCGCCTGGCCGGCGACGTTCACCGCGGTGCGTCCCATGTCGAGGATCGGGTCGATCGCCAGCAGCAGGCCCACGCCCTCCAGCGGCAGACCCAGGGTGGAGAGGGTCAGCGTGAGCATGACCACGGCGCCGGTGGTGCCGGCGGTCGCGGCGGAGCCGACCACGGAGACGATGACGATCAGCAGGTACTGCACGAGGTTCAGCTCGATGCCGAAGAACTGCGCGACGAAAATCGCGGCGATGGCCGGGTAGATCGCGGCGCAGCCGTCCATCTTGGTGGTCGCGCCGAGCGGCACCGCGAAGGAGGCGTACGCGCGGGGAACGCCGAGGTTGCGCTCGGTGACGCGCTCGGTGAGGGGCAGCGTGCCGATCGACGAGCGGCTGACGAAGGCGAGCTGCACCGCCGGCCAGACGCCGGAGAAGTACTGCTTGATCGACAGGCCGTGGGTCTTCACCAGGATCGGGTAGACGACGAAGAGCACGAGCGCGAGCCCGATGTAGATCGCGCCGGCGAACCAGGCGAGGGACGTGAGCTTGCCCCAGCCGTACTGGATCACGGCGGATCCGATGAGCCCGAAGGTGCCGATCGGCGCGAGGCGGATGATCCACCACAGCACCCGCTGGATGACCTTCAGCAGCGACTCGGTGAACGCGAGGAACGGCTCGGCCTTCTTGCCCGCCTTCAGTGCGGCGATGCCGACGACCACGGCCACGACGATGATCTGGAGGATGTTGAAGTTGACCGAGGAGGCGAGCACGCCGTCGTTCTCGGAGGTGCTCACGGACAGGCCGAGGAAGTTCTGCGGGATGAGCCCGAGCAGGAAGTTCCACCACGTGCCGACGGTGTAGGGCTCGCCGGTCTCGAGGCCCTCGCCCGCGCGGTTGCCCGGCTGCAGCACGAGGCCGAGCCCGATGCCGATCACCACGGCGATGAACGCGGTGATCGCGAACCACAGCAGCGTCTGCCCGGCGAGGCGGGCGGCGTTCTGCACGCGGCGGAGGTTGGAGATGCTGGCGACGATCGCGGTGAAGATGAGCGGGACCACGGCGGCGCGCAGGATCGTGACGTAGGAGCTGCCGATCTTGCTCAGCGTGTCGGAGAGCGCCGTGGGGTTCTCCGGCGAGGCGCCGAGCTGGACGCCGAGCAGGCCGACGCCGATGCCGAGGACGAGTGCGGCGACGATCTGGAAGCCGAAGGAGGTCAGCAGCTTGCGGACGGGTCCGCGGGTGTCGGGCGCCTTCGGACGGCGCACGGCGGTGGTGGACATGAGGACTCCGGGGTCGTGTGTGCGGGCGCGGATGCACCGTGTGGGTCAACGGTATGCAGCCGTCGGTATTCCCGCGGCGTTCGTGACGAACCGTGACGCCCCCTCCCCGGTCGTCGAGCGACACTTCGACTCGCTGCGCTCGCTCAGTGCGGGTCTCCGCGAGTCGAAACGTGGTCCTGGGGCCGTCTCCCTCTTCGGTCGTTGAGCGAGCGCAGCGAGTCGAAACGCCCGGAGCCGCGTGCCAGGATGTGCGCATGTTCATGGTCACGACGAACGATGTCCCCGGCTATCGGATCACCCGAGTGCTCGGCGAGGTCATGGGTCTCACGGTGCGGTCGACGAACTTCGGGCAGGGTTTCACGGCCGGGTTCCGATCGCTGGCCGGAGGGGAGATCCCCGAGTTCACGAAGGTGATGTACGAGAGCCGGTACGAAGTGATGAACCGGATGTGGGCGGAGGCGGTGCAACGCGGAGCGAACGCGATCGTCGCCATGCGCTTCGACACCGACTCCATCGGCGGGTTCAGCGAGGTCTGTGCGTACGGGACGGCGGTCGTCGTCGAGCCCGTGGAGACGACGGACCCGACAGCAGCGGTCCCGCGGGCCCTGCCGGACCAGGCTGTCCCGGCCGTGCCGCCTGCGCCTCCGGTCGCTCCGGCGGCGCCCGGAGCGGCGAGCCCGGAGTCCCCGACCGCCTAGGT
>NZ_BCRA01000128.1 GCF_001552355.1 Microbacterium resistens NBRC 103078
CGGCGCCGGCGCGCGCGGGCGGGCGGGGACGCCGCGCGGACGGGGCGGGGGTCAGTCGACGAGGAGGGCGGGCTCCTCCAGCACCGCGGCGACGTCGGCGATGAAGCGGCTCATCTCGTCGCCGTCGATCACGCGGTGGTCGAACGAGCCGGCCACCGTCGTCACCCAGCGCGGGCGCACCTCGCCGTCCACCACCCACGGCTTCTGGCTGATCGTCCCCATCGCGACGATCCCGGACTCGCCCGGGTTGATGATCGGGGTGCCGGCGTCCATCCCGAAGACCCCGATGTTCGTGATCGTGATCGTCCCGCCCTGCTGGTCGGCGGGGGTCGACTTGCCCTCGCGGGCCGTGAGGGTGAGACGGTTCAGCGCACGGGCCAGGTCGCGCATGCCGAGGTTCTGGGCGTCCTTGATGTTCGGGACGATCAGTCCCCGCGGAGTGGCGGCGGCGATGCCCAGGTTCACGTAGTGGCGGACCAGGATGTCCGCACCGTTCTCGCCCTGGACCCAGGCGGCATTGACCATGGGCGTGCGACGCACCGCCCAGATCACGGCGCGCGCCATGATCAGCAGCGGCGAGACCTTGACGTCGGCGAAGTCCGGCGACGCCTTGAGGCGCTTGACGAGCTCCATCGTGCGGGAGGCGTCCACCTCCTTCCACACCGTCACGTGCGGGGCGGTGTACGCGCTCTGCACCATCGCATTGGCGCTGGCCTTGCGCACGCCCTTCACCGGGATCGACTCGGTCCGCTCGTCGGGCGCCGACTCGGAGCGCTCCGGGGCGGCACCCGCCGG
>NZ_BCRA01000129.1 GCF_001552355.1 Microbacterium resistens NBRC 103078
GGGGCGGGGGCGGGCACGGTCTCCTCGCGCACGTCGCCCCACTCGGGCGTACGGATGTTGCGGAACACCGACGCCTGCTGCGCCTGCGTCATCACGTCCTCACGGGTGACCTCCCCGTCCGGCCCGGTCGGGGTGACGGCGGCCAGGTCCACGCCGAGGTCGCGGGCGAGCTTGCGGATCGGCGGCTTCGCGATCACGCCCACGGAGCTGCGGACGGGGCGGGCGGCCGGGCGACGCCGTCGCGAGGACGCGCCGGAGCCGGAGCCGTAGCCGACGAGCACCGACCCCGAGCCCTCGTCCGCGGCAGGGGCCGAGGGCTCGGCGACGGGCGCGGGCGCGGATCCGTCGTCCTGCACGAAGGTGATGATCGGCGTGCCGACGTCGATCGTCGCGCCCTCCTCCGCGAGGAGCTCGCCGACGGTGCCGGCGTGCGGCGACGGCAGCTCGACGAGCGACTTGGCGGTCTCGATCTCGCAGATGACGTCGTTGACGGCCACCGTGTCCCCGGGCGCCACGCGCCACGACACGATCTCCGCCTCGGTGAGGCCCTCGCCGACGTCCGGCAGGGTGAAGGTCTGGGTGCTCATGATTGATCCTTACTCATTCCGGTCGGTGCGCGAGCGGCTCGTCCCGGTCGTCGAGCGGGCGGGAGCACCGGCCTCAGTAGGCGAGGGACCGGTCGACGGCCTCGAGGATGCGGTCGGCATCCGGCAGGTACTCCCCCTCGAGCTTGGCCGGGGGGAACGGGGTGTCGTACCCGGACACCCGCAGCACCGGCGCCTCGAGGGCGTAGAAGGCGCGCTCCATCACCGTCGCGGCGATCTCGCTGCCCAGGCTGGTGAACCCGGGCGCCTCCTGCGCGTAGACCATCCGCCCGGTGGATCGCACCGAGTCCAGGATGGGCCCGTAGTCCACGGGCGAGAGCGAGCGCAGGTCCACGACCTCGCAGCTCGTGCCCTCCGCCTCGGCGAGCGCGGCCGCCTGGAGGAGGGTGGTGACCATGGCGCCGTGCCCGACGAGGGTGACGTCGGTGCCGCGGCGGACGATGCGCGACGCGTGCAGCGGCAGTGCCGAGGCCTCCAGCTCCACCTCGCCCTTGGGCCAGTAGCGGCTCTTGGGCTCCATGAAGATCACGGGGTCGTTCGAGCGGATCGCCTCCTGGATCATCCAGTAGGCGTCGTTCGCCGTGGACGGCGACACGACCCGCAGCCCGGGCGTGTGCGTGAAGTACGCCTCGGGGCTCTCCTGATGGTGCTCGACCGCTCCGATGTGCCCGCCGTAGGGGATCCGGATCACGATCGGCATCGAGATCGCGCCCTCGTGGCGGTAGGTGAGCTTGGCGAGCTGCGAGGTGATCTGGTCGAAGGCGGGGAAGACGAACCCGTCGAACTGGATCTCGCACACCGGGCGGAAGCCGGCCATGGCGAGGCCGATCGCGGTGCCGACGATGCCCGACTCGGCCAGGGGGGTGTCCAGCACGCGCTGTTCGCCGAAGTCCCGCTGGAGGTGCTCGGTGACGCGGAAGACTCCTCCGAGGCGGCCGATGTCCTCGCCCATGAGGAGGACGCGCGGGTCGTCCTCCATGGCCTTGCGCATCCCGGCGTTGAGGGCCTTGCTGAACGGCATCGTCTCGATGGTCATGCCCGGCCCCCTTCCGTGGCTGCGTCGGCGTCGAAGGACGCCTCGTACTGTGCGCGCCAGGCGCGCTGCTCCTCCACCAGCGGGTGCGGCTCGCTGTAGATGTGCTCGAACACCATCGCCGGGTCGGGGGGCGGGAGGGCGACGGTGCGCGCGCGCAGATCCTCCGCGGCGGACGCCGCCTCCGCCTCCGCGTCCTCGAAGAGCGCGGACGCGGCGCCGCGGGACTCCAGGTACGCCCGCATCCGGGTGATCGGATCCCGCCGGGCCCACTCGGCCTCCTCCGCGTCGCCGCGGTACTTGGTCGGGTCGTCGCTGGTCGTGTGCGCGCCCATCCGGTAGGTCACGGCCTCGATCGCGCGGGGTCCGCCGCCGGAGCGGGCGCCCTCCAGCGCGTGCCGGGTGACGGCGTAGCTGGCGAGGACGTCGTTGCCGTCCACGCGCATGCTGGGCATCCCGTAGCCCGGCCCTCGCTGGACCAGCGGGACCGGCGACTGGGTCGTGACCGGCACGGAGATGGCCCAGTGGTTGTTCTGCAGGAAGAAGACCTCAGGGGTCCGGTAGCTCGCGGCGAAGACCATCGCCTCGTGCACGTCGCCCTGGCTGGAGGCCCCGTCGCCGTAATAGACCATGACGGCCTCGTCGCGATCGGGGTCGCCGGTTCCGCACTTCCCGTCGAACACCAGGCCCATGGCGAACCCCGTGGCGTGCAGCACCTGCGAGCCGAGGACCAGCGTGTAGAGCCGGGTGTTGCCGTTCTTCGGATCCGTCGGGTTCCACCCGCCGTGCGAGACGCCGCGCATGAGCCGGATGATGTCGACCGGGTCGACACCCCGGATCCGCGCCACGACGTGCTCGCGGTAGGAGGGGAAGAGGGTGTCCTGCGGGCGCGCGGCACGGGCGGAGCCGACCTGCGCGGCCTCCTGGCCGCGGCTCGGCGGCCACAGCGCCAGCTGTCCCTGCCGCTGCAGGTTCGTGGCCTGGGTGTCGATCGCGCGGATGACGACCATGTCGCGGTAGAACTGCTCGAGCTCGGCGTCGGTGAGGGCGTCGATCAGCGGGAGGAACTCTTCGGCGGCGGGACTCGGTGCGAAGGCTCCGTCGGCGTCCAGGACGCGGATCAGAGCGGGGTCAGCGGCGGTCACGGTTCTACGCTAACCGAGCCTCACGGCTCGGGCGTGGAGAGTCCGCACAACGGTTCTCCGGATCCGTAGGACCTTCTCCACCGATTCATGCCGCCCGCGGGATATGCCGTCCGTCCGTCTGCCGACGCCTCCCCTGCCGGGGCGAGCCCAGCGCCCTCCCCGCCCGCGCCGCCAGGCCGCCGAGACCCCCTCACGCCATCCACACCCCCTCTGAGATGCGCACCTGCAAGGGGGTTTCGGCGTTGCGAGGGGGTCTCGTCACCGACCGGAGGCGGTCAGTGGCGCAGCGCGGCGGCGGTGTCGAGGATGCGCGGCAGCGACTCCTCCTCGCCGACCGAGATCCGGATGCCGTCTCCGGCGAACGCGCGCACGACGATCCCGGCCTCGGCGAAGGCCTCCGCGGCGGCCGTCGTCTCATCCCCGGTCGGGAGCCAGACGAAGTTGCCCTGTGCGTCGGGCACCGCCCAGCCCTGGGCCCGGAGCCCCTCCGCGAGCGTCGTGCGTCGGGCGACGAGCTCGGCGACGCGCACGCGTAGCTCGTCCTCGGCGTCCAGGCTCGCGATGGCGGCGACCTCGGCGGCGGCGGTCACCGACAGCGGCACGGCGGTGCTGCGGGCCGCGTCGAGGACGCGCGGATCGCCGATCGCGTACCCGACGCGCAGCCCGGCCAGCCCGTACGCCTTGGAGAAGGTGCGGAGGACCACGACGTTGGGGTGGGTCTCGAAGACGCGTTCGGCGAGACCGTCCACGGCGTCGGGCGCGGTGACGAACTCCGCGTAGGCCTCGTCGAGCAGGACGAGAACGTCGCGAGGCACCGCGTCGAGGAAGGCGGCGAACTCGGCGCTCGTGACGATCGGGCCGGTCGGGTTGTTCGGCGTGCAGACGAGCACGACCCGCGTGCGGTCCGTGATCGCCGCGGCCATCGCGTCCAGGTCGTGTCGTCCGCCCTCGGCGAGAGGCACGGGGATCCCCGTCGCCCCGGCGATGAGCGGGATGCCCGGATAGGCCTCGAACGACCGCCAGGCGTAGACGACCTCGTCGCCCACGGATGCCGCGGCCTGCACGAACTGGTACAGGATCGCGACGCTCCCCGAGGCGACGTGCACGGCATCGGACTGGACCCCGTACCGCTCGGCGAGCCGCGCGCGCAGGGCCCCGGCGGTCGCGTCCGGGTAGCGGTTCATGGGTGTGGCCCGCGCCAGGGCGGCCTGCACCTGGGGGAGGGGATCGAAGGGGTTCTCGTTGCTGGAGAGCTTGAACGCGTCGGCGGACGCCTGCTTGCCCTGGCGGTACGGCGGAAGCGCCGCGATCTCAGGCCGGATGCGGGGCAGGATGGGCTCGCTCACCCTGTCGAGTCTAGAACCGTCCCCTCCTCCCCCTCTCCCTCGCCCGGTCTCCTCTCCCGGTCTCCTCTCCCTCCGGCCTCCTCCTCCCCCGGCCTCCTCCCCCGGCCAAAGGCCGCCGAAACCCCCCTTTCCCGCCGAGACCCCCTCTGAAACGCGGGTCTGTAAGGGGGTCTCGGCGGCGCGAGGGGGTTTCGGCGATCGGGAGGAGAGGAGAGGGCAAGGGCCTGTGGAAGTGGACGCGGGCCTGGCAGACTCGGGGCATGCGATTCCTGATCCGCATCATCGTGAACGCGTTCGCCATCTGGGTGGTGACGCTCATGCCCTTCCTGCAGGTGACGGTGACCCCGTTCGCCCCCGGGGAGACGCTGCAACTCGTGCTGACCCTTCTCGTCGTGGCGCTGATCTTCGCCCTGGTCAACACGATCATCGGCACCGTCGTCCGCATCGTGGCGATCCCGCTGTACATCCTGACCCTCGGGCTCATCTCGCTGATCATCAACGGGTTCCTGCTGTGGCTGACCGCCGTCATCACCGGGATGTTCGGCTGGGGTCTGAACGTCGGCAACTTCTGGTGGGGCGTCGTCGCGGCGCTGATCATCTCGATCATCAACGCCGTCTTCGCCGGGATCCTCCGCCCGCAGCGCGACCGCCGCCGCGACTGATCCCTCCGCGGGCCGGGTCCCGCGAACGGGACGACGGCTCCCGCGAACTCGTCGAGGTCAGAACCGACCGTCCGCCGGAGCGTCGTCGCCCGGGGCCAGCACCCTCGTCGGCGGCTCGATCCTCGCGACGTAGTCGGTCGCGAGGATCTCCACCGCCTCGTCCAGTGCCGCGAGGCGCTCCCCGAGCGCCGTCAGCCGCGGGTCCCCGGCGGCGTCGGCGAGCGCCGCGGTCTCGGCGTACGTCGACAGGTGATGGGTCGTCAGCACCGCGTCCTGCAGACCCTGCGCCGGGTCGCCGATCCTCGAGACCACGACGCTGTCCGACGACCCGGTGCCCGCGACGGTGCCTCCCTGGGCGAGGCTGGACACCGGATCGTCCGTGTGACGGACCATCACACTCGTCGTGGACTCGGGAAGCACCGGGTCGATCGGGGAGCCGAAGCCGACCAGCGTGTGCACCGGGAACTCGCCGCTCTGGGCCACGAGGCCGCCGATCATCGCGCCTTGGGAGTGCCCGACGATCGCGACGGCGTCCCCTTCCCCGGCCCCTGCGTCACGGAGCGCGTCGACCACCGCCTGGTACGAGGCGGTCTCCCGGTCGTGCAGGTACAGGTCCAGGTTCGCGCCCATCCCCCACGGTTCCCGGGAGTCGGCGGACAGCTGTGTGCCCGCCACATAGGCGATGTACTCCCGACGGCCGCCGGGCATCGTGTAGGTCTCGACCCGCACCTGCGCGCCGGGGGTGGCCGGGAACCGGTCCGTGAGGTCGGCGAGCCCGCGAGGCGCCGCGGACGGCCCCGGCACCCTGGTCGGAGCGATCGCGACGGAGGTGTCCGACGGGTGCAGCGGCCGATCCGCGGGGCGCACCCCCTTGCCGACCATCCCGACGCCCGTGAGCCACAGTCCCGCGGCCAGCTGCGCCGGGTGGGCGCCCGCGGGCGACAGGTGCTGCGCCCACCAGGTCTGGTCGACGAAGCCATCGAACCGACGCCGCTCCCCCTGAGCGAGGAGGGACGCCGCAGCAGCGGCCGCGGCGGGATTGCGTTCGGAGAGCACCTCGGCATCCCGGCGCAACGCCGCGGCCTCGCCCGGGTCCGAGGCGGCCTGCAGCTCGGCCCGGGCACGCAGCTCCACGATCTCGTACGCCTCAGCCATGAGCTCGACGCCCTGCGCCGTGGGCACCAGCAGCTCCCCGACGCCGGCGATGCGCTGCGCCGGCCCCTCCAGCCCGGACGCGTCCGTACCCGCCCCGTCGGCGAGCGTGCGGACGAGGCGCAGCTCCCCGGCCACCCGCGCCAGCCGCTCCCCCAACGCGCGCAGACGCCGGCCGACGCCCCTCAGCTGCTCCGTGTCCACGGCGAGCGCCCCGCCGCGAGAGATGTCCAGCTCGTCCCCCACCCGTCCGTCCTCCCCGATCGATCCCCTGGTCCCTGCCCGTCTCCGGCGCCGTCGCACACCCGACAGCCCTCGGCCTCCCCCCTCGTGCGGGCCGGACCCCCACAGTCCGGCCCGCGTCCCCCAGCCGCCCTCCTCCCCACGCGGGCGTCGTCCCCAGTCCGGCCCGCGTGCCCATCGGACCGCCCCTTCTGCCCAGCGCCCCCCCACGCCTGCCCGGCGCGCGGCCCCCACCCCTGCCCGGCGCGCGGCCCCACCCGCGGCCGGTGCGCGAACGGCCGTCATCCGATCCCCAGCTCGGACGCGGCCGTCCGTGCGGCCACGGTCGCGTCGGACAGGTCCGCCGCCAACGTCGCCACCCGCTCCCCCAGGGCGGAGATCCCCTCCGAGTGCCACGCCGTCTCCGCGGTGAGGCCGCGCAGCTCCCCACCCGCCGACTCCGCGTCCTCGAGGACGCCGCGCAGCAGCGCCGCCGCCTCACCGAGCGCGCGTTCCGCCTCGATCCCCGCTAAGGAGCCCGTCCATGCCGTCATGCGCTCCACTCTCCGGGACCGGAGGGCGGCGCACGCCCGCGTCCACAGGATCGGTGGACAACCCGGCGTCTTTCTGATCGGTGCAGGACGAGTCGCTGCTCACAGTGCTCCTTCGCGGTCGACCGGCCCTCGCCCCTCGGCAGGAACGGGAGGGTGCGGCATGATGGACGCATGACCGAGCCGGATCCGTTCCGCGTCGTCTTCGTCTGCACGGGGAACATCTGCCGGTCGCCGATGGCGGAGGTCGTGTTCCGCGATCTGGCGGAGAAGCAGGGTCTGGGCGACCGCATCCTCTCCCGCAGCGCCGGCACCGGCGACTGGCACGTCGGCGAACGCGCCGACGAACGGACCATCGCGGCCCTGGCGCGTCGCGGCTACGACGGATCCCTCCATCGCGCCAAGCAGTTCACCTACGAGTCCTTCGCCGACAGCGACCTCGTCGTCGCACTGGACCGCACCCACGAACGGAGCCTGCGGCAGTGGTCGCGCGACGAGTCGGAGGAGGGCAAGGTGGTGCTGCTGATGTCCTTCGACCGTGAGGCGAGCGTGCTCGACGTCCCCGACCCGTACTACGCCGACGCCGCGATGTTCGACAGCGTGCTCGGTATGATCGAAAGCGCGAGCCGCGGCCTGTTCCGTCAGCTCGAACCCGCCATCCGGCCACCGGCGTCCCGGGTCCGCCTCGGTCCCTGAGCTTTCCGAGGGATCCCCCGGACGCCTCGATCAGGAGGTCTCCCCTGACTGCGCAGCCCGCCCACCCGTCCGCGTCGCTGAGCCCCCTCGACGGTCGCTATCACGCCGCCGTCGCGCCGCTCGCCGACTACCTGTCCGAGGCCGGGCTCAACCGGGCGCGCGTCGAGGTCGAGGTGGAGTGGCTGATCGCGCTCACCGACCGCTCGCTGTTCGGCACCTCGCCGCTCGCGGACGCCGACAAGGATCGCCTGCGCGGCCTCTACCGCGAGTTCGACGCCGAGGAGATCGCCTGGCTGGCCCAGAAGGAGGCCGTGACCCGGCACGACGTCAAGGCCGTCGAGTACCTCGTGCGCGACCGTCTGTCCGCCCTCGGGCTGGACGCCGTGGCCGAGCTCACCCACTTCGCCTGCACGAGCGAGGACATCAACTCCACGGCGTACGCGCTCACCGTCAAGCGGGCGGTCGAGCAGGTGTGGCTGCCCGCGCTCCGCGCCGTCATCGCCACGCTGCGCGAGCTCGCCGTCGAGCACGCGGACGCCGCGATGCTCTCGCGCACGCACGGCCAGCCCGCCACCCCCACCACCATGGGCAAGGAGCTCGCGGTGTTCGCCGCGCGGCTGGAGCGGGTCGCGGAGCAGATCGCCGGATCGGAGTACCTGGCGAAGTTCTCCGGCGCCACGGGCACGTGGTCGGCGCATCTCGCCGCCGATCCGGACACCGACTGGCCCGCCGTCTCGCGCGCCTACATCGAGGGCCTCGGCATCGGCTTCAACGGCCTGACCACGCAGATCGAATCCCACGACTGGCAGGTGGAGCTGTACGACCGGTTCCGGCACGCCGGCGGGATCCTGCACAACCTCGCGACCGACGTCTGGACGTACATCTCCCTGGGGTACTTCGCCCAGATCCCGGTGGCCGGCGCGACCGGCTCGTCGACCATGCCGCACAAAATCAACCCGATCCGGTTCGAGAACGCGGAGGCGAACCTGGAGCTCTCCGCCGCCCTGCTCGGGTCCCTGTCGCAGACGCTCGTGACCTCGCGCCTCCAGCGCGACCTCACCGACTCCACGACGCAGCGCAACATCGGCGTCGCGTTCGGGCACTCCCTGCTCGCTCTCGACAATCTCCGCCGGGGCCTCGGCGAGATCTCGCTCGCGCGGGACGTGCTGCTCGCGGACCTCGACGCGAACTGGGAGGTGCTCGGCGAGGCGATCCAGACCGTCATCCGCGCCGAGGTGGTCGCCGGTCGCTCCACGATCGCCGACCCGTACGCGCTGCTGAAGGAGCTCACCCGCGGGCACCGCGTCGGCGCGGCGGAGCTCGCCGAGTTCGTGCAGGGGCTGGAGATCGGCGAGGAGGCCAAGCAGCGCCTGCTCGCGCTCACCCCGGCCGGATACACCGGGCTCGCGGAGGATCTCGCGCGCTGACGGCGGCGGGCGGGGCTCGGCGCGTTTCGTCTCGCTCCGCTCGCTCAACGACCGGGGCGGGAGAGCCACCGGTCGTTGAGCGAGGAGCGCAGCGACGAGACGAAACGCGCCACTCCGCGACGGCCAGCGCTCTGTCAGATCAGGGCTCGGCGACAGCCGTCGTCCTGTGCTGAGGCCGTCCGATCGCGAACCACAGGGCCGCCCCCGCGACGGGGATGAACAGGATGACGGCCGCCCATACAAGGAAGCGACGCACGCTCACCCGCTTCGCGAAGCTCAACGACAGGAAGGCCGCGAACGCGGAGACCGCGATGATCGTCGCCGCCGTCGCGAGGACGACGTCGAGGAGGTCCGGAACAAGCGGATTCACGTCATACCCCGTTCTGCACGCCGTCGTGATGACGTTACCGGTGTCGTGCCCGGCTCGGCGCGTTTCGACTCGCTCCGCTCGCTCAACGACCGGGAACGGGCGCGGCTCAGCGCGTTTCGACTCGCTGCGCTCGCTCAACGACCGGGAAGGGACCCAGCGCGGCGACGAGACGAATCGCGCCCGCCCGGACGCGACGGTCAGCGGTCGGCGGGAGGGTCCTCGTCCGTCGCAGCCTCACGCTGCGCCGCACCCGCCGACTCGTCGGCGCCCGTCTCGGGCGTCTCCTCCGCAGCGGCGTCCTCGGCGGGGGCGCCCTCGGCGGGCGGGTCGAGCAGCACGGGGCGATCGACGGTCTTCGTCACCTGTGCCGGGTCGACCGCGAGAATCAGCATGGCGAGGATCAGCAGCGTGACGATGAAGGCGCTGCCCCCGATCACCAGGGCGAGCCCCCACGGCGTCAGCCCGTCATAGGCGCCGCGCGCGACGGCGTCGATGACCCGGGTGGTGAACGCCCCGGTGGACACGAGCGTGACGACGGCGGCGAAGACGCCGCAGCCCAGGGCGATCCCCAGCAGGTGGAGGGGACGCAGCAGCTCGCGGCGGGTGGGCTTGTCGTCGGTCACGCAGTTCCTCCGTGCTCGGTGGCGGGCCGCGGCGAGAACCCGGCGATGCCGAGCAGCACGGCCACGATGGCCGCATAGGCTCCGAAGATCCCCACCGCGAGGGTGATCCCGGTCAGGATGAAGTCGCCGGCGTCCTCGATCGAGTACGTCCACGCGTACTGCATCGGGACCAGGAGGAGGGCCACGGCCAGCAGCAGGCCGAGCACCCCGACGAGGAGGTGGTCCCGGGCGCCGTCGACCACCGGCTCCCCGCGCTGCGCGGCCTTGCGCGCGCGGATCCCCGCGATCAGCTCGACCAGTCCGGTGAGGGCGCCCCAGGCGATCACCAGCACGAAGAAGAGGGGCGTGGAGCGCCACGCCGGGATCCCGCCGGCCATGCCCGCGAGGAAGGAGAACGCCGCGAGCAGGACGTAGGGCCAGCGCCAGCCCGGCCGGGCGACGAGCCAGGCGGCCAGTGCGAGGACGAGCCCCGTCGCCAGCGCGAACCCGCTGAAGACGGAGAGGCCGACGGCGGCGGAGTGGTCCGGGGAGAACGTGATCATGAGCGCCGCGACGGCCGCGAAAAGGGCGCGCACGAGCTGCACGTGACGCACGCTGAACGTCGGGCTTGCGGAAGCGGTCATGGATCGATCCTCTGCGGGGGTGACCTCCCCAGTCTACGCGGGGGATCGCGGCGGGTCGGCCCGCGCTCAGGCCGGCGACCGCCCCGCGTCCTCGTCCTCTCCGGCGCCGTCGGCGGGGCCTCCCCCGGTCGTGCCGGCCTCGGCGTCGTCCGCGACGAGCGACGTCAGGTGCTCGACGAGCGCGGGCGGGATGGCGCCGTCGCTCAGGACGACGAGCTGCTGCAGGGGCATGCCGAGCACGGGCCCGAGGGCGTCCTCCGGAACCCCCGCGTCGCTCAGCAGCTCACGGATGTACACCCCCGCGCGCGGGTGGCCGAGCCAGTCGCCGAGAGAGCTGTTCGGGTCCAGTGCCATGACGGTTCCTCTCCGGGGCCGGATCCGCTCCGCTCGCCCCGCGGCCCGGGGACCCGGGCCGGTTCCATCAGTACCAGTTCGTGGCCTGGGAGTGGCCCCACGCGGCGCACGGGGTGCCGTACACGCTCTCGATGTAGCCGAGGCCCCAGCGGATCTGGGTGACGGCGTTGGTCTCCCAGTCGTCACCGGCGCTGGCCATCTTGTCCCCCGGCAGCGACTGGGGGATGCCGGTCGCGCCCGACGGGTTGTAGGCCTGGTAGTCCCAGCCCGACTCCTTCTGCCAGAGGGAGCTCAGGCACTGGAACTGGTCGCCGCCCCAGCCGTACTCGTCCGCCGCGATCTG
>NZ_BCRA01000130.1 GCF_001552355.1 Microbacterium resistens NBRC 103078
GGCCGTGGTGCGGTGGGCGCGGCTGTGCGCGCGGCGGCGCGCGGTCTCGGTCCGGCGGAGGGCAGGGGTGGGCGACAGGGTCTCGGGCATGGGAGGCGTGACGATCCTTCGGGTGTTCCTCGCCGCTCGCAAGCGGCCGGCGCCCTCGGGCCGGGCGCACAAGGTAACGATTCTGCATCAGTGTTCCTGAATGCCGCCTCCGTGCGCGCTGGACGGGCGGCGGGAGCGCCCCGCGCCTCAGCGTCCCGCCGGGCCGAGCACCGCCTCCGCGATCGCCGCGGCGTCGTCCTCGAAGTCGTCCAGCGGCGCCGTGTCGGCCGGCGCCGTGTCCCAGCGGCCGTCGGCGCGGTCCGGCAGCGCGGTGACGGTGATGCGCAGGACGCCGGGCTCCTCCGGCTCGCCCACCGCGATCACGGCCCGGGAGAACTCCGCCTCGCTCTTGACGGTCGCCGCACGGCCCGCGATCGTCGTCTCGTCGCCGTCCCCGAACACGTACCGGAGCTCCTCGTCGGTCGCTTGGATCCGCACGACCAGGTCGTGGCGAGGACGCACGAACATGCAGATCGGCTCCGGGTCGTCCGTTCCGTCGCGCTCGGCGACCACGGCCGGTCTCAGCTCCTCGCCCAGCGCCTCCCGCACCGCGTCCCACGCCGCCGTGCAGAGGACGTTCGGATCCCTCTCCCCCCAGGCGATGACCTCCGCGGCGGCGTCGGGCACCGTGGTCTCGACCGCCTCCGCACACGGCGACCCGGGCTCGACGTCGACGCACACGCCGGTCGCCGCGGTGTCCGGCTCGTCCGCCGCGTACAGCAGGCCGTCGAGGTCGGCATCGGCCGGCTTCGCGCGGTCGAGAGCCGGGGCGAGCTCCGCGACGAGCTCCCTGGCCTCGTCGCACGTGCGCGCGGACGCGGTCGCGCCGACGACCGGCTGACGGGTCCCCGCCGCCGCCGGCGACGCCCACGCATCCCACATGATCCGGCAGTCCTCGTCGCCCCCGGCGTACCAGATCAGGACCTCCCGGTCCGCGAGCGTCTCGGTCGGATACTCCGCCCACCCGTAGTTCGCGCGCAGATCCGCGAGGGCCGGGCTCCGGCGCAGGTTGAGTCCGGACTCGGGCGTGACGCTCGTGAAGCCGACCCCGCCGGAGTCCTTCCAGATCCCGCAGTCGCCGAGGCCCTCGTCCAGGCCGCTGCGCGGGGCGAGGACGGTGCCGTCGGCGGCGGGTCCGACGACCTGTTCGAAGACGTCGCAGGCGACGAGGCCGTCGCGGGGATCGGCATGACGCAGCGAGGACGGATCCGCTCCCAGCGCCTTCACCGCCGCCTCGGCGAACGCGATCGGCTCGGCGCAGTCGTAGGCGCCCTGCGACGGGTCCTGGGCGAACACGATCGCGTGCGCGAAGTCGACCGGGAGCCGGATCTCGCACCACTCCCACAGCGCCGTGTTCCGGTAGGCGGCGGCCCCGGCCAGGTCCGCGCGCTCCTCCCAGAACCGCTGCGACGCCGGCGCGGACGCCCACGTGTCGACCTTCAGCACCCCCGGGATCCGGCAGTGGTGCAGTTCCGGCTCCCGCTCCCGCCCGGCGACCAGCGCCGGATCCAGGAGCGCGCACGGATCCAGCGACGCCATCGCCTGCGCGACGGCGTCGGCGTCCCGGTCGTCGTTGAGCACCGGCTCGATCGTGAGCGGCGACGGCGTCGGCTCGGGACCGGTCAGGGTCGGCAGCACCCCGCAGCCGCTCAGCAGGACGACGGCGGCGAGCACCGCCAGCGCACGGATCCCACGCATGTTCCACCCCCCGATCCGGCGTCCTCGCCGGTCAGGGGAATCCTAGACCGCGGCGCCCGCCGCGGCCCGCGGACGCCCCGCCCGCTCCGGCGCACCGCTCATCCGGCGCACCGCTCATCCGGCCGCGATGCATCCGGAGCCGCGGCGCGCCGCCCGGTAGTCTGCCGCTCACACCCACGCGAAGGATCCGACATGCCCCGTTTCGACCTGCCGCCCGAGCAGCTGCGCGCCTATCGCCCCGACGTCGCCGAGCCCGCCGACTTCGACGACTTCTGGGACCAGACCCTGACCGAGGCCCGGGCCCAGGCGTCCGCGCCGCGCCTTCGCCGGGTGGACTCGCCGCTGCAGGTCGTCGAGGCATGGGACGTGACCTTCTCCGGCTTCGACGGGGATCCGGTGTGCGCCTGGCTGCTCCTGCCCGCCGACGCGGTCGAGCCGCTGCCCGCGGTCGTCGAGTTCATCGGGTACAACGGCGGTCGGGGCCTCCCCCACGAGCGCCTGGGATGGTCCGCCTCCGGCTACGCGCACCTCATCATGGACACCCGTGGCCAGGGCAGCCGTTCGGGCACCGGCGGCAGCACCCCGGATCCGCACGGCACCGGGCCGTCCGTCCCGGGCTTCGTGACGCGGGGCATCGAGGATCCGCGCGACTACTACTACCGGCGGGTGTTCACCGACGCGGTACTCGCCGTGGACGCGATCCGCACACTGGATCGCGTGGATCCCGCCCGTGTCGCCGTCACCGGCATCAGCCAGGGCGGCGGCATCGCCATCGCCGCCGCCGGCCTGTGCACCGGGCTCGTCGCCGCCATGCCGGACGTCCCGTTCCTCTCGCACTTCGAGCGCGCCGTGGGGCTGACCGATCGGGATCCCTACGACGAGATCGTGCGGTATCTGTCCGTCCACCGCGGCGCCGTCTCGACGGTGTTCGAGACGTTGTCCTACTTCGACGCCGTGAACTTCGCGCGCCGCGCCACCGCGCCCTCCCTGTTCTCCGCGGCGCTGATGGATCCGGTGTGCCCGCCGTCCACGGTCTACGCGGCGCACAACCACTGGGGCGGTCATTCCGAGATCGTCGAGTACCCGTTCAACGAGCACGAGGGCGGGCTGGGCGTGCAGTGGCAGCGCCAGACGGCCTTCCTCGCCGATCAGCTCGCGCGCTGAGCCCGCGTTTCGGGGTGTGATCCGGGGGATCGGGGTAGGAGGACGGACCCCGAACACCCGCGACGCGCCCCGAAACGCCGTCACCCCGGGGCGCGAGGGCCAGGATGGAAGGGCCGTCCCCGAAGGAGCTGAGATGACCCGGTCCGCCACCGCCGCCACCGCCGCGATCCGCGCGGCGCGCGATCTGCTGTTCGCGCACGCCACCGACTACGAGGGCGCCCGCGCCGCCTTCCGCTGGCCCGAGCTCACGGAGTTCAACTTCGCGCTCGAATGGTTCGACGTCATCGCCGGCGAGAAGCCCGACCGCCCCGCGGTGCAGATCGTCTCCGCCGATCTCCGCGCCCGCACATGGACCTACGGCGAACTGTCCGAACGCTCGGATCAGGTCGCGAACGGGCTGCGCACGGCCGGCATCGGACGCGGAGATCACGTGATCGTGATGCTGGGGAACACCATCGAGCTGTGGGAGACCATGCTCGGCCTCACCAAGATCGGCGCCGTGGCCGTCCCGACCTCGACGCTCCTGTCCGCGGCGGACCTCGCGTACCGCGCCGAGCACGGACGCGCTCGCGCGATCGTCACCCGGGGGGAGCTGGCCGACCGTCTGGCGGGGATCCGGCCGGACGTCCTCCGCATCGCCGTGGGCGAGGTCGTCCCCGACGGCTGGCTCGCGTTCGCGGAGACCGCCGACGCCGCGGCGGCGGAGTTCGTGCCCGACGCGCCGACGCCGGCCGGCGACACGGCGCTGCTGTACTTCACGTCCGGCACGACCAACCGGCCCAAGCTCGTCCAGCACACGCACGTGTCGTACCCCGTCGGTCACCTGTCGACCATGTGGTGGCTGGGCCTGCGACCGGACGACGTGCACCTGAACATCTCCTCGCCCGGATGGGCCAAGCACGCCTGGTCGAGCTTCTACTCCCCGTTCCTCGCCGAGGCGACCGTCTTCGTCTACGACTACGACCGCTTCGACGCCGACACGCTCATGCGGGTGATGGACACCCACCACGTGAGCACGTTCTGCGCGCCGCCGACGGTGTGGCGCATGCTCATCCAGGCCGACCTCACACGGCTCACCCGCCCGCCGCGCGAGCTGGTCGGAGCGGGAGAGCCCCTGAACCCGGAGGTCATCACCCGCGTGCGCACCGCCTGGGGCGGCACGATCCGCGACGGCTTCGGCCAGACCGAGATGACCTGCTGCGTCGGGAACTCCCCCGGCCAGCCGGTGAAGGACGGATCGATGGGGCGCCCGCTGCCGGGGTACCCCGTGGTGCTGCTGGATCCCGCCACCGGCGAGCCCGCCGAGCGGGAGGGGGAGATCGCCCTCGACCTGTCCGCGGCGCCCCTGGGGCTCATGGCCGGGTACTACGCGGACCCCGAGGCCACCGCCGCGGCGGCTGCGGGCGGCTTCCACCACACCGGCGACATCGCGACCCGGGACGAGGAGGGGTACCTCACCTACGTCGGGCGGGCGGACGACGTGTTCAAGGCGTCCGACTACAAGGTGTCGCCGTTCGAGCTGGAGTCCGTGCTCCTCGAGCACGACGACGTCGTGGAGGCGGCCGTCGTGCCGAGCCCCGATCCCACCCGGCTGGCCGTGCCGAAGGCCTACGTGTGCCTGACCGCGGCGGGCGCGGAGGATCCGGTGCGCACGGCGGGATCGATCTTCGCGCACGCCCGCGCACACCTCTCCCCGCATCTGTGGGTGCGGATCATCGAGTTCGTGCCGGAGCTGCCGAAGACGATCTCCGGCAAGATCCGCCGGGTGGAGCTGCGGGCGCGGGAGGCCGAGCGGGTCGCGTCGGGCGAGGATTCCGGTCAGCACCACGACCGCGACCATCGCTGAGAACCGGTCGGCTCAGGGAGGGGAACGGAGCCGGCATCGCGACGTCAGAGCTCGTCGATGACGATCCTCTTCATCGACATGAGGTGCGCGAACGCGTCCGGGCGCTGCAGGAGCTCCCCGATGTCGGACGGGACCACCTGCCAGCTCACCCCGAACCGGTCCGTGCACCATCCGCATGCCTCGGCCTCGGGCACGGCCGACAGCGCACGCCACAGCCGGTCGATCTCCGCCTGCCCGTCGCAGCGGACCTCCAGGGAGACACCGCCGTCGAACGGCACGGTCCGCGAGGTGCCGGAGTCCATCGCCGCGAAATCCTGCCCCGCCAGCCGGAACCGTGCGAAGAGGACGTCGCCGGGTCGGGCCGGGCCCCGCGGCTCGGTGTGGGGGACGACGGAGAGGATCCGGGAGTCCGGGAGCAGGCCGGTGTAGAAATCCATCGCCTCGCGCGCGCGGTTCTGCACGGCGCCGCCGAACGTCAGCAGCGGGGTGACGAACGGACGCCGCTCGCCCTCCGGCGGGACGATCATCGGCTGCCAGCTCACCCCGTACCGGTCCTCGATCCAGCCGTACCAGGGGCTGAACGGATGCGCGCCGAGCGCGATGAGCTCCGTGCCGCCTTCGCTCAGCGCGTCCCACACCGCGGTGACCCGCCGCCTCGTCGCCGACGCGTCCCCGTCGTCGTCGCGCGGGTCGAAGGCGAGCAGGAACGAGATCGACGGCTGCGGCCGGAACTGGTCTCCCGCGTTGATGAGCGTGATCCGGTACTCGCCGATCCGGACGTCGACCGTGACCGGCAGACCGGCGAAGCCCCGCTGCGGCTCGCGCAGCCCCTCGTCCGGATACCGTGCCGTGACCTCCGCGGTCGTCCCGGGCAGTGCGGAGGCGTAGAACGCGCCCGCCTGCTCCGCCACGCGATGGCACCAGATGTTCGGAATGATGCGCTGACCGGCCATGCCGCCTCCTCGATCACTCCCCCGGGTCCATGGTGATCCCGCCGGATCGCCCGCACAAGGCCGCGCGGGAAGGACGGCCGCGGGGAGGAAGGCCCGCGCGGGGAGGACGGGTGAGGAGGGCGCCTACCCGAAGGCGTGCTCCTCACCCGAGGCGGCCCGGCGCGCGGCGATGCCGGCGCGGACGAGGCCGCCTACGGTCAGGGCTGCGGCGAGCGCGGCCAGCGACACGAGCAGGGGGGACCACTCACTCGTGAACGCCGACGCCACGCTCAGCAGCGCCCCGACGATCCACAGACCCGCGGCCCCGCCGCAGAGGCCCGCCGATCCGCGGGCCAGGGCGAAGCCGGCCACCAGCGCGCAGATCACCGCCCACGTCGCCCCGGCGAAACCGATCGGGACGAAGATCGTGGACAACGCGCCCGCCACCGCCAGCGAGGTCATGGATCCTCCTTCGGCGCTCTTCCCGAAATGGCGCCGTGGTTCCACGCTACGAAGCGGCCGGCGCCCGGGCATCCGCCGCAGGTGCCATCCGGCATCCGCCGGAAGGATGATCCGTGCGGCCTCCGGTCGGTCGAGCGGTCAGCGGCGCGCGCGGAAGAGCCGCCGACGCGCCGAGACGATCGGCACCGGCGCGGTGATGACCGCGTCGACGACCATGGACCCGTCGGTGGGCCCGACCACGGGGATCGCCGTCGTGGGGGTCACCTCCACGGGGTCGACCGGGAGCTTCGCCAGCTCGCGGTTCGCCTTCACGTAGGCCGGGATGAGCAGGGCGGCCGCCCCGATCCATGCCAGCGGGTTGCTCAGCGCGACGCCGACGAAGCCGATGAGCGCGCCGAGCACGACGGCCGCCGCGACGCGCATCACGAGCTCGATGACGCCGGTGACCGTCGGGATGAGGGTGTGACCGAGGCCCTGCAGCGCTCCTCGGAGCACGAACAGGACGCCGAGGAACGAGTAGCTCAGGCCGTTGATGATGAGCATGAGGTTCGCGTCGTGCACGACCTCGTCCGAGCCCTCGCCGATGAACACGCGCACCATCGCCGTGCCGAACGCGACCAGCAGCGCGCCGAGCACGACGGCCGTGATGATCGCCATCCACGTCGCCTGGACGACGCCCTTGCGGATCCGGTCGGGCCGGCGCGCACCGAGGTTCTGCGCCGTGTACATGGAGGCGGCGAGCCCCAGCGAGGACAGGAAGGCGACGGCGAGGCTGTCCACGCGGCTGGCTGTCGTGTAGGCGGCGACCGCCTCGGAGCCGAGGGTGTTCAGGGCGACCTGCACGGTGAGCGTGCCGATGGCGATGATGGAGGCCTGGAAGCCCATCGGAAGGCCCAGACGCAGGTGCTCGGCGAGGTCGGCGCGGCTCACCCGCCAGTCGGCGCGGCGCACGTGCAGGACCGGGAGCCGACGCCAGACGTAGACGAGGCAGAGGATCACCGAGACCGCCTGGGCGACGACCGTCGCCAGGGCCGCCCCCGCGACGCCCCATTCGAGCGTCCCGACCATGAGGATCACGAGCACGACGTTCAGCGCGCACGAGACGGTGAGGAACACCAGCGGCGTCCGGGAGTCGCCGATCGCGCGGATGATCGCGGACAGGTAGTTGAAGAACATGATGGTGCTGCCGCCGAGGAAGGTCACCTGGGTGAACACCGTCGCCTCGGCCATGAGCTCCGGCGGGGTCTGCAGGAGGGCGAGCGCCGGGCCGGAGATGAGCGGCGCCGCCACCGTGAGCAGCAGGCTCGTCGCCCCGGTGAGGATCGTGCCCGTGGCGACCGAGCGCCGCACCGCGGCGTTGTCCGACGCTCCGAACGCCTGCGCCGTGGGGATCGCGAACCCGCTCGACATGCCCCAGGCGAACCCGATCAGCAGGAAGATCAGGCTTCCCGTCGCTCCCACGGCCGCCAGCGAGTTCACGCCGAGATGGCGGCCGACGACGATGGCGTCGACGAACTGGTACAGCTGCTGCACCACGTTGCCGATGAGCAGCGGGATGGAGAACGCGAGGATGACGCGCCACGGGCGGCCCGTGATGAGGGTGGTGGACATAGCGGTCCCAGGGCGGAAGGAGACGGATCGGGGGAAGGCTCGCGAGAAGCGATCCGATCAGTGTATCGAATCGATTCGAGAGCGCGCTACGTCCGCCCGGGAATGCCGGCGGCCCCGTGTCCGCGGACACGGGGCCGCCGAGCGACGGTGCGGTGCTCAGCCGGCGTGCGCCGCCGGGTGCGCGTCGAGCACGAAGGATGCGGTGTGCACGACGCCCGCGACCTGGAAGTCCAGATAAAGCAGGTAGCGGCCCGCCGTGGGCGCCTGGGCCATGAAGGCGATCTCCGGGCCGGAGAGGGCACCGTCCGACGGGGCCTGGCCCTCGGCGTGCACGTGGAGGTACGCGAGGTCCCCCTCCCGGAGGGCGACGAGGTGGCCGAAGGCGCCGAGGTAGGGCTCCAGCGTCGTCACCGGCTGCCCGTCACGGTGGATCCGCACCGTCAGCGCCGAGGCCTGACCCGCGACGAGCGCGCCCTCGACGGTCGCCTGGAACCCGGCCACGTCCGAGGCGGCGGCCGGCATGGCCGCCCGAGGGGTGAACTCCCCCGCGACGTCCACCGTGCGCGACAGCGTGACGTTGTCCGCGCCCGCGGGGGCGAAGTCCGCGTACACGCGGTACGTGCCCGCCGCGTCCCAGACCCACGGGGCGGTCCAGGTGCCGGTGCCGGCGTCGAGCGCCGGGTGCACGTGACGGAACCCCGTGCCGTCGGTGCGGACCACGATCAGGTGCAGCTCCTTCTGGTGGGACTGCTCGAACGCCGTCAGCGCCTCGCCGTCCTCCCCGAGGATCCGGAAGACGAGCTCCCCCGGCTCCCCCACAGCGGCCGGCGCCCCCACCGGCCCGAGCACGAGCCCCTGCGCCGAGAGGGAGAGCCCCTCGGGCGCCGAACCGCCGTGCGCGCCGTGCCCTTCCGCATGCGCGCCCGTCGTCATCGTCCCGCTTCCCCCGTGCGCGCCGTGCGCCATCGCCTGCCCGTTCATCGTCTCCTGATCCTGTTCTCTCGTGTTCCGTCGCGGCTCAGACGCGCACCGCGGCGTATCCGGCCTCGCTGACCGCCTCGAGGACGGCCGCGTCGTCGAGGGCGCCGGCGGAGGTGACGCGCAGCGAGCCGTCGGCCGCGCTGACCGCGATCTCCTCCACACCGTCGATCTGCTCGACCTCTTCGCGCACCGACAGCTCGCAGTGCCCGCAAGTCATGCCGGTGACCCGGTACTCGGTCGTGATCATGTCTCTCTCCTCCGTGGATTCGGGGCCGTGGCAGGCCCGGCGCTCAGGACAACATAGTACCCCGAGGGGGTATTCCCCGATGTTCGTCCGTCCCTGTGCCGCTCCGCGTCAACCCCCTCCGGCGAAGATGCGGAGATGCCTAGGGTCAGCGGCATGACCGGCTCCCGTCGATACCGCGACCGCTCCGAGGCGGGGCGCGTGCTCGCCGCCGCGGTCCGCCGGCTCGGCCACGACGCACCGCTCGTGCTCGGGCTGCCGCGCGGCGGCGTCCCCGTCGCGGCGGAGATCGCGCAGGCCACCGGGGGCGATCTGGACGTCGTCGTCGTGCGGAAGCTGGGGTTCCCCGGGAACCCCGAGGTCGCGATGGGGGCGATCGCGTCCCTCGCCGGGCGGCTCGTGTCCGTCCGCAACCCGGAGGTCCTCGCGCACCTGGGAGCGGGAGCGGACGAGGCCTTCGAGCGCGCCGTCGCCCTCGAGGAGCCCGAGCTGCGTCGTCGCGAACGCGCCTACCGGGGCGACCGCGCCCCGCTGGACGTGCGCGGTCGCACGCTCGTCCTCGCCGACGACGGGATCGCCACGGGAGCGACCATGCGCGCGGCCGCCGCCGTGGTCCGGGACCGCGGGGCGGTGCGGACGCTCATCGCCGCCCCGATCGCGCTCGGAGACACGCCCCGGCTCCTGCACGACGCGGCCGACGACCTCGTCCTGCCCTGGACCTCGGATGAGCTGATGTCGGTGGGCCAGGCGTACGAGCTCTTCGACCAGACGCCGGACGAGCAGGTGCGCGCGCTGCTGGGCGCCGTCGTTCCGCGCACGTGAGCGCTCCCCGTCACTCGCCCGGGCCGCGCCCGCGGTCGAACACCCGCGCGTACAGCCGTTCGGCCTCGTCCAGGGCGCTCTCGGCGATCACCGCCACGGGCACCACCTCGGACAGCAGCGGCTCACAGTCCGGCCCGCGCCCGACCTCCTCGCCGGTCAGCACCCAGGCGTAGCGCTCCGGCATCCTCTCCTGCAGGTGGCGGTACTGGCAGAGCTGACGCGACAACCAATGCGTGAGAGGCCGCGTCCACCACGCCTCGGGACTGAGCGGATTGACGGAGAGCCCGGGGAGCTCGAGCCCGCTCTCCGTGTCGACGCTGCGCTCGCGCCGATCGTGCGCGGGGCCCTCGCTGTAGCGGACGTGCAGGGCGCCGTGCTCGGAGACCAGGCGCGCCAGCTCGTCGAGGCTCCCGCAGCGCGGCAGGTCGTCCTCGTCCTCCTGCGTCGGCTCCTCCTCGGACACGGGTCACCCCCGACCCTCGTCCTCGTCGTCCTCGGGGACGGCCGTCCGCTGCTCGAGGAGGTCCGCCTCGCTCGCGTCCGGCCGGGTCCTGGGCGGCTCCTCCTCGTGGGCGGGGGCCTCGGGATCGCCGGCGTCCTCGGTCGAGGGGCGCTCTTGCTCCAGCCGATCCGCCTCCGTCGCCCGGAGGTCCTGATCGTCGCCCTGGGGTGTGCGGGGGGACATGTCGCTCCCTTCTCGCGCGGCGCCGGCCGCGCCGCCCGTCGGATCCGGGCCGAGCGGCCCGGGCGGTGATGGGCACGAAGCTAACCACACGGATCCACGGCGTCAACCCGGTCGACCCGCGGACGACGAGCGCCTAGCGTGGCTGGCCCTTGTCGACACGACACACGATGAGACGCCCGGACGGGCGCGCGAGGAGGACGCCATGGACGAATCGCAGCGAGGGAACACCACCCACGGTCCGCAGCTCGACGACCAGATGAAGCAGGAGACGCGCGGCATGGTGCAGGGGCACGGCGCCGCGCACGCCGAGCCGTTCCGGGAGAGCGAGCCGCTGCCCGATGACACCGACGCGGAGGAGACCCGGGAGGCCTTCCGCGGAGACGGCGCCCGGGCCGGGGACGCCCCGGCCTCCGCGGACCCGGCGACGGAGGACACGGACGCCGACGACACCGACGACGGGGAGGGACGATGACGGTATCGGATGCGGTGCGCGAGGCGCTGCGCCAGGAGGGGCCGTGGACCACGGCGTACGTCGACGGCCCGAGCGGTGAGCCGGAGGGGGCGGCCGAGAGCCGGTCGCGCTCGTTGAGGGAGCGGCTCCGCGCCGCCGGGGCTCCGGACCAGGACGCCGAGGCGATCGACCGTGCCCTCGCGCCGGAATCGGGGCCGCCCGCACCGTCGTCGCGCTGGATCCTGGTCCGGGGCGGTTCCCTCGTCGCGGACGAGGCGTTCCATGGCCCCCGGAAGGGTCCCGAGGTGATCGCGCACGGCGTGGTGCCGCAGCTCCTGCCGCTGCTGCGGCACCACCAGGACGACGCTCGCATCCTCGTGGTGGAGACCGAGCGCTCCGGAGCGAGGATCCGTCAGGAGCACGTCGGCCGCGGCGTCGGCGATGTGCGGGAGGTCGAGGGAGAGACCGAGGGCATGACCAAGGTCGGCGCGGGACGCCTGTCGCAACCGCGTCTGCACCGGCACGCGGAGGAGGTGTGGAAGCACAACCAGGCGGAGGTGGCGGGCGTCGTCGACGACCTCGTCCGCACGTTCGATCCCGTGCACGTCTTCGTCACCGGCGACGTCCGCGCCCGAGGGCTCCTGCTCGACAAGCTCGGCGGGGCGGCCGCGGCCCGCGTGGTGGTCGTGGACGCGGACACCCGTGCGGACGGCGCGGACGACACCGCACTGGACGCGTCGATCGCCGCCGCCCTCGACGCGCGCCGGCGCGCCCGGCTCGACGACGCGACGGGTGCCGCCGCGCAGAACGGCGCCGAGGGCATGGGTCCCGTCGTCGAAGCGCTGCAGCGGGCCCGCGCGGGAACGCTCGTCCTCGACGTCCGGATCGGGGACCTCGACGCGCGCCTGCGGGCCCTGCGCGACGAGCCGTGGGTCGCACGCACCGAGCAGGACGCGTACGACGTGCCCGTGCTCGACGACGTGCCGGCCGGCGAAGC
>NZ_BCRA01000131.1 GCF_001552355.1 Microbacterium resistens NBRC 103078
GGGCGGCGCTCGCCGGCGGCGAAGGACCCAGCGGTGCGGGACGGCGGCCTCGAGGAGCGCGCCGTCGCGTGACGCCGCGAGTCGGACGACCGGCGCCCGCTCCGTAGACTCGGGGCATGGCAGAGCCCCGCACCGCCGAGTTCACCGACGCGCACGGCATCGCGATCGTCTATGACGTCCATCCGGCACGCACGGACCGGACGCGCGCGGCGGTCCAGCTCCTGCACGGCGTCGGCGAGCACGCCGGGCGGTACGGCGCGCTCATCGAGGCCCTCACAGCCGCCGGGTTCACGGTCTACGCCGACGATCACCGCGGGCACGGCCGCACCGGGATGCGGCAGCACGGCAGCGCGGATCGTCTCGGCCGGCTCGGCCCGGGCGGGATGCGCGCGGCCGTCGCGGCGGAGTGGCAGTTCACGGAGCTGATCCGCGCGGAGAACCCCGACCTGCCCCTGGTCCTGCTCGGCCACTCCTGGGGTTCCTTCCTCTCCCAGATGCTGCTGAACGATCATCCGGACGCGTACGACGCCGTGATCCTCAGCGGATCGGCCCTGCGCACGCCGCGGTTCCTCAACTCCCTGCCCCTCAACGCGCGCTGGAAGGCGCCGGGGGCGACGGGATTGGAGTGGCTGTCGCGCGACCCCGAGGTGTGGTCCGACTTCGCCGCCGACCCCCTCACCACCCAGGAGCCGCTGCTGAAGCTCTTCGGCCCGATCGAGGCCGCGCGGCTCTACGGCCGTCCGGGCAAGGATCTCGTCGGGCGGGCGGGCGCCGACGTCCCGCTGCTGCTCCTGGTCGGCAGGGACGACCCGGTCGGCGGGCCCCGCAGCGTGCACCGGCTCGCGGAGGAGTACCGCACCCGCTCCGGCTTCACGGACGTCACGACCCTCGTCTATCCGGACGCGCGGCACGAGATCCTGAACGAGCTGCAGCAGGACGAGGTGCGTGCGGACATCCTGGCCTGGCTGAACGTGCGGATCCCCGCCCGCTGACCCGCCCTCCCGGACGGCGACCGACGGGGCGCGGCCGCGGCCGCACCCGTAGGCTGGATCCGTGCACGGAGAATACAAGGTCCCTGGCGGGAAGCTCGTCGTCGTCGACTTCGAGGTCGAGGACGACACCATCGTCGACTTCCGGCTCGCCGGGGACTTCTTCCTGGAGCCGGACACCGCGCTGGACGCGATCAACGCCGCGGTGACCGGCCTGCCGACGCAGACCGACGCCTCCGGGATCGCCGCGGCCGTGCGCGCGGCGCTCCCCGCGGGCGCGCAGCTGCTGGGCTTCACGCCCGACGCGGTGGGCACCGCCGTGCGTCGCGCCCTGGTGACCGCGCCGGGCTGGCGAGACTTCGACTGGGAGATCGTGCACGACGACGCCGTCTCGCCGCGGATGAACCTCGCGCTCGACGAGGTGCTCACCACGCGCGTGGGGGCGGGGCTGCGGCGTCCGACGCTGCGGATCTGGGAATGGGACCAGTCCGCGGTGGTGATCGGGTCCTTCCAGTCCCTGCGCAACGAGGTGGACCCCGAGGGAGCGGCGCGGCATGGCTTCGACGTCGTGCGGCGCATCTCCGGCGGCGGGGCGATGCTGATGGCGGCGGGCCAGATCATCACGTACTCGCTCTACGTGCCCGCCTCGCTCGTGCAGGGGATGACGTTCGCCGACTCCTACGCGTTCCTCGACGACTGGGTGCTCCAGGCGCTGCGGTCGCTCGGGATCGACGCGACCTACCAGCCCCTCAACGACATCGCCGGACCCAGCGGAAAGATCGGGGGTGCGGCGCAGAAGCGCCTCGCCAACGGCGGCGTGCTGCACCACGCCACGCTCTCGTACGACATCGACGGACAGGTCATGACCGAGGTGCTGCGGATCGGGCGCGAGAAGCTCAGCGACAAGGGGACCGCCTCGGCCGCCAAGCGGGTCGACCCGCTGCGCACGCAGACCGGCCGGACGCGTGCGGAGATCATCCAGCGCTTCATCGACACGTTCCGCTCGCTCACCTCGGCGGAGGACGGCACGATCTCCGCGGACGAGTACGCGGAGGCGGAGGCGCTCGTCGCGTCGAAGTTCGCCACCGACGCCTGGCTGAACCGGGTTCCGTGACGAGCGTCCGGACGGATCCCGCCACGGAGCCGGCGCCGCCGCGCCTCGGCGCCGTGGAGATCGTCGAGGGTGACAGCCTGGAGGTCGCGGCCGGCCTGCCCTCGGGGGCGTTCACGCTGGCGTATCTGGATCCGCCGTTCAACACGGGTCGCGCGCAGGAACGGCACCTGGTGACGGCGCGCCGCGCCGACGTCCCGCCCGGAGGAGCCGGTGCCGGGGAGCCGGGTACGGGCGGCGGGGGAGCGGCCGCCCCGGCGGTCACCGGCGCGGGATCCGCCGCGCCGGACAGGTTCCGCGACCCCGGACCGGAGGCGGAGGCGCGGGCGGCCGGGACGGCGCGCGAGGTCAACCACGGCTTCCACGGGCACCGGTACGAGCGGGTGCGCGAGCTGCTGCACACCTACGACGACCGCTTCGACGACTACGGCGACTTCCTCGTGCCCCGGCTGGAGGAGGCGTGGCGGCTCCTGGCCGACGACGGCACGCTGTACCTCCACCTCGACTACCGTGAGGCGCACTACGCCAAGGTGATGCTGGACGCGGTGTTCGGGCGGGACCAGTTCCTCAACGAGATCATCTGGGCCTACGACTACGGCGCCAAGCCCCGCACGCGCTGGCCCACCAAGCACGACACGATCCTCGTCTATGCGAAGAACCCGGGCGCGCACGTGTTCAACGCGGACGACGTGGAGCGCGAGCCGTACATGGCCCCCGGCCTCGTGAGCGCGGAGAAGGCCGAACGCGGGAAGCTCCCCACGGACGTCTGGTGGCACACGATCGTGCCGACGACGGGCCGGGAGAAGACGGGGTATCCGACGCAGAAGCCGGAGGGGATCCTGCGTCGGATCGTGCAGGCGTCGAGCCGCCCCGGCGACCGCGTCCTGGACCTCTTCGCCGGCAGCGGGACGACCGGCGCGGTCGCCTCGGCTCTCGGGCGCGACGCGGTGCTCGTCGACACCAACCCGGAGGCGATCCGCGTGATGACCCGCCGCATCCCGCACGCGACGGTCCGCCGGGGCTGACCCGGGGCCGCCGCCGTTCGACGGTTCAGCGGGGGCCGACCGGCTCGTCCCCGGGCGTGGTGATCGGCTCCGGATCGCGCAGGTACGGGCGCAAGGACTCGAAGAAGAGGGCGAGGGTCCCGGAGCGATCGACCTTCCCCGCGTCCTCGTACAGCATCTGCAGGCGCATGCCCTCCGCCAGGGCGATGGCCCATCGCGCGACGGTCTCCGCGGTCACGCCGGGCGGCATCGCGTCGAAGTCGAACGTCTCCTCGATGCTCCGGGTGAAGTCGGCCAGGCGCACCCGGTGCTGCTCGACGAAGTAGTCGTGCGCGGGATGGGACTCGGCGAGGGCCTCGGCGGAGATCATCGCGTTCAGCTGGACGAGCACCGGATCGGCCGCGTGGTCCCAGAGCGTGCGCAGATACTCGTTGAGATAGGCGACGCCGGTGAGGTTCCGATCGCGCAACTGGCGCACGGCCTCCGCGTCGCGGGAATTGAGCACCGCCAGCAGCAGCTCCGGTTTGGACGGGAAGTGGTGCAGGAGTCCGGCCTGGGAGATCCCCGCGCGGGCGGCGATGTCGGCGATCGACGCGGAGTGGTAGCCGCCTTCGGAGAAGATCGTGCGCGCGACGTCGAGGATCCGTTGCCGACGGGCCTCCCCCTTGGGGCTGCGGCGCTTGCGCGGCGCGGCGGACTCCGCTGCGGCCTCCATGTCATGTCCTTTCGCCGGGTGGTCCCGGTGTGGGTGCCTTCACACACTAGCGATCGGTGCGCGAGGGGACGGGATCGGCGGGCCCGCGGTGGAGCGTCGAGATCTGATCCTTGCTAAACCGACCATGTGCACGGTAATTTTAGCGCGAAGGCCGAGCACCCTCTCGCCTTCGCCACAGCGGCAGTGTCGACAAGGAGGTCTTCATGCGATGGTCAGGTAGGAAGCGGGCGGGCGGAGTCGCCCTCGCCCTGAGCGCCGTGCTGGCGCTCGCCGGATGCGGTGGGGGAGCGGCCGCGAGCGGCGATGACGCCGGCGGCGCGCAGACGCTCACGGTCGCCGCCCGTCAGGACGTGTCATCGTTCGACACCGGCCAGCTCGACACCGGGTTCCAGGTGCAGTACTGGCAGCCGGTCTACGACACCCTGCTCCGCTACACCCCGACCGGTGAGATCGAGCCGAACATGGCCGAAGAGTTCTCCTACAACGACGACAACACGGTGCTCACGCTGTCCCTGCGCGAAGGCATCACCTTCAGCGACGGGACGCCGTTCGACGCGGCGGCCGTGAAGGCGAACATCGAGC
This sequence comes from Microbacterium resistens NBRC 103078, assembly GCF_001552355.1. Classification (GTDB taxonomy): domain Bacteria; phylum Actinomycetota; class Actinomycetes; order Actinomycetales; family Microbacteriaceae; genus Microbacterium; species Microbacterium resistens. Next base: position 4,402 of record NZ_BCRA01000131.1, read on the forward strand.
ACCTCCAGGCCGGCACCGGCGTCGCCGTGTACATGGTGGGGCTCGTCGAGGAGGTCGTGGTCGTCGACGACCTGACCGTGGAGATCCGCCTCAGCGCGCCGGATCCGGCCTTCACCTACTACCTGTGCCTGGTGGCCGGTGCCATGGCGTCGCCGGCCGCGTTCGGAACCGACTCGTTCGCCACCGTCCCGGTCGGATCCGGACCCTACCTCCTGGATGCGGACACCACGATCCGCGGCAGTCAGTACAGCTATGTGCGAAACCCGGACTATTGGAACCCGGACGCCTACCCGTACGACAAGGTCGTCGTGAAGCCGATGGAAGACGTGACCGCCCGCCTGAACGCTCTGAAGTCCGGCCAGGTGAACACCGCGGACGTCGATGCGAGCGTGCGCACCGAGGCCGAGGCGGCAGGGCTGACGATCAACGAGGCGCAGGTCACCTGGCTGGGACTGATCGTGTTCGATCGTGCGGGACAGCAGGTTCCGGCGCTGGGGGATGTGCGCGTGCGCCAGGCCCTCAACCACGCCGTCGACGGCGACGCGATCGTGAAGAACATCTTCGGCGGCAGCGGCGCGGCGTCGCAGCAGATCTTCAACCCCGACAGCCCGGCATACGTCGGAGCGCTCGACGACGCCTACGCGTACGACCCGGAGAAGGCGAAGAAGCTGCTGGCCGAGGCCGGATATCCCGACGGCTTCGAGATCACGATGCCCGAGGTCAAGGGCGATCTCACCCAGCCGTACGTCACCCAGCAGCTCGCGGACGTCGGGATCACCGTCACCTGGGACAAGGTGTCCTCCGAGAACCTCGTCGGGGACCTGCTCGGCGGGAAGTACGCCATCGCCTCCTTCGGCTCCAGCTCCGGCCACCCGTGGCGCGACATCTTCAAAATGATCTCACCGGACGGCGCGTGGAACCCGATGCACACCACCACCCCGGAGCTGGAGGCGCTGCTCACCGAGATCCAGGCGACCACGGGAGACGCGCAGACCGCGGCCTACCAGGCGGTGAACGAGTACGTCACCGAGAACGCGTGGTTCGGGGTGTGGGTGTTCACCTCCGTCATCCAGCTCACGGACGCCCGGACGTCGACGCAGATGCAGCTCGGCAGCAACGTCCCCTACCTCGCGAGCTACGCGCCCGCGAGCTGAACGGCCGCGGGGTCCGGCCGGCGCACGGCCGGGCCCCGCCCGGAAGGGATCCGAACATGCTGACATTCCTCCTGAGACGCCTGCTCGCCGGCGCGGTCCTCGTCGTGGCGATCTCCTTCGTCGCGTTCGCGCTCATGTACGCCGGCGGCGCCGACATCGCCCGGAGCATCCTCGGCCCGGAGGCGACCCAGGCGCAGGTGCAGGCCAAGGCCGCCGAGCTGGGCATCGACCGCCCGCTGCTCGTGCAGTACGGGTCCTGGTTCGGCCAGATGGTCACGGGCGACCTCGGACGCTCGTGGTTCACGGCGGAGTCCGTCTCCGACGCGGTCGTCTCGCGGCTCGGGGTCACCCTGTCGATCGTCGTCGTCTCGCTTCTCGCGGTCGCCGTGATCAGCGTGGTCCTCGGCGTGATCGCCGCGATCCGGCGGGGATGGGTCGATCGCGTCGTCCAGGTCGTCTCCGTGGTCGGCGTGGCGCTGCCGAACTTCTGGGTCGCGCTCGTCCTCGTCGTCGCCCTCGCGATCAGCGTGCCGCTGTTTCCCGCGACCGGGTTCGTCCAGCCGCGCGAATCGGTCTCCGGCTGGCTGCTGTCGATCACCCTCCCGGTGATCGCGATCACGATCGGCGGCGTGGCCGGCGCGGCGCAGCAGATCCGCGGATCCGTCCTCGACGTCTCCCGCCAGGACTTCGTGCGCACCCTGCGCTCGCGCGGCCTTCCCGAGCGGCGGGTGATCACGGGTCACATCCTGCGCAACAGCCTGGGTCCGGCGATGACCGTGCTCAGCCTCCAGTTCATCGCGATGATCGGCGGCTCCGTCGTCATCGAGAAGGTCTTCGCGATCCCCGGCCTCGGCATGCTGGCGCTGAACGCCACGCTGCGGGGCGACATCCCGATCGTCATGGCCGTGGTGATGACGATGGCCGTCGTCGTCGTGGTCGTGAACCTGCTCATCGACCTGGTCAACGGCTGGGCGAGCCCGAAGGTGCGTGTGCAATGACGACCCCGACCACCCAGTCCGTCACGACCGCGCGGCGCCGCCGCGAGCGTCCGAGCGCCTTCCGGGCCGTCCTGCGCAACCCGCTCGGCGCCGCCTCGCTCGTCACGATCGCCCTCATCGTGCTGCTGAGCGCGATCGCCCGGCTCATCGCCCCCTACGACCCGGCCTTCGTCGACATCACTGCGGCGAATGTCCCCCCGGGCACGGCGGGTCATCTGCTCGGCGCCGACGCCTCCGGGCGCGATGTGCTCAGCCGGCTGCTCGTCGCCGGTCAGCTCACCCTCGCGGGCGCCGCCGTGACCGTGGTGATCTCGGTCCTCCTGGGCGTGACCGTGGGGCTCCTCGCCGGGTATGTCGGCCGCACGTTCGACACCGTCGCGAGCTGGATCGCCGACCTCGTCCTGGTCCTGCCGAGCAAGATCGTGCTCGTCGCGCTGTTCGCCGTCATCGGCCCGAACACGCTGGTCACGATGGCGGTGCTCGGCGTGATGGTGGCGCCGCAGTTCTACCGTCTGGTGCGCAACCTCGTGATGGGCGTGAAGAACGAGCTCTATGTGGATGCGGCGCGCGTGTCCGGGCTCTCGGACGCGGCGATCATCGCTCGTCACGTGCTCTCGGCGGTGCGCGCGCCGATCATCATCCAGGCGGCCTTCGTGGCGGGCATCGCCGTGGTGATCCAGGCGGGCCTGGAGTTCATCGGCCTGGGCGATCCGAACACCCCCACCTGGGGCGGCATGCTCCAGGACGCGTTCGCGGCCATGTACAAGGCGCCGGCCATGCTGATCTGGCCGGGGCTGGCGATCGGCCTGTTCGTCGCCGCCTGCGTCCTGCTCGGGAACGCCGTCCGGGACGCGCTGGAGGGGACCGACGCCGCCGCGCCGTCGGCGCCTGCGCCGACGGCGTCGACCACCGCGGTGCGCACGGTCGAGGCGCCGGTCGTGGCGGAGGACGCCTCGGAGGGAGCCCTGCTGCGCGTCGAGGACCTGTCCGTGGGCTACCCCGGTCGGGACGGCACGGCGAAGACGGTGGTGGAGTCGGTGTCGTTCTCGATCCGTCCCGGGGAAGTCCTCGGCGTGGTCGGCGAGTCCGGGTCGGGCAAGTCGCAGACCGCCTTCTCGATCCTGGGACTCCTGCCGCCGGGCGGAAGAGTCACCGGGGGCCGGATCCTGTTCGAGGACAGGGAGCTGGATCCGCGCACCGGCGCCGTGGGGCTGCGCGGCACCCGCATCGCCTACATCCCGCAGGAGCCCATGAGCAATCTGGACCCGGCGTACCGGATCGGCGCGCAGCTCGTCGAGCCGCTCGTGGTGGTCTCCCGTCTCGGCCGCGCGGCGGCCAAGGCTCGGGCGCTCGCGCTGCTGGAACGAGTCGGGATCGCTGACCCGCAGCGGGTGTTCGACTCCTATCCGCACGAGATCTCCGGCGGCATGGCCCAGCGCGTGCTCATCGCGGGCGCGATCGCGGGGGAGCCGGACCTCGTCATCGCCGACGAGCCGACGACCGCGCTCGACGTCACGGTCCAGGCGGAGATCCTCGACATCCTCCGCGACCTCCAGCGGGAGCGCGGGATGGCGATGATGCTCGTGACCCACAACTTCGGCGTGGTGGCGGACCTCTGCGACCGCGTCGTGGTGATGCAGACGGGCAGGGTCGTCGAGGCCGGGTCCGTGGCGGACCTCTTCGACGCCCCGCGGCATCCCTACACGCGGATGCTCCTCGGTTCGATCCTCGACGGCGGCCCGGCCCGCCCGGACTACTCGGACGGGGACGTCCCCACCGGAGCGGACGCCGCCTCGTCCGCCGCCGCACAGAAGGAGGCCGTGCTGTGACCGCTCCACTGCTGGAGGCCCGCGACCTCCGCGTCGCCTATGCCCGCAAGGGATTCCGTCGTCCGCCCGTCGAGATCCTGCACGGCGTCTCGCTGGACATCCGTCCGGGAGAGACGGTCGGCCTGGTCGGCGAGTCCGGGTCGGGCAAGACGACCCTCGGGCGCGCGATCCTCGGTCTCGCCCCGGTGACCGGCGGCGCGATCCGCTTCGACGGCGCGGACATCACCCGTGCGCCCCGCGCTCAGCGTCGCCGCCTCGCACGCGACATCCAGGTCGTCTTCCAGGATCCGTACGGGTCGCTGAACCCGGCGCTTCGGATCGAGGACATCCTCGCCGAGCCGCTGCAGGTCCAGGGCGTGCGCCGTGACGCCGCGCGCGAGCGCGTGGCCGAGCTGCTGCGCCAGGTCGGACTGCCGGAGGACGCGGGCGCCCGGCTCCCGCGGGAGTTCTCCGGCGGGCAGCGTCAGCGCATCGCCATCGCCCGGGCCCTGGCCCTGGCGCCGCGGCTCATCGTGTGCGACGAGCCGGTCTCCGCCCTGGACCTGTCGACGCAGGCCCGCGTCCTCGACCTGTTCATCGAGATCCAGGAGCGCACCGGCGTGGCCCTGCTCTTCGTGTCGCACGACCTCGCTGTCGTCCGCCACGTCAGCCACCGGGTGGCCGTCATGTACCGCGGCGACATCGTCGAGTTCGGCCGCGGCGAGGTCGTCACCTCGGATCCGGACCACGCGTACACGCGTCGTCTGCTCATGGCCGCGCCCGTGCCGCACCCCGCCGCGCAGCAGGAACGCCGCGCGGAGCGACGCCGTCTGCTCGAGGCGGAGGCGCAGGCGCGCATCGAGGCCGCCTGAGCGCGGACGAGGACCGGACACCATGGATCTGAGCATGCAGACGCTCGAGCTCGCCCTGCGGGTGGCCGCCGCCATCCTGCTGGGGGCGGCGATCGGGCTCGAACGCCAGTGGCGGTCGCGGATGGCGGGCATCCGCACGAACGCGCTCGTCTCAGGCGGCTCGGCGCTGTTCGTCGTGCTCGGTGCCTACGGCTTCGAAGGGGTGACCGCGGACCCGACCCGGGTCGCCGCCCAGGTCGTGTCCGGGATCGGGTTCCTCGGCGCCGGCGTGATCCTCCGCGAGGGCCTCAACATCCGCGGCCTCAACACCGCCGCGACCCTGTGGTGCGCCGCGGCGATCGGATCCCTGGCGGGTGCAGGCCTACTCGTCCTCGCCCTGGTCGGCGCCGCATCCGTCGTCGGGGCGAACACCCTGATGCGCCCGGTGAGTCGGCTCGTGAACCGTCGCCGCCGACCGGCCGAGGACGGGCCCGCGGAGGACGACGACGGCCCGGTCCGCCCCGTCGAGTACGTCCTCGAGGCCAAGACCACCGACAAGAGCGAGCACCGCGTGCGTGCCCTCGTCCTTCAGGCCGTGAGTCGTCCCGAGCTGACGCTGCGCTCTCTGCGCTCCTCCAACGCCAAGAACTCGCGGGTCGTCGTCCACGCCGACCTGCTCGCCCGCGCGGACGCCGATGCCGCGCTGCTCGAACGCGCCGTCCAGCGCCTCAGCCTCGACCCGAAGGTGATGTCGGTGCGCTGGTGGGCCGAGGACGACGCGGACGACTGACCCCCCCACCCCTACGACAGCCCGGCGATCCCGGGCGGGAGACGGATCAAGGAGAAGAACGATGAAAGCCATCATGGTCATGTACGACACCCTCAACCGCAAGCTGTTGCCGCCGTACGGCGCGGACGAGGTCGTCGCCCCGAACTTCTCCCGCCTCATGGAGCGCACCGCGACGTTCGACAACTGCTACGCCGGATCGATGCCCTGCGTCCCCGCTCGGCGCGAGCTGCACACCGGGCGATACAACTTCCTGCACCGCTCGTGGGGACCGCTGGAGCCGTTCGACGACTCCGTCCCCGAGATGCTCCGCGACGCCGGCGTCCATACGCATCTCGTGACCGACAACCGTCATTACTGGGGAGACGGCGGGGCGACCTACCACGGGCGGTTCTCGACCTTCGAGTTCTTCCGCGGACAGGAGGGCGACGCCTGGAAGGGACAGGTCGCCGATCCCGACATCCCCGACACCGTGGTGCGCCGCAGCGACCGGGTCTGGCGGCAGGACTGGATCAACCGCGCCCATCTGCAGGACGAGGCCGATCACCCCCAGACCCTCACCTTCGACGCCGGGATCGAGTTCCTGCGCACCAACGCCCAGGAGGACGATTGGTTCCTGCAGATCGAGGCGTTCGATCCCCATGAGCCGTTCTTCAGCTACGAGCAGTACCGGCGGCTCTACGACGCCGGCTACGAGGGGCCGAGCTTCGACTGGCCGGCCTACCGCCGCGTGATCGAGGACGACGCCGAGGTGGAGCAGCTGCGTAACGAGTACATGGCGCTCGTGACGATGTGCGACTCGTCCCTCGGCCGGGTGCTCGACGTCATGGACGAGCAGGGCCTGTGGGACGACACCATGCTCATCGTCTGCACGGACCACGGGCTCCTGCTCGGCGAGCACAACTGGTGGGGCAAGAACGTCCAGCCCTGGTACGACGAGAACATCCACATCCCCCTGTTCGTGTGGGACCCGCGCACCGGCGTCGCCGGGGAGCGGCGCGCCGCCCTCGTGCAGACGATCGATCTCGCCCCGACGCTGCTGGACTTCTTCGGGCTCGCCGCGACGCCGGACATGCAGGGCCGCGCGCTCGCCGGCACCGTCGCCCATGACGAGCCGGTGAGGCACGCCGGCCTGTTCGGCAACGCGGGCGGGCATGTCAATGTGACCGACGGGCGGTACGTGTACATGCGCGCGTGCGCGGACCCCTCGAACGCACCGCTCTACGACTACACGCTCATGACGACCCACATGGGCGGACGCTTCGCCCCGTCCGAGCTGCACGGCGCCGAGCTGCATCCCGGGTTCTCCTTCACCAAGGGCGCGCCCGTGCTGAAGGTCCCCGGTTTCGCGTTCGGCAGCCCGTGGGCGTACGGCACCCTGCTGTTCGACCTGGAGACCGACCCGACCCAGGACCGACCCCTGCGGGACGACGAGCTGGAGCTGCGGATGGCGACGCTGCTCGTGGAGCAGATGCGGGCGAGCGATGCGCCCCCGGAGCAGTACGAACGGCTGGGCCTTCCCGCCGAGGGTCCGGTGACGACCGCGCACCTGCTCATCGGGGCGCAATGGGAGCAGGTGCAGCGCGGGCTCACCGCCGCGCCCACGGCCGAGGATCTCGGCGAGGGGTCGCTGGTGGCCACCGCGACGATCCGTGAGCTGTTCGAGGACGACGCGGTCCGTGCCGTCGTGCTGGACGCCCTGCCGTTCCTCGACAATCCGCACATGTCGCGCATGGCGGGAGCGATGACCCTGCTGGAGGTCGCCGCGATGAAGGTGGAGATCGATGCCCCCGCGCTGCGGGAGCTCGATGCGCGGCTCCGCGCGAGCCGGGTGCCGATCGGCTGATCCCGGCGGCGCGGGGGCGCGCCGGGCCGGGACCGATGCCCGTCGTGCGGGGTGAGCGG
>NZ_BCRA01000132.1 GCF_001552355.1 Microbacterium resistens NBRC 103078
GTCCAGCCAGACGGCGCTCGCCCGGGCACCGGGAAGCGTCGGCGGAGAGGCGTCGGGACGCGCGACGCCGGAGACGACGAGTCGATCCGCTCCGAGGTCGCGGAAGGCGCCGGCGACGCGCGCCAGCGCCTCCTCCTTGAGCGCCCAGCGGTCCGGGTCGTGCGCCGGCGCCGGATAGCACATGCCGAGCTGGTCGATGTCGACGTAGGCCATGGCGTGGCCGTCGGCGGCGAAGCGCTGCGCGATGGCCCACGCCGCGGCCGATTTGCCCGCCCCGGGAGCCCCGGCCACCCGCAGCGCATCCATCCGCCCAGCGTATCCGCGGCTGGCGTTTCGTCTCGGTGCTGCGCTCCTCGCTCAACGACCGGGGGTGGGCCGTTTCGGTCGTTGAGCGAGCGGAGCGAGTCGAAACGCGGTGCCCCGGGGGGCGGATACATCGGGAGGCGGATGCCGGGCGCCGGCACGCTCGCGTAGCGTGAGGGGGTGATCCGATCCGTCCCGCGTCTGTGGCTCGTCCTGGACATCGTGGGCGCCGCGTTCGCGTTCCTCGTGACGACCCCGCTCTCCTTCGTCATGATCGTCGAGCAGCTCAGCAGCTGGCTCGGCACCGGTCCGCTCTCGATCTCGCTCACCATCCTCGTGTCCCTCGCGATGTGGGCCGCGGCGGCGATCGCGCGGCTCGCGCCGCTTCCCGCGCTCATGATCGCCTGGGGCGCCGCGATCGTGCAGATGGCCGCCGGGCTCAGCCCCGCGCTGTACGACACGGCGGTGTTCGTCGTGCTGTTCGCGACCGCCGCGTGGGGGACGCGCACGGTGCTGTGGATGGGCGGTGGCTCCACGCTCGCCGGCGGCGTCATCGCCGGGGTGTACCTCGCGGTCCTGTTCGATTCCGGGATGATCCAGGACGAGCAGGCGGCGCTTCGCCGGCTGGCCCTCGGCGTGCTCATGGGCTCCTCGGTGCTGTTCTCCCTCGTCATCTCCTGGGGCGCGGGCCTGCTGTGGCGCGTGGTCCTGAACGGCCGGCGCACGAGGGAGGCGCAGATCGCCGCCGAGGCCGTGGCCGCCGCGGAGCAGGAACGCGTCCGGATCGCCCGGGACATGCACGACGTCGTGGCCCACTCGCTCGCCGTGGTCATCGCGCAGTCGGACGGCGCCCGCTACGCCGCCGTCGCGGACCCGGCCCAGGCCACCGCCGCGTTGACGACGATCGGGCAGACCGCGCGGGCGGCGCTCGCCGATGTCCGGCTGCTCCTGGCGCAGCTGCGGCACCGGCAGGGTCAGGGGCCGCAGCCGACCCTCGCCGACCTGGAGACGCTCTACGGCCAGGTGAGGGCTGCGGGGATCGAGCCGCGGGTGACGGTCGATCCGATGCCGCCCGGAGAACCGCCGGCGGCCATCCAGCTCGCCGTCTACCGGATCCTCCAGGAGGCGCTCACCAACGCCCTGCGCCACGGAGGCGGGGACGTCGATGTGCACCTGGCCTGGGAGGCGGACCGGGTGCGGATCCGGGTCGAGAACGCCGTGACCGGGGACGCCTCCGCCTCGGCGGGGACCGGCGGCGGCCACGGGATCATCGGCATGCGCGAGCGTGCCCAGCTCGTGGGCGGTACGCTGTCCGCCGGGCGCGATCACGACCGGTTCGTCGTCGACGCCGCCCTCCCGATCGGTCCTCCGACGGGGACCGAGGCATGACGCGTCCGCGCGTGCGGGGAGGAGAAGGATGATCCGGGTCGTTCTCGTGGACGATCAGGCGCTGTTTCGTGCGGGGGTCCGCATGCTCGTCTCGTCGCAGCCCGACCTCGAGGTGGTCGGCGAGGCCGGCGACGGGCGGGAGGCGATCGAGGTCGTCCGCGCCACCCGTCCCGACGTCGTCATGATGGACATCCGGATGCCGGTCATGGACGGGCTCACGGCGACGGCACAGCTGCTCACGGAGCCCGACCCGCCGCGCGTCGTCATGCTCACCACGTTCGATCTCGACGAGGCCGCCGCGCAGGCGATCCGACAGGGGGCGAGCGGCTTCCTCCTCAAGGACGCCGAGCCGGAGTTCCTGCTGGCGGCGATCCGCACCGTCCACGCGGGCTCCAGCGTCATCGCGGCCTCGGCCACCCGCGACCTGTTCGCGCACTTCTCCAGCCCGCAGCCTCAGCCCGTCCCGGCGAGCTTCGAGTCCCTGACGGATCGGGAGCGGGAGATCTTCGCGCTGGCCGCGCGGGGGCTGTCGAACGCCGAGATCGCCGCCCGGGAGTTCCTGTCCGAGGCGACCGTCAAGACGCACATCAGCCGCATCCTCACGAAGCTGGACCTCCGCGACCGGGTCCAGCTCGTCGTCTTCGCCTTCGAGCACGGCCTCGCCTGAGCTCTCCGGGGCCTCCGGCACGGGCGGGATCATCCTCGGGATGTACGGGGATGCGTCCCGGGGCCGACGCGGGCGCACCGGGCGGATCCCTAGCGTCGAAGGCATGGAGATCACGACCAGCGACCTGGGCCTCGCCGCCCGCGTCCAGCACCTGACCAAGACGTACGGCGCGGGCGAGGGCGCCGTGCGCGCCCTCGACGACGTCAGCGTCGGAATCCGCCGCGGCCAGTTCACCGCGATCATGGGCCCGTCGGGCTCGGGCAAGTCGACGCTCATGCACATCATGGCCGGCCTCGACGCTCCCACCGAAGGGCGCGCGTGGATCGGGGACACCGAGATCACCGGTCTCGGCGACCTCGACATGACGGTGCTGCGCCGGCGCCGGGTGGGATTCATCTTCCAGGCCTTCAACCTCGTCCCCACCCTCGACGCCATCGGCAACATCCTGCTGCCGTTCGAGCTGGACGGCCGCCGCCCCAGCGCGGTCGAGCGCGCGCGCATCGACGGGCTCATCGAGACGCTCGGCCTCGGGGCGCGGCTGCGCCACCGCCCGCACCAGCTGTCCGGGGGGCAGCAGCAGCGCGTCGCCATCGCGCGCGCCCTCGCCACCGCCCCCGACCTCGTGTTCGCCGACGAGCCGACCGGGAACCTCGATTCGGCCACGGGCCGGGAGGTGCTGCAGCTGCTCGGCACGGCCAGCCGGGAGCACGGCCAGTCCATCGCCATGGTGACCCACGACGCGATCGCCGCCAGCCACGCCGACCGGGTGCTGTATCTCGGCGACGGCCGGATCGTCGCCGACCATCCGCGCCAGACGGCGGAGCAGATCGCCGCCTACATGCTCGCGGCGGAGGTGGCGGCGTGACGGCCGCGACCGTCTCCGGCACGCTGCTGGAGACGCCGCTGCCCGCCTCTCGGCTGGCGTGGCTGCGTGACCGCGGGATGGGCGCCAGCGTCCTCGTCGCTGCGCTCGCCTCCGCGTTCGGCGTGTTCCTCGTGGAGGTGACGGTCTACATCGGCGCGCTGCTGAAGGCGGACCCGTTCATCGGCGACAGCGAGATGCTCGCGCTCGTGGTGGTGATCCTGTCCGTCCTGCTCACGGGCGTCGCGATGTACGTCGCCGCGATCGTCACGGCCAACACGTTCACGACGATCATCGCCGGCCGGACCCGGCGCATCGCGCTGCTCCGCCTGATCGGAGCGTCGGCGCGGGCGCAGCGGGCCGAGGTCGCCGGGCAGGGCCTGGTGGTCGGGATCATCGGCGCGCTCATCGGGCTCGCCGTGGGGATCGGCGTCTCCGCGGCGGGGCAGGCCCTGGGCGGGCAGCTGCTCGAGCGTGCGCCGCAGGACTTCACGCTGCTGCAGCCGGGCGTCGTGCTCCCGGTCGTCGGCGTGGCGCTGACGACGTGGATCGCGGCGTGGGTCGGATCCCGGCGCGTGCTCACGGTGACCCCCCTCCAGGCGCTGGGCGGCTCCGCGGAGCGCACCCACGAGGAGGTCGCCACCCGTCCCGGCCGCCACGTCGTCGCGCTCATCCTCCTGATCCTCGGCGGTGCACTGCTCGCCGGCGGCGTCGTCGCGGGTCTGGTCACGCCGCTCGGGGTGGTCATCGCCTTCTTCGGCGGGATCCTGTCCTTCACCGGCCTCTCGATCGGGGCCGCGCTGGTCATGCCTCCCGTGCTGCGACTGGTGGGCCGTCTGTTCGGGACGGGTGCGACGGCGCGGCTCGCGGCGGAGAACGCGCTGCGTCACCCCGAGCGCTCCAGCCGGATGGCGATCGGCGTGGTGATGGGTGTGACGCTGGTGACGATGTTCGCCGTCGCGCTGGAGTCGGTCAAGGCACTGCTGGTGCGCCAGACCGAGGGGGAGGTCGCGGAGGCGTTCTTCGCCCCCGTCGACGCGTTCGCGTCGGTGATGATGGTGCTCGTCGCCATCTCCGCCGTCATCGCCGCCGTCGGGATGATCAACCTGCTCACCATCGGCGTCGTGCAGCGCAGGCGCGAGCTGGGCCTGCTCCGGGCGATCGGTCTCACCGGGCGCCAGGTCCGGCGGATGGTGCTCCTCGAGGCGGTGCACATCACGGTCGCCGCCACCCTCACCGGCATCGTGCTGGGCGTGGCGTACGGCTGGATCGCGGCGCAGTCGCTCCTGGGCTCCGTCCCGGTGCTGCCGGACTTCGCCCCGGCCGGACTCGTGGCGCCGGCGGTGCCGTGGGTGCCGATCGCGATCATCGTCGCCGCCACTGCGGTGCTCACCCTGGTGGCCTCGGTGGCTCCGACGCGGCTCGCGACGCGGGTCGTGCCGGTGGAGGCGCTCGCCGCGGACTGATCCCGACCGATCGGTGCCGATCCGGCGAGGCCCCGCGAGGCTGCTTCGGTGCCGACGCCGCGCGGACGAGGCCCCGCGATCCCTGCGGATCGCGGGATCTCGCCGTCGCGTCAGACGGCGGGGTCCGGGAGCTCCGGGTCGTGCGCCCAGGAGCGCGCGAGCCGGCGGATCCGGCAGGCGCGCCACTGCCAGGTGAGCCAGAGGGACGGCCACAGCAGGGCTGCGGTCGGCCCGCCGATGACGAGCCGGTCGCGCCACAGCGTGCGGGTGGGGTCGTCGGGGTCCGGGGAGACCGCCATCTGGTGGTCCCACACGTCCAGGCTCGCGAGGGGGCCGGTGAGCGGGATCCCGCTGTCGCGGAGGATCCGCACCGTCTGCCCGCCGAGCGTCCGCGTGCGATCGGACACCGAGATGAGCTGGCGGCCGAGCGGGACGCGTCCGAGGAGGCCCAGCTGCACGGCGGCGGAACGACGAGGATCCGGGTCCACGGCGACGACCTCCGCCTCGGCAGGATCCAGCGGTTCCACGGTCAGGAAGGGCCCGTAGATCTCGGCGAGGACCGTCGGCGAGTGCAGGGCCCGCCAGGCGGCGTCCGCGTCCGTGTCGATCGTGAACTTCAGCAGGATCCTCATGCCCCCATCCAAACACCGGGGCGGGTCCGCGTCGATCCGGCCGTCGATCAGCGCGGCGCGAGAGCGGCGAGCCGGTCGGCCCGGGTGATCTCGCGCCGCGTCCACGTGAACGCGTAACGCTCGTCGAACTGTCGGGAGCATCGGGCGCATGAGGTCGGGCGGTTCGGCCGGCGGTGCCGGTAGGTCACGTGGCCCGCGGGGCAGGATCCCACCCAGGGCGCGAGCTCCACGGCCGTCTCGCCGTGATGCGTCGTGCCCCCGACGTACCCGAGGCCCTGAGCCACGCGCTTCCACGCCGGTCCGTGCGCGGCGTCGTGCCCGGCCAGCGCGTGCGCCACCTCGTGCAGCAGCACCTGATGGATCTCGTCGTCGTCGAATCGCGCGGCGAGGTAGCGCGAGACGGTGATCCGCTTGTCCCGGTAGTTGCACAGACCCGCCCGGCGCTTGGCGTTGTCGAACCCGAAGACCCAGGAGTCGTCGAGATGCAGCCGGATGAGCGCCTCGCCCCAGATGCGCACACGGTCCAGATCGGCCATAGGGCAAGGCTAGGCCACCCCGGCGACACCGGGCCGCGCGGCGCGTCCGTCGCCCCGCCGCACATCTGTCGAGTGGTCAGTTTTTGTGGGTTCGGCGCCGCTCAACCCGCAAAGAGTGACCACTCGTCAGGAGGGGCGGGGGAGAGGGGCGGGAGAGGGGGGAGCGAGAGGGGTCAGCCGACGGCGCTCACGGGGTCGCGACGCCGCTCGACCGCCTCGATCGCGAGGAGCACGGTCTCCAGGGCGGCGTCGTCGGCACCGGCCTCGCGGCGCAGGAACAGCGCGCGCTTGAAGCTCTCCCTGGCCTGCTCCAGCTCTCCGGCCTCGAGCGCGACCTTGCCGTGGTGCTGATGCGCGAAGGCGGCGATGGCGATCCATCCCTGCCCCTCCGCCTCGGCGACGCAGGTCGCGAGCTCCTGGTCCGCGGCGGCGTACGCGCCGCGGTACTGCAGGACCGTCGCGTGCAGGACGCGGGCGCGCACGAGGTCCTTGCGGGTGCCGGCCATGCGGGCCTGCCGCACGGTCTCGTCGGCGAGGGCGAGCGCCTCGTCCAGGCGTCCGAGCACCTTCAGCAGCCACACGCGCTCGAGGAGCGCGGGCAGGCTCCGCTGCTGCTCGATCTCGGTGAGGCGCTGCTCGCACTCGGTCGGGTCCACCAGCTCACGCAGGGTCTCGGTGTCGTATCCCTTGATGAAACCCACGTCTGCGCCCTCTCCGTTCCGATCGTCTCGATCCAGTCTGCCTCCTGAACCTGAGCGAGGCGCCGTGCCACGCCCGCTCAGCGCAGGAAGATCGAGGCGTCGGGTCGGGGGGAGGCCACGGCGGTGGCGTCGGTGACGATCGGCGCGTCCTTCGCGAACGCCGCGACCTCGGCGCCCTGCGCGAGCTTCGCGGGATGGGGGCCGGCGGCGAGGATCCGCGGAAGCGCGTCGGAGGGGAGGGGGTCCCGCGAGGCCGCGAGCACGAGGTTCCCGAAGCGCCTCCCTTTGAGGATCTGCGCGTCCGCGAGGATCGCGACCTCGCCGAGCACCGCGGCGAGCGTCGCGACCTGGCGGCGGGCGAAGGCGAGGCCGGGTCCGTCCGCGACGTTCACGAGGACCACGCCGCTCGGGGCGAGCAGGGCGGACAGCTCCTGGTAGAATTCCGCGCTCGTGAGGTGGGCGGGCGTCTGCGCGCCGGAGTACACGTCCGCGACGATCAGGTCGACGTGCCCGGTCAGTGCGGGAGGCAGGCGCCGCACCGCCTCCCGCGCGTCTCCGATCCGCATCCGGATCGCGGCGCCGCGGGGCAGCGGCAGGTGCTCGCGGACGAGGTCCACGAGCGGGGCCTCGAGCTCGACGACCTGCTGGCGGGATCCGGGACGAGTGGCCGCGATGTAGCGGGGGAGCGTCAGGCCGCCGGCGCCGAGGTGCACCGCGGACAGCGGCGAGCCGGGGGCGCCGAGCTGGTCGATGACCGCGCCCATCCGCACGACGTACTCGAAGTGCAGGTGCGTCGGGTCGTCCAGGTCCACGTGGGACTGCGGGGTGTCGTCGATGAGCACCTCGTACCCGCCGCCGAACTCAGCCGGGACGATCCGCGCCATCCCGCCGGAGCCCAGGCGCGCGGAGGGCGGCTCCCTGTCCCTGTCCCGTGCGCGGCCCACCCTCCGAGCCTACGGCGGCGCTGCGGAATCCGGGCGCCGACCGGCACGGACGGGCCGCCACATCACGGCTCGATCACGACTCTGGAAGCAACTTGCAGGGAATTTGTTCATCGTGGATACTTTTTCCTACTGGCGGTCGCATCCGACGACGCCCAGGCAGTTTCAAAGAGGAGATTCCCCGAATGAAGAAGCGCATTCTTCCCCTCGTGGCGCTCGGCGCCGCGGCCACCCTGGGCCTGGCCGCCTGCTCCGGTGGCAGCACCCCCTCGGCCGGTGGCGACGGCGGCCCGGTGGACGGCAAGGGCAAGACCCTGACCGTCTGGATCATGAAGGGCACCAACCCCGACGCGTCCGCGTTCTACGACGCCGTGTCGGAGGAGTTCACGAAGGAGACCGGCGCCGAGGTCACCATCGAGGAGGTGCAGTGGGCCGACGCCCACGACCGCTTCGTGACCTCCATCGCGGGCGGGACGACCCCGGACATCGCCGAGACGGGCACCACCTGGACCGCCGAGTTCGCCGACGCCGGCGCGCTCCTGGAGCTCGACGACTACGTCGGCGCCGAGAAGGGCCTCAAGGACGACCTGGTCGAGGGCCTGGCCGTGGCCGGCACCTACGACGACGCGCTCTACGGCATGCCCTGGTACGCGGGCGTGCGCTCGATCGTCTACCGCACCGACGTGTTCGAGGAGCTCGGACTGAAGGCGCCGGAGAGCTGGGACGACATCGTCAAGGCCGGCGAGGCGATCAAGGCCGCCAAGCCCGACATGCTCCCCTTCCCGGTCCCCGGGGACGCCGAGTTCCAGGTCTACCCCTGGGTCTGGGGCGCCGGCGGCGAGATCGCCACGAAGAAGGGCGACACCTGGACGAGCGAGATGGACAGCAAGGAGTCCCAGGAGGGCATCCAGTTCTACACCGACCTGGCGGTGAAGCACGGCTTCAGCTCCGCCGGTGCGACGACGTGGAACGAGGTCGCGCTGCGCGACGCGTTCACGCAGGGCAACGTCGCCATGATGCTCTCCGGCTCGTGGACCCCGAACGCGCTGGTCGAGGCCAACCCGGAGCTCGAGGGCAAGATCGGCGCCGCGGTCATCCCCGGCAAGGACGGCGGCATCGCGCCCTCCGTGCTCGGCGGCTCGCACCTGTCGATCTTCAACACCACGAAGGAGCCGGACCTCGCCTGGGAGTTCGTCAAGCTCATGACCACGGGCGAGTTCGCCGAGAAGTGGGCGGACGAGACCGGCTACTTCCCCGGCGTCCAGTCCGCCATGGCGGAGGCGCTGAAGTCGACCGACCCGCTCGTCGCGCCCTTCGCGCAGCAGATGGTCGAGGGCGGCGGGTCCGTCCCGGTGACGCCGAACTTCGGCGCCGTCCAGGCCAAGAAGACCACCAACTCGATGATGCAGGCCATCCTCAGCGGGCAGAAGGACGTCGCGACCGCGACGAAGGACGCCGCCAAGGAGATGACCGACCTGCTCAACCAGTGAGGGTCTGACACTCCATGACGACGGTGCACGCACCCCTGCCGGCCGCGGAGACGGAGCGACGCTCCGGATCCGCGGCCGGCGGCCCGTCGCGCAAGCGGAAGCTGACCTGGGTCACGGCCCGGCCCTGGCTCCTGCTCGCCCCGGGCCTGATCATCCTCGCGGTCCTCATGCTGTGGCCGCTCGTGCAGGTGTTCCTGTACTCCCTGCAGGACTACGGCCTGCGCGAGATCAACACCGGCAAGACCAACTTCATCGGCCTCGAGAACTACGGCGAGGCGCTCACCAACCCGACACTGTGGACCGTCGTCCTCCCGAACACCGTCGGCTTCGCCGCGGTCGCGGTGTTCACCACGGTCGCCCTCGGCACGCTCGTGGCCCTCCTGCTCGCGCGTCTCGGGACCGTGTGGCGCACCATCGTCTCCAGCTGCATCATGGTCGCCTGGGCCATGCCCGCGGTGACCGGCACGTACGTCTGGACGTTCATCTTCGACGCCGACCGCGGCATCTTCAACACCGTGCTCAAGGACCTGGGCCTCATCGACGGCTCGGTCAACTGGTTCACGAACCAGTGGTCGTTCTACGCGATCGTGCTGCTCAACGTCGTCCACCACGGGTTCCCCTTCGTGGCGGTCACCGTGCTCGCCGGGCTCCTCGGCGTCTCGAAGGAGATGCTCGAGGCCGCGGCCCTGGACGGCGCCGGCGCGTGGCGCCGCTTCTGGAAGATCATCTTCCCGACCCTCAAGCCGGTCTTCTCCGTCGTCATCATCCTGTCGACGATCTGGGACTTCAAGGTGTTCGCGCAGGTCTATCTCATGCCCGGCGGGAACGGCGGCAACCGCTCCGTGCTCAACCTGGGCGTGTGGAGCTACGTCGAGTCCTTCGGCCAGAACCGGTACGGCTTCGGCTCGGCGCTCGCCGTGCTGCTGACCCTCGTGCTCATCGGCATCACGATCGTGTACATCCGCTCGCTCATGAAGGAGGACGAGCTGTGAACCCGCGCCCGTCCGTGATGTCGCGCGTCGGCGTCGGCATCGGCGTCGCCGCCGTCCTGATCTTCACGCTGTTCCCCGTGTACTGGATGGTCTCCAGCGCGCTCGACAAGAAGGCCTCCAGCGGCGGGCAGTCCCTGCTGCCGCAGGAGTTCACGCTCGACAACTTCGCCTTCGTCCTCACCGACGGCGGGTTCGGCACGTACCTGCGCAACTCGGCGATCGTCGCCCTCGTGACGGTCCTCGTCAGCGCCCTGGTGTGCCTGCTCGCCGCGGTCGCGGTGGCGCGGTTCCGCTTCAAGTTCCGCACGACGATCCTGATGATGATCCTCGTGGTGCAGATGGTGCCGCTCGAGGCCCTCGTCATCCCGCTGTTCCTCCAGGTCAAGAGCCTGGGCCTGCTCAACAGCATCCTCGGCCTGATGGTCGTCTACGTGGCGCTGTCGCTGGCCTTCGGGATCTGGATGCTCCGCGGGTTCGTCCAGGCCGTGCCGGTGGAGCTCGAGGAGGCCGCGTACATCGACGGCGCCAGCTGGTGGCGGATGTTCCGCTCCATCCTGCTCCCGCTCGTGATGCCGGGCCTCGTCGCCACGAGCATCTTCAGCTTCATCACCGCGTGGAACGAGTTCATCTTCGCCATGACGATCCTGGGCGGGGCGACCGACCAGTACACCGTGTCGATCGGTCTGAAGTCCTTCTTCGGCCTGCACTCGAACGACTGGGGCAGCATCATGGCCGCCTCGACCATCATCACCATCCCGGTCATGATCTTCTTCGTGATCGTGCAGCGCCGGCTGTCCTCCGGCATGGTCGCGGGGGCGGTGAAGGGATGAGCGACGAGCTCGAACGCCTGGCGAACGGCGTCCTCTGGCCGGGGTTCTTCGGCACCACCGCGCCCGCGTGGCTGCGCACGGAGCTCGCTCGAGGCCTCGCCGGCGTCGTGTACTTCGCGCAGAACACCGGACCGGGCCTCGCCGCGCTGAGCGACGAGATCCGCTCCGCCAACCCGACGGCGCTCATCGGCATCGACGAGGAGGGCGGGAGCGTCACCCGCCTCGAGGCCGCGACCGGCTCGACCGTCCCCGGGGCGGCGCAGCTCGGCGCCGTGGACGACGTCGAGGCCACGCGGGCGACCGGCGCGGAGCTCGCCCGCCGGGTGCGGGCGATCGGAGCCGACGTCCTGCTCGGCCCCGTGGCGGATGTGAACACCGATCCGCGCAATCCAGTCATCGGCGTGCGCTCGTTCGGAGCCGAAACCGCGCTCGTCTCGCGCCACGTGGCCGCCGAGGTCGACGGGATCCAGTCCGCCGGGGTCGCGGCGTGCGTCAAGCACTATCCCGGCCATGGGGACACCCATCTGGACTCGCATCACGACCTGCCCCGCATCGAGCTCGACACCGACGTGATCCGCCGGGACCACCTGCCGCCGTTCCGCGCGGCGATCGACGCCGGCGCGGACGCGGTGATGACGGCGCACATCGTCGTCCCGGAGTGGGGCGAGCTGCCGGCGACGCTGAACCCGGCCGTGCTGGGGATGCTGCGCGACGGCGGTTTCGACGGCGGGAGCGGCTTCGACGGCGTCATCATCACCGATGCGCTGGACATGGCGGCCGTCCGTGAGAACTTCGGTCTCGGCGGGGGTGCCGTGCGGGCCCTGCAGGCCGGTGCGGATCTGCTCTGCATCGGCAATCCGACGAACCCGGGGCCGGCGGCGGCCGGCGACCAGGACGAGCGCGACTACCGCGCCGCCCGCGACGCGATCGTCGCGGCGCTGGAGGACGGTTCCCTCTCGCGGGAGCGTGTGGCCGAGGCCGCGGCCCGGGTCGCGCGGCTGGCGGAGAAGCTCTCCGCCGCCCGCTCGGCCGAGA
>NZ_BCRA01000133.1 GCF_001552355.1 Microbacterium resistens NBRC 103078
GTCCAGGGCCCCGCGAACCAGTTCGGCGGTCTGCGCCCTATCGCTCAGGACAGCCCAGACGGCCGTGTGCGCGGCGTCCTCCAGCAGGAGGACGCCGTCCCGGCCATGACTGCGTGCGACCACGCCTCCGGTGAGCGCGGGAGTCGTGGGATGCGCGACGACGAGCGTCGTCTCCGCGCCGGTGCGCCCCGTCGTCGTGCCGAGTTCCTGCCAGGCCTCGTCCCCGCGCCCGCCCTCGCCGAGGAGGCCGCGCAGGGTCGCCGCGGCACGGTGGCGGCGCGTCAGCTCCGTGCGCGCGGTGGGGCGCTGGTGGAAGTCCAGAAGGCCGGCGAGCTCGGTAGCGGCCTCCGCCAGGCGGGGGTCGTGGATCAGTGTCTGCTCCGGATCGCTGATCCAGACCGACCCGAGGAAACGACCGGCGGAATGCAGAGGAACGACGACGCGCGGCAGCATCTGCAGCCCGTCGGGAACCGGCGCCGGGAACGGCGTGTGACGCTCCGCGAGACGCAGGGACGGCATCAGTGCACGGATCTCCGCGACCGGGGTGCGGGTGAGGATCGACTCGCGGCGGACGTCGTCGACCTCGCCGTGGTGCGAGCTGTGCACGACCAGCTCGTCGTGGACGTCGAACAGCGCGAGCGGGGCGGCGAGGCTCGCGGACCACCGCTCGATGCCCGACTGCAGCTCGGACGGCATGGGGTCCCTTCTTGCGACGATTGTCGAAATCGGGCGTCCGGGGTCTCGGCGTCTGTCGATTCCTCGGCCGGCGGACGGTCTGGAACTCTGAGGGAATGGCTTCCCCGACATCCTCCCAGCAACCCCGCCGTCTCGCAGAGCTGCGCGTCGACGAGATCGCGGACTACCTGACCACCCGGGACACGGCGATCATCCCCGTCGGCGCCACGGAGCAGCACGGACGCCACCTCCCGCTCGGCGTGGACGCGATGACCGCGATCGCCGTGGCCGAGGACGCCGCCGCGCAGACCGGCGTGATCGTGACCCCGCCCGTGTGGTTCGGCTGGTCGCCGCACCACATGGGGTTCGCCGGCACGGTGACGCTGCGTCCGGAGACGCTCACGCACCTGATCGAGGACCTCGGTTCGTCCCTGCTGCACCACGGGTTCCGCCGCATCATCGTCGTCAACGGGCACCGTCTCGCCAACCTGCCGCCCCTCGCGATCGCCGCCACGCGACTGCGCGCCGACACCGGAGCGGCCGTGGTGGTCGCCGACCTGGCCCACCTCGCCCAGCCCGAGTACGCGCACTGGGCGCAGACCGAGGGGACCTTCATCGGCCACGCGGACGGTTACGAGACCGGACACATGCTGCACCTGCATCCCGAGCTCGTCGACGCGAGCGCCGTGCCGGAGGATGCCGCTCCCGCGCACCCGCAATCCCTGCGGACGATCGATCCGAGCATCGCGTCGACCCGTGCGGCATGGTGGCCGTCGACCGAGGCCGAGCTCGTCGCGAGCGGCGACGGCAGCAGCGGGCGACCGTCCTGGGGCGACGCCGAGCGCGGGGAGACCCTGCACCGCGCGATGGTCCGGGACTTGGTCGAGCTGATCGGACAGGTGGAGGGGTTCGCCGTCGCGGTGCGCCGACCGGAGGCGCCGCGATGAGCGCCGTGTCCTCGCCGCCGTCCGTCTCGCGGGGCCGGCGTGCGCGGGTCGCGGCCGCGAGCATGTTCGGCACGGTCATGGAGTGGTACGACTTCCTCCTCTTCGGCCTTGCCGCATCGATCGTCTTCGACAGACTGTTCTTCCCGAGCTTCGACCCGGTCACGGGAACCCTGCTTTCGCTGGCGACCTTCGCGGTCGGCTTCGTCGCTCGTCCGTTCGGCGGGATCCTGTTCGGGTCGATCGGGGACCGATATGGGCGCAAGCCGGTGCTCTTCTGGACGATGGCGATCATGGGGACCGCGACGGCGCTCATCGGCGTGCTGCCCACCTACGAGGCCATCGGGGTGCTCGCGCCGATCCTCCTCGTGCTGCTGCGGCTGCTGCAGGGACTCGGCGCCGGCGGCGAGCTCGGCGGCGCCGTGCTCATGCTCGCCGAGTACTCGGACGACCGACGCCGCGGCCTGACCGCCAGTCTCGCCCAGGCGGGCGCTCCGCTGGGGAACCTCCTGGCGACGGGTGTGCTGGCGGTCTTCGCGGGGGTGCTCCCCGAGGACGCGTTCCTGGCCTGGGGCTGGCGGGTGCCCTTCCTCCTCGGCGGGGTCATCGTCCTGGTCGGCCTCTACATCCGGATGAGCATCGCGGAGAGCCCGCAGTTCGCCAAGGTCGCCGCGTCGACCGAGGGGATCGAGCCTCGCCCGGTGCGGACGCTCGTCCGCGACTACCCGAAGCCGCTCCTGCTCGCTCTGGGCGCACGATTCGGGCCGGACGTGGTCGTGTACGTGTTCCTCACCTTCGTCATCACCTATCTCGTCAAGGTGGTCGGGTTCGAGCGCAACGAAGCATTGCTGTGCGTCGCCGTCGGCTCGGTGGCCTGGCTCGTCGGGATCCCCTTGGCGGGGCACCTCTCGGACCGCTTCGGACGAAAGCCGCTCTACGTCGCCGGGTGTCTCGCGACGCTCGTCTGGGCGTTCGCCTTCTTCCCCCTCCTGAACCTCGGCACCATCCCGCTGGCCTCGCTGGCCGTGGCGGTCGGGCTGTTCTGCCACGGCCTCATGTTCGGCCCGCAGGCGAGCTACCTCGCCGAGCTCTTCCCGACCCCGATCCGCTCGACCGGCATCTCGGTCGGATACCAGCTCTCAGGGATCTACG
Organism: Microbacterium resistens NBRC 103078; assembly: GCF_001552355.1. GTDB lineage: Bacteria > Actinomycetota > Actinomycetes > Actinomycetales > Microbacteriaceae > Microbacterium > Microbacterium resistens. The sequence continues at coordinate 2,772 of NZ_BCRA01000133.1, forward strand.
GCGGAAGCCTCGCTCCCGTGATCTCGCTGGCGCTGCTCGACGCCTTCGACAGCTGGGTGCCGATCGCGATCTACATGGGCGTCACCATTGTGATCACGCTCATCGCGCTCGGTCTCAGTCCTGACCGGCGCGGGGCGAGCCTCGACGAGGTGGACGCGGCGGTCGGCGCCTCTCGCTGACGACAGCGGCGGAGACGGATCAGGCCCGGCTGGCGACGAGGTCCGCGTGATGGATCGCGGCGACGTCCGGGTGGGCGCGCAGACGCGACTTCAGCGCGTTCTCCCCGTAGAGGCTGTGGATCGGGTTCGTCGGGTCCTCCGTGACCCCGCGCGCCTGAGCGGCGAGATCGGCGGGCAGGTCGATGATCGGCAGGCGCCGATCCAGCGCGGGGTTGAAGAAGAAGGGGATCGAGATCCGCTCGTCGGGGGCCTGCGGCGACACGACCCGGTGGTTCGTGGCCTTCAGGTAGCCGCCGGTGGCGTACTCGAGGAGCTCCCCGATGTTGACGACGAACGCGCCGTCGACCGGCGGGGCGTCCACCCATGATCCGTCGCGTTCCACCTGCAGGCCGCCCTTGCCCGGCTCCACCCACAGGAGCGTGAGCACGCCCGAGTCCTTGTGTGCGCCGACCCCCTGCTGGGGCTCCGGCTCGTGCGTGCCGGGATAACGCACGATCTTGATCAGCGTCGAGGGCTCGCCGAAGTTCTCCTCGAAGTACGACTCCTCGGCGCCCAGGGCGAGCGCCCAGGCGCGCAGGAGCTTCCGGGCCACGCCCGAGAGGTGCGCGTGCCACTCCTCGACGACCTCGCGGAGCTCGGGCTGGGCCGCCGGCCAGAGGTTCGGGCCGATCAGCCGGTTGAACGCCGGTCCGCCCTCGACCGCCGGACGCTCCGGGCCGATGTCGATCTGCTCCCGCCAGTCGATCTCGCCCTGGGTGCGCTCGCCTCCGATGCGGGTGTAGCCGCGGAAGTGAGGGCTCCGCACGTTCTCGATCGCGAGCTTGTCCTGCTCCGGCAGGGCGAAGAAGTCCTTCGCCGCGCGGTGCAGGCGGCGTTCGAGCTCGGCGGGCACGCCCGTGCCGGTGAGGTAGAAGAACCCGACGTCGTGGGTCGCCGCGCGCAGGTCGTCGCGGAATCCGGCGGCCGCCTCCGGGCCGTCGTCGAGCCGGGACAGGTCGAGGATGGGGAGGGTCAGATCGGTCATGCGTCGAGGCTAGGACGGCCGTCGCGCGGCCGACGGAATGTTGCCGAGGATTACCGTGGGGCGGTCTCTGCGGAGTGTCCCCGCCGAGACCCCCTCTGCACCCCGAGACCCCCTCACCTCCGAGGGGGTTTCGACGTGCAGAGGGGGTCTCGGCAGCGCGTGCACGCGACCGAGGGGAGGGGAGACGAGGCGTCCTCGCCGTGGAGACGCCCCCGCGGACGTGGGATCGCATTCCAGGAAAATCGTGACAAGGTGAGAGAAGAAGCATGAACTGACAGAGACTAGAGAGATGCAGGGGCATAAATGCATGCCAAATCGGATGCGGTGATCTAGGGTGACGGCATGGGCATCGAGCGCGCGGGCCGACCGGGCCGAGGGAGGACGTGGCGGACGCACCGTCTCGCCCTGTCGCTGTGCGCGGCGCTCGCCCTGATCACGAGCCTGCTCGTCCCGGCGTCCGGAACGGCCGTCGCGATGACGGCCATCTCCGAGCCGCAGGGGTACCCGGGCGAGGAGGTCACCGCCCAGGTGCGCAACGACCTGCGCGGTCCGCCCTACGCACCGTGGAACATCACGGCACCTCCGGGGACGGAGATCGTCTCGGCGGCATCGGACAACCCGCCGGGGTCGGTGCCGTTCACCTGCACCGGCGATGCCGCAGCGGTGCATTGCGGCAGCGGTGCCAACGGGGGCTGGGCGGTCGGAAACGTCGTCTCGCTGGTGCTTCGCATCGTCCCTGACGCCGTCGCGGGCGAGACGTCCGGGCGGTCCGAGATCGCGGGGAGCGAGAGCGGCGCCTACACCGTGACGGTGCTGCCCCCGCCGGCGCCCGAGATCGCTGCCCCGTCTCCGGGGAGCACGCGCGAACGGCAGCCGCTGATTTCGGGGACCAAGCGGCCCGGGAACAGCGCCGAGGCGTTCATCGACGATGAACCGGTGTGCGAGGTTCCGGCGGACGGGGAGTCGTCATGGTCGTGTGCTCCGGCGTCCGAGATGCAACACGGCGCTCATCTGATCACGGCGCGCCAGACGAGCCCGGGCGGCGACGTCTCGGATGCGTCGGAGCCCGTCGTCGTCGATGTGCTGGCCGACGCCGCGCTGACCTTGGCTCAGCGTGGACAGGCCACGGCTGAGCCCGGTGAGCGCGTGGAGCGGACGATCACCCTCGTCAACGAGGGGGAGGGGGCCGCCGAGGAGACGCGCGTCGAGGTCGATGGAGGCACCTTTCCCGCCCGGGAGTGCACGCTCGATGGCGATGCTGCGGCGTGTGACGAGCTGGCGCAGGGCCTCGTCGTCGCGACGCTGGAGCCGGGGCGGACCGTCCTCGTGACGGTGGTCGGTCGCATTCCGGAGGGAACGCCGGCGGGGACCGAGTACACCTTCACCGCGCGGGCGCGCTCCGATAGCGACCCCGACTCGCCGGTTCTCAGCACGCGGACGCTGGTCGTCACGGCTCCGACCCCGACACCAATCCCACTCCCAATCCCGACTCTGACGCCGTCCCCGTCCCCGTCCCCGTCCCCGTCCCCGTCCCCGTCCCCCTCGCCGTCACTCACTCCGACGCCGTCACCTCCACCGGTCGTACCGGCTCCTGCCCCTCCGGCTCCTGCCCCTCCGGGGCCCGCTCCGGAGCCGCCGGATCGGGACCCGGGGGCAGGTACGCCGTGGCGCACCTCGCCCCCGGTCGGTTCCGCACCGGTCCCACCGCCGAGGACGCCCGCACCAGCGCGGCCCGTGCCGGTTCCCCCTCCGTCCTCGCCCCGTGCGACCCCGCAGCAGCCGACGGCGGCGTCAGCGACCGTTCCGATGGAGTTCGGCTTTCCCAGAAGCGAGTTGTCCCGGGGTGCGGTATCTGTGATGCGGGGGACGCTGGGCCCGAACCTCCGCGCTGAGCCGATCACCGTCGTGCTGACCGGAGCGATGGGCAAGGGGGCTCGCTATCGTTCCGTCTCTGCGGAGCGAGAGGGGGATCCGATCCCGGGACCCGACCCCTGCGAGGTCGAGATCACGACCTTCCGCTGTGAGCTCGTTCTCGCGCCCGGCGACGAGGTGAGCCTGGCCATCCGGGTGTTCGTGGACGCGCTCAATGCACCGGACACGGTGCGCCAGCGCCTCTCCGCGGCCACCGGTACGGGCGGAGAGTCCCGCGCGACGGTGACCGCGTCCGTGGGCGCTGCGGTCGGGGCGCCCACGGCGGCAGAGGGCCCTCCGGGGTTTGAGATCCTCCGCTTCCCGCTCGCCTTTCTGCCGCTCCTCGCGCTCCTGCTCTACGCCCTCGCCGCGAGCGTCGCCGCTCGATCATCCGACGCTCACCGTCCTCATCCACCCGTCCCCACATCCCGGAGCACCCCATGAGCACGACCACCGACAAGAAGGAAGCCGGCGCGAAGGGTGGCCGACTGACCCGCCTCCGTCGTAACCCGGCGCCTTGGATCGGAGGGATCGCGATCGCTCTCCTCGCGATCTACTACGTGGTCGTCAGCGCGTCCGGGGCGCTGGAGACCTCGGCGGACGTGCCCGTCGCGGGGATGGAGGAGCCCGTGGGCTCCGATTACCTGACCCTCCAGGTCCGCGTCCAGGAGGTCAACCTCACCAACCGTGAGGTCAGTGCGAACATCCTGCCGATCCCGCACGGGTCCCTCGTCGGCGACAAGGCGGGGGAGATGTCGCGGAGCCTGCGCATCGAGATCTCCAGCGCCGGCGTCACCACGTCGGTGGTGACCTATCCCGGGGAGTCGATCGTGGATCCCACGGCGGTCAGCCTCTCACTGGACCGCGGCGACAGCGCCTATCCGTTCGACCGTCCGTTCGCGGACTTCCAGGTGAGCGTGGAGGACGACGACACCGGCGCGAGCGTCCCGTTCCTCATCGACATGGAAAACGCGGCACGCCCCTGGATGCTGTCGGCGTCCGCGGGGGAGCCGGACTCCCAGGGCAAGAAGACGGTCTACCCGCTCACGCTCGACGGGCACCGAGACGGACTGAGCATCACGCTCGTGTCGTTCTACGTGCTCGCGATCATCATCACGACTCTGCTCGCCGTCGTCACGATCGGCAGCGCCCTGCTACAGAAGCGGCTGGAGTTCGCCAACGTCATCTGGCTCTCCGCGACCATGTTGTCCTTCCCCGCTCTGCGCGCGGCGATGCCCGGGGCGCCGCCGATCGGCACCGCTATGGACTTCATCGTCCTGTTCCCGTGCATCTGTCTCATTGCGATCATGCTCGTGTGGACCGGCGGCTACTTCCTCTGGAACGAGAGCTCGATCCTGCGGCGCCGGGACTTGGAGGAGACCGTCGCGGTGGATGCGATGGCCAAGGGGAACAGCGCCGAGGTGCCGACGTTGACCGAATGAGCGCGCGGCCGGCCCGCGTCGGAGCGGGACTCCGACGAAGGCTCCTTCGTCGGCGCGGCCCTCTTCGCCTAGTCGGCGGGTTCGCTCCGCCGCGGGGCGGGAACGGCGGGCGGAGACGCGCTCGGGCCGCGCTTATCGGTCTCCGGACCGGAACGCCGCGAACCGGTCGGGTCGTTGCGATGCCCCTCCTTGGCGGCGAGGGCGCGGTCGGCGAACAGCCACGAGGGACGCGGCTCCACGAGCGGCCGGAGCACCGACCGCACCGGTGCGGTCGAGAGGGCGAAGGCGACGGCGATCGAGAGCAGCACCACCAGCGGAAGCCAGATCCACGTCGGCTCCAGCTCGCGCAGCACCCCGGACTCGCGGAACGGGTACAGCACGAAGGAGTGCAGCAGGTAGACGTACATCGTGTACTGGCCGAAGTGCGTGACCCGGGTCTGGCGCCGAGGGATCAGCACGAAGAACGCCGCGCTGGCCACCAGCGCCAGCGCCATGATCACGAGGCGGACGCCGCCGGCCCACCACTGCTCTCCGCCGAGGTCCGCGTAGGAGTCCTCGTAGAAGAGCCAGTGCCGCAGATCCATGGCCTGCCACACGTCCACCCACCGCCAGCACGCGAACAGCACAGCGGCGAGCACGACGGCCGCGACGACGCGCAGCCAGACCGGACGGAACTCGATCATCCGGAGGCGGCGCACCACGTCGTGCTCGCGCAGCCACCAGCCCAGCGCGAAGAACGGCAGCAGCCCGAGAGTCCGGGACAGGGAGAACGTGCTGTCGACGTTCGGGACGTAGCCGGCGCCGACCGAGATCGCGACGGTCCACAGCAGGGGCCAGCGCAGCAGCGCGAGGTACGGCAGGACGAGTCGGAAGATCCCGAGGGCGAGCAGGAACCACAGGGTCCACGACGGCTGGGTCAGGTTCGGGTCCGCGCGGCCCTCGACGAGCCACTTCGTCAGCCACCACAGCAGTTCGAACACGACGTAGGGGACGAGGATGTCCGTGATCACCCGAGCCATCTGGCGGCGCGTCGGGCTTCCCGACTTGGAGAAGTACCCGGAGATGAGGGCGAAGGCCGGCATGTGGAACGCATAGATCGCGAGGTACAGCGCGAGGGCGATGTCGGAGTCGTACGTCAGGCGCTGGACGGCGTGACCGAGGACCACGAGGACGATGCAGGCGAAGCGCGCGTTGTCCCAGAACGGGACCCGGCGGGAGGCCGGCGCGGCGCGGGGGACCGGGGGTGCGGCCGGCGGCCGCGCTGTGCCGTGCATCCGACGAGCCTAGCGGCCGTCGGGGACGGGATCTGAGAGCCGTCCGCACGCCGGGAATAATGAGGGGGCCACCGCGTTTCACCAGTTATATTCATCTGAATAGAACTGGATGCCGAGGCATCCCGAGCGGAGAGAACAGTGAACGAGCAGATCGGTACCGTCGACACCAGCGGCATGCAGTTCGGCCTGATGTCGGTGAGCGACATCACCCAGGACCCGGTCAGCGGGAAGACGCCCAGCGAGGCCGAGCGCATCCAGGCGACCCTCACGATCGCCAAGCACGCGGAGGAGGCGGGGCTGGACGTCTTCGCCATCGGCGAGCATCACAACCCGCCGTTCTGGTCCTCCAGCCCGACGACGTTCCTCGCGGCGGTCGCGGCGCAGACGGAGCGGCTCATCGTCTCCACCTCGACGACCCTGATCACGACGAACGATCCGGTGAAGATCGCCGAGGACTACGCCATGCTGCAGCACGTCTCGGGCGGTCGCATGGACCTCATGATGGGCCGGGGCAACACCGGGCCCGTGTACCCGTGGTTCGGACAGGACATCCGTCAGGGCCTCCCGCTCGCGATCGAGAACTACGCGCTCCTGCACAAGCTCTGGCGGGAGGACGTCGTGGACTGGGAGGGGAAGTTCCGCACGCCCCTGCAGGGCTTCACCTCCACCCCGCGTCCGCTGGACGGAGTGGCGCCGTTCGTGTGGCACGGCTCGATCCGCACGCCGGAGATCGCCGAGCAGGCCGCCTACTACGGTGACGGCTTCTTCGCGAACAACATCTTCTGGCCGAAGGAGCACTACCAGCGTCTGATCGAGCTGTACCGCCAGCGGTATGCGCACTACGGCCACGGCACTGCCGAGCAGGCCATCGTCGGACTCGGCGGGCAGGCGTTCATCCGCCCGAACTCGCAGGATGCCGTGAACGAGTTCCGTCCGTACTTCGACAACGCCCCGGTCTACGGACACGGACCGTCGATGGAGGACTTCACCGAGATGACCCCGCTCACCGTGGGGTCGCCCCAGCAGGTGATCGACCGCTACGCCGCCATGCGCGACCACTTCGGCGACTACCAGCGCCAGCTGTTCCTGATGGACCACGCGGGCCTGCCCCTCAAGATCGTCCTGGAGCAGATCGACCTGCTCGGCGGCGAGGTGGTCCCGGTGCTGCGCAAGGAGCTGGCCAAGAACCGGCCGGCGACGGTTCCTGACGCCCCGACGCACGCCGCGCGGGTGAAGGCCGTGTACGGCGACGGCCCGACGCGCCAGGCGCGCCCGGGAGCGAACCGCGGGGACAACCTCACCGCCGGGTCGCCGTACCAGGCCGGCGGAGCGGTTCCGCCGGCCGCGGGGTCGGCGTTCGGCGCCGCCGCCACGAAGGGAGCGAACTGACATGGACGCACGTCGTATCGCCGTCGTCTCGGCGGGGCTGTCGAACCCGTCGTCGACCCGGATGCTCGCCGATCGCCTCGCGGCGGAGACGGCCAAGGCCCTGGCGGAGCGTGACATCGAGGTGTCGGTCGACGTGATCGAGCTGCGCGACCTCGCCCACGACATCACGAACAACCTGCTCACGGGCTTCGCGCCCCCGGCGCTCGAGACGGCGATCAACACCGTCGTCTCCGCCGATGCGGTGATCGCGGTCACGCCGATCTTCTCGACGAGCTACTCGGGGCTGTTCAAGTCGTTCATCGACGTGCTCGACCCCGATGCGCTCACCGGCACCCCGGTGCTCATCGGGGCCAACGCCGGCACCGCCCGGCACTCGCTCGCGATCGACTACGCGATCCGTCCGCTGTTCACCTACCTGCACGCGGAGCCGGTGCCGACGGGCGTGTTCGCCGCCTCCAGCGACTGGGGCGCGAACGCGGACGACGTCGCTCCGTTGAGCTCGCGGGTCGAGCGCGGCGCCCGGGAGCTCGCCGAGGCGATCGCCCGCCGGGAGCCGGCGGGCGGTGCGGATCCGTTCGACCCGGCGACGTACCTCGGCCAGGGGAAGTCCTTCGGGCACCTGCTCGGCGGTCTCGCCGGAGAGTGAGCGGGGCGTACCCGGGTGGTTCGGGGCGCGGGGTGGGGCTGATCGGCCCCACCCCGCGCCCCGATCGTCGGTATCGGACCCCGATCAGCCGATCGCGTCGAGGCTGGTGAGCGTGCCGGACACGGCGTCGGCGAGCTCGCGCCCCTTCACGGCGAAGTGCCGGCTGAAGTAGTCGCTGTGCTCCTGGTGCCCGTGGAAGTGGTGCGGCGTCAGCACCGCTGAGAACACCGGGACGTCCGTGTCGAGCTGCACCCGCATGAGCGCGTCCACGACCGTGGCGGCGACGAAGTCGTGCCGGTAGATCCCGCCGTCCACGACCAGCGCGCTGGTGGCGACGGCGGCATATCGGCCGCTGCGGGCGAGACGCGTCACGTGCAGGGGGATCTCGAAAGCGCCGGGGACGCGGAACACGTCGACGTCGTCGAGACCGAGCTCGCCGAGACGGGCGATGAACGCCGTCACGGCCTCGTTGACGATCTCGGCGTGCCACTGCGCGGCGACGATGGCGATCTTGGACATGAGGGAACCTCTTTCCGTCCTCTCTCATCCGGACTGTGACCGTCGGCCCCGGGTTCGCACCGGGTCGGCGGTCCCCGCCATGGGGACCGTTCGCGGGCTCGCGCGGACAACGCCGCGACACCGCCGGTGGGGATTTCCGCCCCGCCCTGAGGACGGCTACGACGCTACCACCGGCGACCGTGCGATCCTGTCGGCGGCACCATGGCTCAGTGCTCAGCACCAGCCGGTGTCACTCAGTACCAGCCGGTGTTCTCGGAGTGCTGCCACGCACCGCACGGGGAGCCGTAGCGGTCCGCGATGTAGCCGAGCCCCCAGTCCACCTGCGTGCGCCCGTTGGTCCGCCAGTCCGGGCCCGCGCTCGCCATCTTCTCGCCGGGCAGCGCCTGCGGGATGCCGTAGGCGCCGCTGGACGGGTTCATGGCATCGGCGCGCCAGCCGGACTCGCGGTTCCACAGCAGCACCAGGCACTCGAACTGGTCTCCGCCCCACCCCCATCCGGCGAGGGCGCCGCGCGCGTAGTCCTGGGCGCCCTGGGGATCGACGATCACCTCGGGCGGTGCCGGAGCCGGTTCGGGCGCGGGCTCCGGGGCGGGCGCGGGGGCCGGTTCGGGCTCCGGTGCCGGGGCGGGTGCCGGTGCGGGATCGCCTCCGGGTGCCGGGGCC
>NZ_BCRA01000134.1 GCF_001552355.1 Microbacterium resistens NBRC 103078
GGCGACACCAGCGACGCCGGTCCTGGCGCGGGGCGTGGACGGCGCGGCGACCGTCGGCGACCTGGCCGGGCGCAAGGGGAAGCAGGACGACGTCGTCGCGGTCGCCGGCTACGCCGCCGCCGGGGACGGGGGAGGCGGTCTGTTCCGCTGCGTCACCCGGGACGCCCCCGCCGTCGACGGCGGACGCGTCGTCCCCGGCAAGGGCGGTGCCGTGTGGGTCCGGCTGCACGACGGGACGCTCGACTTCCGCGCGTTCGGCGTCTTCGGGCCGGAGACCCCCGCCGATGACGCGCTCGACGCCATGGTCGGGGATCCCTCCGTGCGCCGGATCGAGGCGCACACCGACCTCAACTTCGTCCGACGGCACGTGCTCACCCGCTCGTTCCTGGAGCTGGACTTCGGCGGGCATCTGATGACGACGGAGGGCATCGAGAACGCCACGGCGAATGACCCGTTCTCGGCGGTGATGTTCTTCCGCGGCGTCGTCACCGAGGAGGTCCAGGAGGCGACGCTGGGCGAGGACGTGCCGGACCTCGCCGACGTCCTGCCGGTGGCGGACTCGTCGTTCTTCGTGGTCGGCGCGTGGTACGCCGTGGAGGTGAACGCGCTCGCCGGGCGGTGGGAGCGGGAGGTCCAGCGACTCGTCCAGGTGACCGGCATCGTCGACGGCGGCCACATCCGCATCGCCTACAAGATCGGCTGGCCGCTGGGCGCCGATCGCACGATGACGTGGCGGCGGATCGAGCCGGTGCAGGACGTCCGGGTCTCGCGGCTCCGGTTCCGCGGCGGGGGCTCCGACGACGTCACCGGATCCCACCCGCTCGCCTTCGAGTACGCGATCCGGTGCGACGTTGACGGCATCGAGGGCGAGCGGACGTTCTGGCCGCTCATCATGCGCCGGTGGAACACGCACTACACGACCGAGAACTGCACCCTCGCCAACCCCGTCTCGGTGACGCTCGGCGGTGCGGGGTACCTCACGCAGCAGATCTCCTGCCTCTACGGCTACGTCGCCAACTGCCGCACCTCGAACGCGCGCCACCTCAACGACTTCACCGCCAGCGCCTACTGCCTCGTGGAGAACTGCCACGGCGACGGCGACGACCAGGGGCCGTTCGTGACGCACGGGCAGTACGAGCACGACCTGACGTACGTCGGCAACTCCGGGCTGATGACCTTCGCGAACTCGGGGGCGCCCTGGGGCTCCGCCGCCAAGCGCATCACGGTGCGCGGCCACGTGTGCTCGTGGTTCGTCGCCCGGGTGCGCGTGACGGACCTCACCCTGGAGGACGTCCACGTCATCGGCAAGCCCTCCCTGGAGGGATCCGGGATGCTCTGGATCAACGCCGACGGCGCGCAGCTGCGCGGATGCAGCGCGACCCACACGCTCATCGTCACCCAGGCCTCCGACGCCTCCGCCCGCCCCACGGTGATCGCGGACTCGCGCTTCTCGTTCGCCGCCCCGGGCGACCTGACGAACGACACCGTCACGACCCCGGTCACGCTGGTGGACACGGACCTCTCCGGGGTCGGCGGCGTCCGTATCGCGGGCTCCGGCCCCGTCACGGTCCGCGGCGGGACGTGGTCCGCGGCCGAGGACGCGGATCCGGTGCAGGTCGCGGCGGGGTCCGTGCGGTTCGAGGGCACGGCCTTCACCGGTGCGCGTGTGCGCGCGACCGGCGACGGCGCGCAGTCCCTGTCGTTCTCGGGGGTGCGGGTCGACGCCGGCGCGGGCGGGTTCCTGTCCCGGGCAGGCGACGCGGAGCTGCGGCTGAGCGTCGACGGCAGCGCCTTCACGGGATCCGGCGCGCATGTCGACCTGGGGTCCGGCGCCAACCAGGCGCGGATCGTCGGGAACCGCTTCGAGGGCGGATCCCTCTCCCTGGACCCCGCCGCGTTCGGCAGCGGGTCGACGCTGCTGCACGCGGCGAACACCGAGGCCGGCGTCGCGCGGACCGCGATGCCGCCCGGGGGGCCCGCGGTGGTGCTGTCCGGCAACGTCGTCGTCTGATCCGCCCGGCGCACCGTTTCGTCTCGTCGCTGCGCTCCTCGCTCAACGACCGGGGTGCGGAGTTCCGGTCGTTGAGCGAGCGGAGCGAGTCGAAACGTGGTGACCCGGGCGGTGGCCGTGCCCGGTCGTTGAGCGAGCGCAGCGAGTCGAAACGCGGTGACTCGGGGCTGGGCGCGTTTCGTCTCGGTGCTGCGCTCCTCGCTCAACGACCGAGGGTGGTCGTGTCCGGTCGTTGAGCGAGCGCAGCGAGTCGAAACGGGGTGACCTGGGGCTGCGCGCGTTTCGTCTCGGTGCTTCGCTCCTCGCTCAACGACCGAGGGTGGCGGCGGGGACCCGGGGCGTCAGGCGGAGGTCTCGTCCGGGGCCGGAGCCGCGAGCGGGCTGATCCGCTCCACCGCGCGGGTGACGTGCTCGGCGATCACCGCGCGCACCGCGTCGGGGTCCCCGCTCGCGATCGCATCGAGGATCACGCGGTGGCTGCGGACGTGCTCGGCCTGTTCCTGCGGCGGCAGCGCCGCGTTCGCCGCCTGGATGAACCCGGCGATGCGCCCGCGCAGCTGCGCGTTCAGCTCCATGACGAACCGGTGGTCGGAGAGCTCGGCGATGGCCTCGTGGAACGCCCTGTCCTGCGCGAGCACCTCGGCCATGTCCCCGACGGCCGCCGCGTCCATGGCGTCGACGATCCCCTGCAGGCGCTTGTGCGCGGCGCGGGTCCATCGCTCCTGCACGCGCAGGGCCATGAACTGCTCGAGCACGATCCGCAGGCTCGAGATCTCCTCCAGGTCCCGCGGGGTCAGCTCCGCGACCCGGGCCCCGCGGCGCGGCTCGCGGACGATGAGATGCTCCTGGGCGAGTCGCGTCAGCGCCTCACGGACCGGGATGTGGCTGACGCCGAGGCGCTCGGCGAGCTTGCGCTCGACCAGTCGCTCGCCGGGCAGGAGCTCGCCGGAGTGGATCGCGGATCGGAGCTCGTCGGCGACCTGCTCGGCGATGTTCTGATCCGACACGCTCCGCATGGCCGTTCCTCCCCGCTCCGTCCGACCCGGCGGGGCCGACTGCTCCCCCGATGCTATGGCATCCGTGGCGCGCGAAACCCCCTCTCCCCGCCGAAACCCCTCCGTAGATCCGTACGTCAGGAGGGGTTTCGGCGGGCAAAGGGGGTTTCGGGAGAAGGAGGAGAGGGTTGCAGGTTTTGCTAGATGCTATAGCATTGCCGCAGTCCCGGATGACGAAGGAGTTGTCATGTCCCAGCCCCGCAGCGGCGCCGCCCCGCTCGACGCCGATCTCGGCGCGAGCGCCATGAAGAAGGCGATCTGGCGTCTCGGGCCGTTCCTCGGCCTGCTGTACCTCGTCGCCTACATCGACCGCAACAACGCCGGCTTCGCCAAGCTGGAGATGACCGAGGCGCTGCAGATGACCGAGGCCGCCTTCGGCCTGGCGGCGGGCATCTTCTTCATCGGCTACCTGCTGTTCGAGGTGCCCAGCAACCTGCTGCTGGAGAAGTTCGGCGCGCGCAAGTGGATCACCCGGATCATGGTCTCCTGGGGGATCGTGGCGGTGCTGACCGCGTTCGTGCAGGACTCGCTGCAGTTCACGATCGCCCGCTTCATCCTCGGCGTCGCGGAGGCCGGCTTCTTCCCCGGCGTGCTGCTGTACCTCACGCTGTGGTTCCCCCGGCAGTACCGCACCCAGGTGCTGGCCGTGTTCGCGCTGTCCAACCCGCTCGCCAACGCCGTCGCCGCCCCGCTGTCGGGCTGGATCATGGGCTTCCACGGACTCTCCGGCCTCGAGGGATGGCAGCTCGTCTTCGTCCTGGAGGGGATCCCGGCGGTGCTGCTGGCCTTCGTCGTCTTCTTCTGGCTGCCCGACCGCCCGCAGGACGCGACCTGGCTGACGCCCGCCGAGCAGGGATGGATCGCCGACACCATCGCTCGCGAGACCGCGGCGACCGAGCAGCGGCACGGACGGATCCGGCTGGCCGCCGTCTTCGGCAACGGTCGCCTGTGGACCCTCATCCTGCTGTTCTTCGGCGTCGTGTTCGGCGCGTACGGCCTGGGCCTGTGGCTGCCCACGATCGTGAAGAACATGGGCGACTTCTCGACCGGCGCGACCGGATGGCTCGTCGCGCTGCCCAACATCTGCGCGGCGCTGCTGATGCTCCCGTGGGAGCGCGCGGCCCGCAAGCAGGGCAACATCCCCCTGCAGATCGGCATCACGCTCACGATCACGGCGCTCTCCCTGATCGCCGCCGTCGCCGCGCAGGGCACCCCCGCACTGGCGCTGGTCGCCCTCTGCATCGGCATGTCGGCGCTGTTCTCCACGACGCCGCTGTTCTGGAGCCTGCCGCCGATGATCCTCACCGGCACCGCCGCCGCGGCGGGCCTGGCGTTCATCAACTCGGTCGGCAACCTCGCCGGGTTCGCGGGCCCGTACGCGATCGGATGGATCAGCCAGAGCACCGGCTCGGCGATCTGGGGCCTGCTCCTCATCGCAGCCCTCACGCTGATGGGCGCCGTGATCGGGTTCGTGCTCAGCCGGCGGCCGGAGTTCTCCGCCCCGCCGTCCGCTGAGCCGGCCGCGGTGGGCGCCGCGGAACGCTGACCCCCAACCGCGCGGACGCACGACGGACCGGCGCCGATCCGCGAGGGTCGGCGCCGGGCTGCGGAAGGAGAAGGATGGAACCCATGAGCCAGGCAGTCCCCGCGATGGGCGATCGGATCCGCGTCCCCCGCACGCGCGCGGCCGTCGGCGTCGCCCGCCGCGACATCACCCCGCCGCTCGGCATCCGGGCCAAGAACTGGGGGCCCGCCGACTGGGAGCGCTCCGAGCGCGTGCACCGCCCGTTCGCGCTGACCGCGCTCGCCGTGATCGGCGGCGACGACCGGGTGCGGCTGCTGCTGGCCGTCGACGGCACCTGGTGGCGACGGGTCGCCGATGAGCACGGCGTCCGCCAGGCGGTGCGGGACGGGCTCGGGCTGGACGCGGATCAGGTGATGATCTCCCTGTCGCACACGCACGCGGGTGCCGTGCTGTGCGCGGCGGACGCGCACCTGCCTGGTGGCGAGCTGATCCCGGGCTATCTGGACGCGCTCGCGGCGGCCGGGGTCGAGGCCGGGCGGGAGGCGATCGCCGGCGCCCGGCCCGGGCTGATCGAATGGACGACCGGGCGCTGCGCGCTCGCCGCCGAGCGTGAGCTGGACCTGGACGGCCGGGCGCTGGTGGGGTTCAACCCCGCGGCCGCGCCGGCCGACGACACGGTCATGATCGGCCGGGTCAGCGCGGACGGCGCGACCGTCGCGACGCTCGTGAACTACGCCTGCCACCCCACCACGCTCGCGTGGCAGCACCGCGGGGTCTCGCCGGACTACGTCGGCGCCACCCGGGAGGTGGTGGAGGCGGCGACGGGCGCCCCGTGCCTGTTCGTCCAGGGGGCGTCCGGAGAGCTCGCCCCGCGGGAGCAGTACACCGGCGACACGGCGGTCGCGGACCGGCACGGGCGCTCGCTCGGCCACGCGGTGCTCGCCGCGCTGGACGCCCTCCCGGTCGCCGGATCGGAACTGGTGCTCGACGACGTGGTCGAGTCCGGCGCGCCGCTGGCCGTGTGGTCGCCTCGGCCGGCCGCGGGAGGCGATGCGGCCGCGTCGCTGCACGAGGCGGTCGAGCTGCCGCTGCGCGATCTCCCCACCCTGGACGAGCTCGCCGAGGAGTGGAAGGACATCGATCCCCGTTCGCGTGCGGAGCGCCTGGGGCGGGCCCGGAACCTGCGCGAGGGCTACATCGACGGACCGACCGTGCGTCACCCGGTCTGGGTGTGGCGACTCGGCGACGCGGTGGTCGTCGGGCATCCGGGCGAGGCGTACTCACGCCTGCAGACGACGCTGCGCGCCCGGTTCCCCGGTGTCCCGATCGTGGTGATGAACCTGACGAACGGCCCGGGGTTCGTGTACCTGCCCACGCGCGAGGCCTATGCGCGGGGCGCTTACCAGGCGTGGCAGACGCCGCTCGCCCCCGGCGCCCTGGAGAGGCTCGAAGAACACGCATGCGCCCTCGTGGCCCGGGCACTGGCCGGATGAGTCGGCGCACGCATCGCCGATAGGCTTGCTATAGCAAACTGCGGCCCGGCCCGGGCCGCGAGGGAAGGGACAGCACATGACCGCTCAGGCACCCGTCGCCGTCGTCACCGGCGGCGCCGCCGGCATCGGCTGGGAGATCGGCCAGCGGCTCGCCGCCGACGGGCTCACGGTCGTCGCCGCGGACCGCGTCCCGGGGCTCACGGCGGGGGACAACCCCGCCGGCGTGCTCTGGCGGGAGCTCGACGTCACCGACCCGGCGGCCGTGGATCGCGTGTTCACCGCGATCGAGGACGAGATCGGTCCGATCGGCGTCCTCGTGAACAACGCGGGGATCCAGCGCCACCGCGCCATCGAGGACCTCGCCTGGGACGAGTGGGCGGCCGTCGTGGACGTGAACCTGAACGGCGTCTTCGCCTGCCTGCAGGCGGCGGGCCGCCGGATGCTGGCGCGCGGGGAGGGGCGGATCGTCAACATCTCGTCCATCTCGTCGCGCGGATCCGCCGGCCGGGCGCCCTACGCCACGACCAAGGCCGCCGTGATCGGCCTCACCGCGACCGCGGGCGCCGAATGGGCGTCGCGGGGCGTGCGGGTGAACGCCGTCGCGCCCGGATACGTCGACACGGGCGTCTTCCGCCAGGGCGTGGAGGCGGGGACGCTGAGCCTCGACACGATCCTCGCGCGCATCCCGGCCGGGCGCCTGGCCGATGCCGCGGAGATCGCCGCCGCCGTGAGCTTCCTCGTGTCCGACGACGCCCGCTACATGAACGGCCAGACGCTGTACGTCGACGGCGGGTTCATGGTGGACTACGGCGTGCCCCTCGCGAGGAAGCCCGAATGACCGGGATCGCGCGCGTCGACGCCGCGACCGCGGCGCTGGCGCTGCCCGCGCCGCTGGAGCTCGGCGCGATGACGGTCACGCGGCGGGAGTACGCGGCCGTGCGCGCGGAGGCGGAGGACGGCACGACGGGTCTCGCGTACGCGCTGACGCGCGAGGCGCCGATGGCCGAGATCGTCGAGCGGCTGGTGGCCGCACACGCGCTCGGAGCCGACGCCGACGACCCGGCCGGGACCTGGGACCGGATGCTCCGGGGCAGCGCGATCGTCGGGCGCACCGGGCTCGTCCGCCGCGCCATCGGGCTCGTGGACATCGCCCTGTGGGACATCGCCGCGCGGAGATCCGGCATCCCGCTGTGGCGACTGCTCGACACGGGCGACGACCCGCGCGAGGGGATGCTCGTCGCCGCGTACCCCTCCCCGTCCCGCTCGCCTCGTCAGGTCGCCGACGAGGTCCTCGCCCAGGCCAACGGGTGGTCCGCGGTGAAGATCTCGCGTCTGCCCGACCCGGACTACATGCGCGCGCTCCTCGGGATCCTGAGCCGGGAGCTGCCCGCGCAGATCGGGCTCGTCGTCGACGTCGGGTTCGGCTGGCGCGACGCCGACGAGGCGATCACCGAGATCCGGCGGTGGGGAGAGCCCGCCCTCCGCTGGGTGGAGGATCCGCTGCTGCCCGAGGACGCCGAGGGCGTCGCGCGCATCCGCCGGGAGACCGGCCTGCCCGTGGCCGTCGGCGACGAGGTCACCGACCCCGCCGTCCTGCGCGCCCTCGTGGAGGTCGGCGGGGTGGACGCGCTGCGCCTGGACGTCGTCGCCATCGGCGGCATCACCCCGGCGCGCGAGGTCATCGCATGGGCGGCCGAGCGCGGCGTCCCGGTGTCCGGGCACGTGTACCCCGAGGTGACCGCGCACCTCGGCATCGAGGTCGAGACCTTCGCGCGGGACGGCAACCCGTACGACCCGGCTCCCACGCTCGTCCGCGGCGGCCCGGTGTTCGCCGGGCGGGTCACGCCCTCGTCCGCGCCGGGACTCGGGTTCACCTTCGTCCCGGACGCGTTCACGTTCGACGGGAGGACGCCGTGAGCGGGGGAGCCGTGACCCGCAGCGCGGTCGTGACCGGGAGCGGCAAGGGGATCGGGCGAGCGATCGCCGAGCGTCTGACCGCCGACGGATGGATCGTGGTCGGCCTCGAACGGACGGCCGGATCCGGGAGCGTGGAGGACGGCGCCTGTGCGGAGGTCGTCCTCGGCGACGCGTCCGAGCGCGGCGCGCACGAGCGTGCGGCCGCGGCGGCCGCGCGGTGGGCCGCCCCTCGCCGGCTGGGTGAACAACGCCGGGATCACCCGGCACACGCCCCTGCACGCCCTGGATGAGGACGCGGTCCGCGAGCTCGTCGGCATCAACGGGTTCGGATACGTGTGGGGCTGCGCCGCCGCCGTGTCGGCGTTCGTGGATCAGGGCGTGGCCGGCGCGATCGTCAACGTCGGCTCGATCCACGGCCGGCTCAGCCACCCCGACCACGCCGCCTACGAGTTCACCAAGGGCGGCATCGACGCACTGACCCGCAGCGTCGCCGTCACGTACGGCGGGCTCGGGATCCGTGCGAACACGGTGGCTCCCGGAGGGGTGCGCACGCCGCACCTGGACGCGCAGATCGCCGCCTCGCCGGATCCGGAGGCCGCGGAACGGGCGCTCGCCGAGGGGCCGCCGATGGGCCGGATCGCCCGGGCGGAGGAGGTCGCCGCCGTCGTGGCGTTCCTGCTCTCCGACGAGGCCCCGTATCTGACGGGCCAGTCGATCGCGGTGGACGGCGGCTGGTCGGCGTCCTTCGGCGACGTGTCCGTGGATCCGGAGCTCCGCCGCCGCTTCACCCGCTGATCCCGGCGTGGGCGCGTTTCGTCTCGGTGCTTCGCTCCTCGCTCAACGACCGGGGGTGTTCGGTCGTTGAGCGACACTTCGACTCGCTTCGCTCGCTCAGTGCGGGTCTCCGCGAGTCGAAACGTGGTGACCCGGTGCTGGGCGCCGTTTCGTCTCGGTGCTGCGCTCCTCGCTCAACGACTGGGGGTGTTCGGTCGTTGAGCGAGCGCAGCGAGTCGAAACGTGGTGACCCTGGCTGGGCGCTCCTTGCTCAACGACCGGGGGCGGATCAGGCCTTCAGCATCGAGGCGCGGGTGATCCGGCCGTCCACCACGTCGAAGGTGGCGATCGTCTCCGTGGCGACGCCGGCGTTCACGACCTGCTCCTGCGCGACGACCCAGCGGTCGCCGAACAGCACGGTCGTCTCGATCACGCAGGAGAGGTCGGGGTTCTGCAGCCGCGGCTCGTAGAAGGCGCGGATCGCGTCCGATCCGGCGATCGGCTCGGGCGCCACGCCTGTGATCACGGCGTCGTCCGCGTAGGTCGCCACGAACGCGTCCAGGTCGTGCGCGTTGAATGCGTCGAGCTGCGCCCGGACGGTGTCCAGGGGGCTGCGGGCGGTGTCAGTCAATGCGCACTCCTCCGTTGACGTCGTACGTGGCTCCGGTGACGAAGCGCGCACGCTCCGAGGCGAGCGAGGCGATCACCCAGGCCACGTCCTGCGGCTCGCCGAACGCGCCGAGCGGGATCGACGCCGCCAGGCGGTCGCGCCCCTCCCCCTGGAGCTGGTCGGTGATGGCGCTCGCGACCGGGCCGGGGGTCACGGCGTTGACCCGGATCCCCTCGCCGGCCAGCAGCCGCGCGAAGCTGCGCGTGATCGCGAGGACCGCCCCCTTGCTCGCGGCGTAGTGCATCCCGGTCTGCAGCGCGCCGACCTGCCCCGCGATGGAGGAGATGTTCACCACGGAGCGGTCGCCGTCCGCCGCCCGCAGGAGGGGAAGGGCGGCGCGGGTGAGGAGGAAGGTCCCCCGGGCGTTGGTCTCCATCACGAGGTCCCACTCGTCGATGTCGATCTCGTCGAAGGGGACGTAGGGGCAGACACCGCCGTTGTTCACCAGCACGTGGAGCGCCCCCCACGCGCCCGACACCTCCTCGACCAGGGCGGACACGGAGGCGGGATCCCGCAGATCCAGGCGGGACACCCGCACGTCGGGCGATCCGGCGGCACGGCACTCGTCGGCGATCCGTCCGGCCTCGGCCTCCCGTCCGGCATAGGTCAGCCAGAGGGCGGTGCCTTCCCCGGCGAGTTCGAGGGCGGCGGCGGCTCCGATGCCGGAGCTCGCCCCGGTGAGCAGGGCACGGCGAACAGTCATGTCCCAAACGCTATAGCAAAACGGAGGCCAGGGCATCTCGCGTAGGATCGGGGCCATGAGTCCCGAGGCGTCCAGACACTAGACCGCGGATGCGAGCGCACGTCGTGCGCTCCCCGCCTCTCGTCGACCCCTTTTCGACTCGTCGTCCTCCCGTGCGGGAGGCGGCGTCCGCGTGTCTGGATGACCATGCCCTTCGTGATCCCTGTCCTCGCCCTGGCCGTCTTCGCCCAGGGCACGAGCGAGTTCATGCTCGCCGGCCTCCTGCTCGACATCTCCGCCGATCTCGGCGTGTCCCCGGCGACGGCCGGCCTCCTCACCTCGGCCTTCGCGCTGGGGATGGTGGTGGGCGCGCCGGCGATGGCCCTGTTCGCCGTGCGGTGGCATCCCCGCCGCACCCTCCTCGTCCTCCTCGCCGTGTTCCTCGCCGCGCACGTCTGCGGCGCTCTGGCGCCGACCTTCGAGCTGCTGCTGCTGACGCGTCTGGTCGCCGCGGTCTCGAACGCGGGCTTCCTCGCGGTGGCGCTCGGCGCCGTCCGGGCGATCGTGCCCGCCGCGCTGACGACCCGCGCCGTCAGCGTGCTGTTGGCCGGGACCACGCTCGCGACCATCGTCGGCGTCCCCGCCGGGGCGGCGCTCGCGTCCGTTCTGGGGTGGCGATCGACGTTCTGGGCGGTCGCGGCCCTGTGCGTGCCGGCGCTGGTCGCGATCGCGCGCGACCGCACGTTGGTCGCGCCCGGAGGCGGCGCGTCCTTCACTCTGCGGCGCGAGGTCGCGGAGCTGCGCCGGCGGCCGGTCCTCGGCGGGATCCTTCTCGGGGTCCTCGTCAATGCCGCGACGTTCGGGGTCTTCACGTACCTCGGCGTCGTGGCCGAGGCGGTGGGGATCGTCCCCGCCCTCGTCCCCGTGCTGCTCGCGGCGTTCGGCGTCGGCGCCTTCGCGGGAGTGAGCGCGACCGGGCGCTGGGCCGCGCCCCGGGAGCGGCGGTGGATCGTGACCGGCCTGTGGCTGCTCGGCGGCGCGTGGGCGGGGTTCGCGTTCGTCGCGGGCGGTCCCGTCGGCGTGCTCGTGCTGACGCCGGTGTGCGGCGCGCTCAGCTTCGCCGTGGGCTCGGCGGTCATCGGCCGGATCGTCCGCGAGGCGGCCGGGGCTCCGGTGCTCGGCGGGGCCTTCGCGACGGTGGCGCTGAAC
>NZ_BCRA01000135.1 GCF_001552355.1 Microbacterium resistens NBRC 103078
GGGACGGGCGTTGGCCGATCGGCGCCGCGCGTCGTGCGGCCGGCACAGGGCATGCCCCCGGCGCCCGGCGGGGGCGGCAGCGGTTCAGCTGGATCCACATCGACGACATCGCGGGGGTCCTGGACTTCCTGGAGGCTCACCCGGAGCTGGAGGGCCCGGTCAACGCCTCGTCCCCGACGCCGGTGGACAATCGGACGTTCATGGCGGCGGTGCGCCGCTCCGTGGGCGCACGGATCGGCCCGCCCCTGCCCCGTGCGGCGCTGGAGATCGGCGCCTGGGCGATGCGCACGGAGACCGAGCTCGTCCTGAAGAGCCGCTGGGTGCGGCCCGATCGCCTCCTCGACGCCGGCTACCGGTTCCGGCACACCGACATCGAGGAGGCGGTCCGGGCCGCGTGACCGCACGGGACGCGGCGGACCCGGGCTACTGGTTCGAGAACGCGGCGTCGAAGGAGGCGGCGGGCTTCGGCCACAGCAGGGATCGCACGAACGTCACCGCTTCGGCGGCGCCGTGCAGCCGGTCCATCCCCGCGTCCTCCCACTCGATCGAGATCGGCCCGGCGTAGCCGATCGCGTCCAGGGCCCGGAACGCGTCCTCCCACGGCACGTCCCCATGCCCGGTCGAGACGAAGTCCCAGCCGCGGCGCGGGTCGCCCCAGGGCAGGTGCGAGCCGAGCACGCCGGCGCGGCCGTTGTGCGGGCGCATCCGGGTGTCCTTGCAGTCGACGTGGTAGATCCGGTCCGCGAAGTCGACGATGAACCCCACCGGATCGATGTTCTGCCACATCATGTGCGACGGATCCCAGTTGAAGCCGAACGCCTCGCGGTGCTCGATCGCCTCCAGCGCCCGCACGGAGCTCCAGTAGTCGTAGGCGATCTCGCCCGGGTGGACTTCGTGGGCGAACCGCACGCCCTCGCCGTCGAACACGTCCAGGATCGGGTTCCACCGGGAGGCGAAGTCCTCGAAGCCCGCCTCGATCACATCTGCCCCGACCGGCGGGAACATCGCCACGTACGGCCAGATCGACGAGCCCGTGAAGCCCACCACCGTGTCCACGCCGAGCTTGCGGGCGACCCGGGCCGCGCGCTTCATGTCCTCGGCGGCACGCTGCCGCACCCCCTCGGCGTCGCCGTCCCCCCACACGTACTCGCGAAGGATGGCGCGGTGGCGGAAGTCGATGGGCGCATCGCAGACCGCCTGGCCCGCGAGGTGGTTGGACAGGGCGAAGACGGTCAGGCCGTGGCGATCCAGGATCTCCTTCCGGGACGCGACGTACGCGTCGTCCTCATCGGCGCGCTGGAGGTCGAGGTGGTCGCCGGACGCGGCGATCTCCAGGCCGTCGTACCCCCAGGAGGCGGCGAGGCGCGCGACCTCCTCGAACGGCAGGTCGGCCCACTGGCCGGTGAACAGGGTGACCGGGTGCGTGGTCATGACTTCTCCTCGGTGTCGGTGTCCTCGGTGTCGGTGTCCTCGGTGTCGATGTCCGTGGTGTCGATGTCCGTGGTGGTGCTGCCGGATGCGGCCGGCGCGAGCGTGACCCAGCGCCCGCCGCCGGCGGCGGACTCCAGGACGGCGGCGGTGACGACGGCGGCGCGGAGGCCGTCCGCGAAGGTCGGCAGGCCGTCCGGCTCCGCGCCGCGCACGGCGGCGTACACGTCCGCCACGAACGCATCGAAGGCGTCCTGATAGCCCATCGGATGACCGGACGGGACGAGCGACAGCCCTCGGTCGCCGGGCATCCCGGGTTCGCGACGGATGAGCCGGGAACCGTTCTCCTCGCCGATCCACAGGCGCTCCGGGTCCTCCTGCTCGAAGCGCACGGAGGACGAGGTCCCATGCAGCTCGATGACGAGCCCGTTCTTGCGGCCCGGGGCCATCTGGCTCACCAGGAGGGTGGCGAGGGCCCCGCCGGCGAACTGCGCCACCACCGCGGCGATGTCCTCGTTCGCCACGCTCGCGCCCCCGCGCTCGCCGAACACGGTCCGGGTGCGCGCGCTGAGCGCGACGATGCGGTCCCCGGTCACGAACTCGACGAGGTCGCACAGGTGCGAGCCGATGTCCGCGAAGGCACGGGACGCCCCGCCCGCGGCCGCGTCGGCCCGCCAGTTCGTGTCGGTGGCCCGGAGCATCCAGTCCTGCAGGTACGCGCCGTCGATCGTGAGGATGGCGCCCGCCTCCCCGGAGGCCACGATCTCCCGGGCGCGGCGCACCATCGGGTGGTAGCGGTAGACGAACGGGACGGCGCCGACGAGCCCGGCGGCGGTCACGGCGGTCGCGAGCGCCTCGGCGTCCTCGACCGTGGTGGCCAGCGGCTTCTCGCACACGACGTGACGCCCGGCGGCGATCGCGGCGTGCGCCTGCGCCGCGTGCCGCGCGTTCGGCGTGCAGACGTGCACCACGTCGCAGGACTCCAGCAGGTCCTCGATGCCCACGGCGGCCGCCGCGATGCCGAGCTCACCGGCGGCCGCGGCACCGCGCTCGGGACGCGAGCCCGCGATCACCGCGGTCTCCGCCCCCGCGGCGCGCGCCGCACGGCTGTGCACCGCCGCCATGAACCCGGTGCCGAGGAACCCCGCGCGCAGCCCGATACCGGAGAGGTTCGATCGCGTCACAGCGTCGCCTCGAACGGATCCCGGTCCTCCGGCACCAGCGGGATCTCGCCGACGGTGCTCTCCACGTCGACGAACCGCCCGCTTCCGACCGACTCCTCGATCGCCATCAGCGTGTCGAAGACGTGGTAGCCGAGCTCGCCCGTGGCGATGTGCGGCAGACCGCCCCGGATCGCCCTCGCCATGTCCAGCACGCCGAGGCCTCGACCGGCCTCGACGCCGACCCGCGGGACGGTGCGCCACTCCGGCTCGCTCCGCATACCGGCGAGGGTGGGCACCGGCGTGATCCGGACCTCCCCGCCGAACGTGTTGGGATCCGGGATCACCATGGTGCCCTCGGTGCCGGTGATCTCGACGAGGCCCGTCCGGCCCAGCGGCGAGTCGAAGCTGAACACGCTCTGGCTGGTGGCGCCCTGCTCGAAGCGGGCGATCGCCTGGACGAGCGTGGGCACCTCCACGGGGAACTCCGCCCCGGCCCGGTCCCCGACCTGCACCGTCCGCACCTCGCGACCGCGCAGCCCGACCGCCGCCACGCTCGCCACCGGGCCGAGCACGTTGACCAGGGCCGTGACGTAGTACGGGCCCATGTCGATCACGGGTCCGGCACCCCGGGCGAAGAGGAAGTCGGGGTTCGGGTGGAAGACGTCCGGGCCGATGTACTGCATCGCCGTCTGCGCCGACAGGGGCGTGCCGATGTCACCCCGCGCGATGGCGCGGCGAGCGGTCTGGAGCCCGGGCCCGAGGACGGTGTCCGGGGCGATCCCCACGCGCAGCCCTGCGGCGTCGGCGGCGGCGAGCAGCTCCCGGGCCGCGTCGCGGTCGATCCCGATCGGCTTCTCGCTCCACACGTGCTTGCCCGCGGCGATCGCCGCCAGGCTCACCGGCACGTGCGCCGCGGGGATCGTGAGGTTGACGACGATCTCCACGTCCGGGTGCGCGAGCACCTGCTCCGGGGTGCCGCTCTCGGCCACCCCGTGTTTGGCCGCCTGTGCGGCCGCCCGCGCGGTGTCGATGTCGCCGAGGATCACCACGCGGATGTCCGGGAAGGAGGTGAGGTTCTCCAGGTACGTGTCGCTGATCATCCCGGTGCCGATGAAGCCGACTCCGACGGGCCCGGCGCTCATCGCACGCCCTCCGCGCGCAGGGCGTCGGCGCTGCGCGCGATCGCGTCGAAGAGGTCGCCGTCGTACGCGTCGAACTCGATGACGGCGTACTCGGCGGCCGGGGCCGCGGCGAGGATCGCGCCCGTGTCGAGGTCGCCCTCGCCCGCGACGCGCTGATCGAGGGTCACCGCCGAGGCGTCGTCCGCGCGGAAGGGATCGGCGCCGATCACGCCGTCCTTCATGTGCAGGAGCCGGACCCGGTCGCCCAGGCGCCGGAGCAGAGCGGGGACGTCCTGCCCGCCGGTCGCCGCCCAGAACGCGTCCACCTCGAGGACGACGCGGTCGTCGAGGAGCCCGGCGAAGTGCTCCAGCGCGGGGACGCCGTCGATGTCGTGATGGAACTCCTGCGAGTGGTTGTGGTAGCCGAGCCGGATCCCGCGGGACGCGGCCTCATCCACCAGCCCGTTCAGCCGGTCCGCGGTCTTGGCGACCTCGTCGGCGCTCGACCAGCGCGGAGCGAGCACCATGGGGTCGATCAGGACCTCCACGCCGAGGGTCGCGGCGTCGTCGAGGATCGACGTGAACGGGGGCACCGTCACCACGTCGTCCCCGAAGCGCAGCTCGTCGGAGAGGAAGTTCGCGTGGCCGCTCGGGGCCGTCAGCCCCGCGGCGTCGTAGGCCGCCCGGAGGGCCGCGGCGTTGCCGACGAAGCCGAACGCCTCGACGTTGCGCACACCCAGCGCGGCGATGCGGTCGAGGGTTCCGGGAAGGTCTGCGGACAGGGCGTCGCGCACGGTGTAGAGCTGGAGGGAGAGTTCGGGAGATGTCATGCCGGTGCCTTCGTCGTCGAATATCCGAACCTCGACCAGAGGTCGGTTTTCATCGACGCTACACCCGAATCCGGAACAACGGTAGAGTTTCGCCATGTCCGATCCCGAGGGCGGCGCACGCCGCGGCAGCTACGCCAAGACCGAGCAGTTCCGGCTCGACGTGCTCGACGCCGCCCTCCGCGTGCTCGCCGAGGACGGCTGGGACGCCGCGACCCTCCAGCGCATCGCCGACGAGGTCGGGCGCTCCAAGCCGGGCCTGCTCCACCACTTCCGCTCCCGCGAGGGACTGATGCTCGAGATCGTGCGCCACCGCGACGAGGTGAACCGCCGGATGTTCCCGGCCGACGACGACGGCGGCTTCGGGGCCTCCCTCGCCCTCGTCGACCACAACGCCACCGTGCCGGGGCTCGTCGCCCTCTTCACCACCGTCGCCGCCCTCGCCGCCGCGGACACCACCGACACGCAACGACGGGCGTACTTCACGGAACGCTACCGCCGCACGACCGAGGGCTTCCGGCGGCGGATCGCGCGCGGGCAGGAGGCCGGCCTCCTCCGCGGCGACCTGGACCCCGACACGGCGGCGAGCCTGCTCGTCGCCGCCATGGACGGGCTGCAGATCCAGTGGCTGCTGGATCCGGGACTCGACATGACGGATCGGCTCCGCGCGCTGATCGACCTCTTCCGTCCCCCGCGGCCGGCGGACGTCAGCGGCGGGTGATGTCCGCCACGGCCTCGTCGAGCCGCGGGTAGCGGAAGCGGAACCCGGCGTCGGCGAGCACGCCGGGAGCCACCCACCGGCTCTTGAGCACGAGCTCCGACTCGGTGCGCAGGACCCACATCCCCGGCTCCAGCACGAACCGCCACGCGGGGATGCCAAACGGGGCATGGACGGCGCGACGAAGCGCGCGCATGAGGGTGCGGTTGTCCACGGCGTGCGGGGCCGCCATGTTCACGGGGCCGGAGATCTCGTCGTGGTCGCGCAGGAACCGGATCGCCTCGACGAAGTCCGCCTCGTGCATCCAGCTGAACATCTGCCGCCCGTGCGAGCGGACGTACCCGGGCGGAGCCGGCTCGGTCGGCTCCGGTCCGATCCCGCGGTAGCGGCGGTGCGGGAACCACCACCCGTCGATCTGCGGGCCGCCCGCCCCGAGACGGGCCAGCCGCAGGAGCATGGTCATCACCGGCGCGTCGCGACCGAGCACCAGGGAGGTGCGCAGGGCGATCCGTCGGGTCCCCGGCAGCTCGCCCTCGAACAGCGCCGCCTCCCACGCCCTGGTGACGTCGGGCGAGAAGCCGGTGTCGAGGGAGTCGTCGGCCTCGGTCTGCGGGCGGTCCAGCGCGTAGCGGTAGGCGGTCGCCGAGCTTCCGTTCATCCACACGGCGGGCGGCTGCGCGGCGTCGGCGATGGCCCGGCGCAGCGCCCGGGTCGTCTCCACCCGCGAGCGGAGGATCTCCTCGCGGTTGCGGTCCGTGTAGCGGCAGTCCACGCGCTTCCCGGCGAGGCCGATGACGAGCTCCGCCCCGTCCACGACGCGGCGGAGGGAGTCCGGGTCCGACCATCGCGCATCGGCCGTTCCGGAGCGGCCGATGGTGCGGACCTCGTACCCGTCGACGCGGAGGGCGTCGCGCAGCGCGGTGCCGAGGTATCCGCTGCCGCCGCCGATCACGGCGCGAGGACGCGGGGGCGGCAGGGCGCTCACGAGCCCGAGCCGTTCCCATCCGAGGGCGTCCCGTCGCCGGACTCGCGGCGGCGCCGCTCGATCTCCGCGCGCAGGCGCCACTCCTCGATCTCGCGGTCGAGGTCGGCGATCTGCTGCTCGGTCGTCCGGGTGTCGACCGGCGCCGGCGGGACCGACGGCGCCGCGGGCGCGGCCGGGCCGCGCCGTTCGCCGCGCATCCGCGGGATACGGACGCCGGAGTCGCCGTACTCGCGCCCGACGAGGAACCAGATGATGCTCCCGGCGAGCGGCAGGATGACCACGAGGATGATCCAGAACACCTTCGGCAGGTGCTTCACCTGCCCGTCCTCGCGCGTGATGATGTCGATCAGCGCCCCGATCATGAGCGCGAGCACCAACAGCGAGAAGAGGACCGCCATGCCCTCAGCCTAGCCGCGCCGCCCGCATCCCCGAGGAACCCCCGGCCGGATCAGGCATTCGCGCCAGAACAGGCACCCCACGCTGCCATCCGCCTGATCCCGCGCGTTCGCCTGATCCCACGCGGCGGCGACCCCGCGCACACACGCCCCGCCAGATCAGGCAAACACGCCAGAACAGGCACCCCACGCCCCCATCCGCCTGATCCCGCGCGTCCGCCTGACCCCGCGCGGCAGCGAGGACGCGGCGCCGGGGGCGGGGGCGGGGGGTCACGCCGTGCGGCTCTGCCGGAGCAGGTCGGCGACCTGGTCGACGAGCGCGTCGACGACGACGGCATCCGCCGCGAGGTCCGCACCGAACACGTCGGTCAGCGTCAGCAGGGAGGTGACCAGGTTCCTCGGGTCCCCGCTCCCGGACGCGGCCGCGCCCACGGCCTCGGCACGGGGATCGTCGAGGAGGTCCGGCCGAACGCGGACCAGGGCCATCCACGCCGCGACCGCGCGAGCGATCAGGTCGAATCCGTCGGCGGCCGCTCCGCGCCGGCGGAGCTCGCGCAGCGGCGCGAGCAGTCGCACCGGCAGCTTCTCCGTGCCGTCCTTCGCGATCTGGCGCACTGTGTGCCCGATCGCCGGGTTCGCGAAGCGCTCGAGGGTCTGCGCCTGGTAACCGGCGACGTCGGCACCCCGCGGCGCCGTGAAGGTCTGCGCCGTCTGCGCCATGAGACCGCGGACGGCGCTCGCCAGCGAGGCGTCGGCAGCGCACTCGTGGATCGTCCCGTGCCCGCGCAGGGCCCCCTCGTACGCGAGGAGCAGGTGCGCGGCGTTGAGGGTGCGGATCTTCATGTCCTCCCAGCGCGACACCTCATCGGTGAGGATCGCTCCGGCCCGCTCCCACTCCGGCCGCGGTCCGACGAACTCGTCCGCGATGACCCACTGCGCGAACGGCTCGGCGACGACGACCGCCTCGTCACGGACTCCGAGAAGCGCCTGTGCGCGCTTTCGGTCGTCGTCCGTGGTCGCGGGGACGATCCGGTCCACCATCGTGCGAGGGAACGTCACCGCATCCCTCATCCAGCGTCGGGTCCGGTCGTCGACGATGCGCTCCATCGCGGCGCGGAGCACGGCGCCGTTGTCGCGGAGGTTGTCGCAGCTGATGACCGCGAGCGCGCCGCCGTGGCTCCTCGCCCGCCGCTGGAGGCCGTCGCGGAGCGTCCGCAGCGGACGCGACGGCTCTCCGGCGTACGCCTTCTCCGTGATCGTCAGGGTCACGACGTGCGTCTCCTCGGCGGCGATCGCCGCGGCCACCCGGTCCGCGTCCCGCTCCCCCGCCGCGGCGTCGCGCACCGAGCCGACGACGTCGACCCGGTCGGCGTCGGCGGAGCGCTCCAGGACGCCGTACAGCCCGCCCTGCGGACGCAGCGCGTCGGCCACGTCCGGCCGCTGCCCGGTCACCGCCAGGATGCCCCACCCGTCCGCGCCGCCGCGGGCGAAGGCGCGTTCGGTGAACACCGCCTGATGCGCGCGGAAGAACGCGCCCGCGCCGAGGTGCACGATCCCGATGCCGCTCGGCCGGCGCGCGGGAAGCGAAACGCGGGACGACGAGACCCCCGGCAGGGCCTCCGCCGACAGCCGGCCCAGCCCGTCCCGGGTCACGCCGCCGCCGCCGTCCCGAGCAGCGCCGACACGTCCTCGGCGCGCCCGGAGAGGGCGGAGCGCCACATCGCCTCACCGGCCGCCACCGCGAACGCCGCCTGCCTGCTGGACGCCGCCACGTCCAGCCGGTCGGCGTCGGCGAGCCCGGCCCCGAAGAGGTGCCGGCGCATGGTCGTGTCGGATCCGTCGTGCCCGCCGCGTCCGGCGTCGATCGCGATCCGTCGGGGATCTCCGAACAGCGGCTCGTGCCGCAGCGCATCGGACCCGGGGAGCGGACGCCCTTCACGGTCGCGTCCGGAGACGGTCTCGACGCGCCCGTGGGTTCCGGTGACGCTCAGCCGGTACCCCTCCCACGGCGAGGAGAAGTCGATCGTGTAGGCGAGGGCGGCGCGGCTGGCGAACTCGACGGTGGCGACGTAGGTGTCCTCGATGTCGATCTCCTCGTCGAAGGGCGTGAAGCGGCGCCCGCGCGGATACTGCAGCTCGTAGGGCAGCCCGAACAGGCCGACGCGCGCCCCGTCCTCGGCGGCCGCGTCGGGGCTGAGCGCGGAGTACGGATCCGTGCCCTCCTCCCCCGCGCGCGGCCGGAGCGGGCCGTCCGGACCGTAGTGGTTGCGGGTGCCGACGGCGAACACCCGGGCCGGCTCGCTGTCGACGAGCCAGGACGCCAGGTCCAGGTGATGGGTGCTCTTGTGGACCGAGAGGCCTCCGGATCGGGCCCGCGTGCGGTTCCAGCGGAGGAAGTAGCTGGATCCGTGCCGGGCGTCCACGTGGTACTCGAGCGTGGCGTAGGTGACCCGGCCGATCCCTCCCTCGGCGATCAGGCGCTTCAGTGCCAGGTGACGGGCCGAGTACCGCAGGTTGTGGGTCACGATCACCCGGCCGCGCGAGCGCTGCTCCGCCGCCAGGACGCGGGCGGCGTCGGTCGCGGTCGAGGTCATCGGCTTCTCGCTGAGGACGTCGACGCCACGCTCCAGGGCGGCGAGGATGTAGTCGACGTGGGTCGCGTCCGGCGTGGCGACGATGACCGCGTCCGGCGCGGTCTCCTCGATCATGCGGCCCATCTCGTCCGGGCCGTAGCCGCGCACGGCGGCGTGCCCCTCCGGGACGACGGTGTCGAGGAACGCCGCGGTCCGGGCGGGGTCGGCGTCGAGCACCGCGACCAGCTCCGCGGAGCCCGAGAGGTCGTCCGGATCCGTGCCGTAGCCGAGCGCCGCGTCGCGCCCCTCGCCCGTGACGCCCATCAGGGGCCGGGCGAAGCTCGCGACGCCCCGGTTGGAGAGCCCGCAGAGGGCGTATCGGCGACGGGGAGGACGGGCGGCCGAAGCGGTCATGCCTCCACCCTGCCAAAGAAGCCGCAACTGTCGCAAGCGCATGCAGCAATATTCACCAATCGCCGTTCTCGGCGCTAGGCTGGCCCGCGGACGAGGAGGCCCGATGACCGCTGAGACGCAGCGAGAGGCACCGCGACAGGCGCCGTCCCTCGCTTTCGCACCGCACCTGAACGGACACCACGACGCCGAGCACGATCTGCGGCGGGCCGTCGAGCGACGCACGATCGAGGCGGTCGAGGCGGGGCGGCGCGCGCTGGACGGGATCAGCGACGCCGAGGGGCTCCTCGCGCTGCAGCAGAGGGTCCGCGCGGTCGTCCACGATGCGCTCGGCGGCCCGATGCGCCTCGGGCCCGTCCCCCACACCGTGCACGGCGGGTTCGACCTGCCCGGGATGCGCGTCGAGCGGATCGCTTACGCCCCGCGTCCGCGCGCCCACGTGCCGGCGACCCTGTACACCCCCTCGGGCCTGTCGGCCCCGACCGGGGCCGTGCTGCTCGCCTGCGGGCACACGGACGCGGCGAAGGCGGACCCCGAATACCAGCTCCTCGCCCGCGCCCTGTGCCGTGCGGGACTCGTCGTGCTCGTGCCGGACCCGATCGGCCAGGGCGAGCGCCACAGCTACCCGCCCGGCGAGGCCCCCGCGGTGGGCTGGGGCACGAGGGAGCACACGTACGCCGGCGTCCAGAGCTGGTGGCACGGGTTCTCCCCCGCCCGCTTCTTCATCGAGGACGCCCGAGCGGGCATCTCGGTCCTGCAGGGTCTCGACGCCGTGGACCCGGGGCGGGTGGGCGTCACCGGGCACAGCGGCGGGGGTTCCCTGGTCACCCTCCTGTGCGCGGTGGAGGATCGCCTGGCCGCCGCGGCGCCGGCCACCTTCGTCACCGCACGCGACGTGTCGATCGTTTCCGGCCAGGCGCAGGACGCCGAGCAGATCGTGCGGGGAGCTCTCGCGCACGGAGTGGACCACGCGCAGCTGCTGCTGGCGATGGCCCCGCGTCCGGTCCTCGTGCTCGCCGCCGCCTACGACTTCTTCCCCCTGGCGGGGACCCTCGACACCGTCCGGCGCATGGACGAGGTCCGCGAGCGCGTCGGCATGCCTCCCGTCGAGCTCGCGGTCGCCGACGAGGGGCACGCATACTCGGCCGCCCTGCGCGCACGGGCCGTGGAGTTCTTCCGGCGCGTGCTCGCCGACGAGCAGGCGCCGCCCGCGGCGGCCGAGGACGCCCGTCCGCCCGCCCGCGAGACGCCGGCGACCGCCGCCGATCTGGCCGTGTACCCGGACGGGGTGCGGGCCGCCCACCCGGACGAGCCGATGATCTTCGAACGCACGCTCGA
>NZ_BCRA01000136.1 GCF_001552355.1 Microbacterium resistens NBRC 103078
CAGATGCGGCGGGATTGGCGGGTGCGGCGGGTGCGGCGGATGTGTGGTCGGGAGCGGGCGCATGGGCGGTCGGCGCGGAGGCCGCGGTGGCGGGTCCGTGCGACCCCACGCCGTGGAGGCCGAGGACGTGCATCCCGAACAGGCCGCAGAGCAGGGAGAGGACGAGGACGATCGCCCCCGGCGTCCCGATCCGCGTGCGCATGAGTACCCTTCCCCGGTACAGGATACCCCCACGGTCGTTGAGCGAGGAGCGCAGCGACGAGACGAAACGGACCCAGCCCGGGTCACCGCGTTTCGACTCGCTGCGCTCGCTCAACGACCGAACGCCGCGCCACCCCCGGTCGTTGACCGAGGAGCGCAGCGACGAGACGAAACGGACCCAGCCCGGGTCACCGCGTTTCAACTCGCGGAGACCCGCACTGAGCGAGCGCAGCGAGTCGAAGTGTCGCTCAACGACCGGGAACGGATCCACCCCGGGTCACCGCGTTTCGACTCGCTGCGCTCGCTCAACGACCGGGAACGGGGCACCCCCACCGGTCGTTGAGCGAGGAGCGCAGCGACGAGACGAAACGCGCGGAGCCTACGCCTGGGGGAAGGCCGCGACGACGTCGATCTCGACGAGGATGTTCGCCAGCTGCGAGCCCACCGTGGTGCGCACGGGGTACGGCGCGGTGAAGAACTCCTCGTAGGCGGTGTTGAACTCGGCGAAGTCGGCGAGGTCCGCCAGGTGCACGGTCGACTTCACGACGTCATCCATGGTCAGGCCGTGCACGGCCAGCACGGTCTGGATGTTGCGGAGCACCTGCCGGGTCTGGTCGGCGACGTTGTCCGCGATCGCGTGGTCGTTGGCCGGGTCCTGCGGGCCGAAGCCGGCGGTGTACAGGAAGCCGTTCGCGACCACGCCGTGGCTGTACGGGCCGGCGGGCGTCGGGGCGCCCTCCGCGTAGTATCCGGTCTGAGGCATCTCTTTGTTCCTTCCTATCGGTTGAGGTCATCCGAGCGCGCGGGCGATCTCCGCCGCGGTCTCCCGCAGCATCGGCACCCGCGTCTCCAGCCGGGACAGCGGCTCGGTCGCGCGCAGCGCGGTGACCGACACCGCCCCGACCACGCCGGCGGGCACGACGATGGGCACGGCGACGCACCCCACGAAGTCCTCGAACTCGGCGTCGTCCACGGCCCAGCCGCGGCGGGCGGCCTGGGCGAGGTCCTCGTCCAGCGCGGCGCGGGTGGTGAGCGTGTTCGCGGTGTGACGCCGCCACTCGACGCGCGCCAGCACCGCGTCGCGACGGTCGTCGGGGAGGGCGGCGAGCACGGCCTTGCCGAGCCCGCTGCAGTACGGCAGCACCGCCGCGCCCACGCGCGAGTACATCCGCACGCCCGCGGCGTCCTCGACCTTGTCGACGTACACGATCTCGTCGCCGATCAGCGCGCCCACGTGCACGGTGTTGCCCACGGCCCGGTGCAGGCGCCGGACGTGCGGATACGCGGCCGCGCGCAGGTCGAGCTGCTCGAGCGCGGCGTTGCCGAGCACGGCGAGGCGCAACCCCAGTGCGTACCGGCCGTCGCCCTGCTTCCGCACGAAGCCGACCTCCTCGAGGCTCTGCAGCTCGCGGAACATGGTCGAGCGGTGCACGTCGAACCGCTCCGCCAGTTCGGCGACCGTCTGCGGATCCGCGGCGAGGGCCGAGAGGATCCGGGCGGCGCGCGTCACGCTCTGGGACACGATCAGCCCTCCCCCGCGGTGCGGCGCAGGCCCCGGCCCGGTCGCGCGACGGTCGGCGCGCCGTCGGCGAGCACGGGAACGCCGGCGACGAACACGTCGTCGATGCCGACGGCCATCGACGTCGGTTCCTCGTAGGTGGCGGTGTCGGCGACGGCCTCCGGATCCACGAGCACGAGATCCGCCAGGGCGCCGGGCGTGACGGCTCCGCGCCGCCCCAGGGCGAAGCGACGGACCGGAAGGGCGGAGAGGTGGTGCGCGGCGTCGGCCCAGCTCCACGTGCCGAGCTCGCGGACGTACTCCCGGAGGAAGCGCGCGAACGTGCCCGCCGCGCGCGGATGCGGGTGCGCGCCGATGAAGATGCCGTCCGAGCCGCCGATGTGGCCGGGATGCGCGAAGATGCGCGCGAGCTCGGTGCGCGGCCGCGGATGCCGGACCGCCATGACCGCGCTGCACTCCATCCGGGAGGCGGCGAGCACGTCGAGCGCGAGGTCCAGAGGATCGGTGCCCGCCTGCCGCGCCGCCGCGCGCAGGGTGAGCCCGAGCGCCCACCGCCACTCCGGGGCGGCGATGTGCGCGAGGGTGATCATGTCGGGCCAGTCCGGGCCGAGGCTCGGGCTGGATGCGGCGCGGGCGGCGCCGATCGCCCGCAGCTGCGCGCGCCGGACCGGATCCCGCAGCACCGCGACGGCCTCGTCCGCGGGGAGCGCCGCGACCTCGGGCGGCAGCAGGGGCATGCCGAGGAGGGTGCATCCGCGCACGTAGGGATAGGCGTCGAAGGTCGCGTCCACGCCGGAGGCGGCGAGCGCGTCGAGCTGCGACAGCACGATGTCCGCGTCGGCGTGGAAGTGGGACACGTGCACGGGCAGCGGCGCGCCGACCTCGGCGCGGGTCCGGTCGGCGATCTCCGCCACCTCCGCGAGCCCCGCCGCCGTGCCCGCCTCGTAGCCGCCCCGCATGTGGGTCACATAGACCCCGCCCGCGCGGGCGACGGGAGCGCACAGTGCGGCGATCTCCTCCGCGTCCTGGAAGATCCCGGGGACGTAGTCGAGTCCGGTGGAAAGGCCCAGCGCCCCCTCGGCCATGCCCTGGGCCACCGCGGCGGCCATCCGGCGCACGGCCTCGGGGCCCGCTGGCCCTGCCGCACGGCCGCAGGCCTCGAAGCGGACGGTGCCCGCCGGGATCAGGTAGCCGACGTTCACCGGCGACGACCCGTCCGCCTGCTCCAGGAACGCCCCGATCCCGCCGCCGCGGTACGAGGGATGCGCGCCGTTGATCGCGGCGAAGTAGGCCGTCGCGTAGGCGCCGTCGCCGGGCGCGTACGAGACGCCGTCCTGCCCGGCGATCACCGTCGTCACCCCCTGCCGCAGCAGCGCCGTGGTCACGTCCGGATCCTGCAGCCGCCCGTCGGCGTGCGAGTGCGCGTCGACGAAGCCCGGCAGCACGATCCGGCCCGAGGCGTCCAGGACCGCGTCGTCCTCCTCCGCGGGGACCTCGCCGACGGCCGCGATCTCCTCGCCGACCACGGCCACGTCGGCCCGCGTCACGCCCTCGGGCCCGACCACCGAGCCGCCGCGCAGCACCGTCCGTCTCGACATGGTCGTCCTCAGAAGTAGGTGCGGACGAGCCCGACGACGACGTCGGATCCGGCGGACTCGACGACGGGGACGAGCCGCCACTTGTCGAACGTCGTGCACGGGTGCGAGAGCCCGAAGCGGACGACCGACCCGATCGGCAGGGCGGCGCCGCGCACGTACGAGTGCTGGTCGTTCATCGCCGAGACCGTGGCCTCGACGGGGCTCCAGGGCCCGGCCAGCTCGGCGGCCGCGGCGCGGGGGATCGGCAGGCCCTCGTCGTAGGGGAGGTCGCGCTTGCCGGCGTCCACGAGCACGAGGTCCGCCTCCGGCGCGGACACCACGCGAGCGATCCCGTGCATGGCGTTGCGGAAGCGCGGGCCGCCGTCGCCCGCGTCCGCGGCCCCCTCGTCGAACGGGGAGATGCCGCGGTAGAAGCCGTCGTCGTGCACGATGTACGCGCCCGAGCGCAGCACGAAACGCGTCCGTGCGTCCCGCTCGGCGCCCGCCCACACGTCGGCGACGAGGTCGAAGTACGCGCTGCCGCCCGCCGTGAGGTAGAGCTCCCCGTCGTCGTAGAGCGGGGCGAGGGCCCGGTGCAGGTCGAGCTGGGCCTCGAGGTATCCGCGCACCGCCGCGAGCCCGGCTGCGGACCGGTCGTGGGCGAGGCTGCCCTCGTAGCCGGCGACGCCGGCGAGGCGGAGGACGTCGGAGGCGGCGATCCGCTCGGCGATCCGCCGCGCCTCCTCGATCGAGCGCGCTCCTGTGCGCCCGCCGGCGGCGCCGAGCTCGACGCAGACGTCGACGGGACGCGGCGTGCCGGCCTCGCGGAGCGGCGCCTCCATGGCCTCGACGGTGGCGACGGAGTCCGCCCAGCAGACGAAGCGGAATCCGGGGTCGGCGAGCTCGCCGGCGAGCCAGGCCAGCGACCGCGGGTCCACCGCGGCGTTGGCGAGCATGATCGAAACCAGCCCGAGGCTGCGTCCGGTGCGGACCTGCCCCATGGTCGCGAGCGTGATCCCGAGCGCTCCCGCGTCGGTCTGGCGGGCCCACAGCTCGGGGGCCATGGTCGTCTTGCCGTGCGGCATCAGATCCAGACGGCGCTCGACGCACCAGGCGGCCATCGTCTCGACGTTCGCGCGCATGGCGTCGTCGTCCAGGACGACCAGCGGCGTCCAGAACTCCTCCAGGCGGGGCCCGGTCGCGAGGAACTCCTCGACCGTCATGCCGATGGCCCGCGCCGGCAGCCCCTTGTCCTGTGCGGTCAGCCGCGCGTCATCCATCTCCGTCATCCTTCCGCCTTCTTCCTGGGTTGTGCATATGCCGCAACGGTCATTGCACCATACGCATCATGGGTCGCATCATGGGACCGGCGCCGGCGCGCCCTGTCCTGCCCGGACGGCGCCGGCCGGGCGCCGCCGACAAGCCTCCGGAAGGACCAGGGACCATGACCGACAACACCGCATTCGACGACCTCTTCGGCAGCGTCCCGCTGATGGCGATCCTGCGCGGCATGGGCGTGGAGCGCACGCTCGCGACCGCCACGCGCGCGTGGGACCTCGGGATCACCGCCGTCGAGGTGCCGGTGCAGAGCCCCACCGACGTCGAGGCGCTGCGCGTGCTGGCCGCGGCCGCCCGCGAGCGCGGGCTCACGGTGGGAGCGGGCACGGTCGTCTCGGACGAGCACGTGCGCCAGGCCAAGGAGGCCGGCGCCGCGTTCACCGTCAGCCCGGGCCTGGACCTCGACGTCGTGCGCGCCTCCCACGACGCCGGGATGCCGTCGCTCCCCGGCGTGTCGACCGCCACGGAGGTGCAGCGGGCCCTGGGTGCGGGGCTCACCTGGCTCAAGGCCTTCCCCGCGTCGTTGCTCGGGGCCGACTGGTTCCCCGCGATGCGCGGGCCGTTCCCGCAGGCGCGGTTCGTCGCCACCGGCGGCATGGACGCGGGGAACGCCCGGGCCTTCCTGGACGCCGGGGTGCGGGTCGTGGCCGTCGGGTCCGCGCTGGACGACGAGAGCCAGCTCCCCGCGCTCGCGCGCCTGCTGGGCTGACCCCCGGTCCGCCCTCCGGGGCCCGATCCGAACGCGACCCGGGCCCCGATCCGTCCCGCCGCCGCCCGATCCGCACACCCTGCCCCGATCTGCACAGCCTGTCCCGATCTGCACAGGCGTCGAGTCCGTCGGTGTGCGGAACGGGACGACGTGTGCAGATCGGGACGACGCCACGGACGGGCGCGCCACGGACGGGCGGGAGGGGGACGGAGCGGAGGGGGACACGGGTGCTCAGGAGGGGCGGGCCGGGGCGATCTCGTGCAGGCGCCCCGCGCCTTCCACGTCCGGACGGATGGAGGCGATGAGCGTCGCGATGACGCCGACGACGGCGATCACCGCGGCGTACGCCACCACGGGCCAGAACGCCCCTCCCGCCGCCGCGACCAGAGCGGTGCAGATGAGCGGGGCGAGCCCGCCGCCGAGCGTGTTCGACATCTGGTAGCCGATGTTCACCCCGGTCGTGCGTGCCTCCGGATCGAACATCTCGACCAGCATCGTCGACAGCGTGGCCTGCATGGCGACCCCGAAGACGACGAACCCGAGGATCTGGCCGAGCCAGATGAGCCACATGTTCCCCGTGCTGAACAGCATGAACGCGGGATAGACCATCGCCGCGAAACCGAGGCAGCCGATGATGTAGACCGTGCGCCGGCCGATCCGGTCCGAGATCGCGCCCCACAGCGGGGCGACCACGATCTGCAGCAGACCGACCATCATCGTCCCGGCGAAGCCCATCCATGCGGGGAGGTGCTTGTTGGAGACCATGAACGCCAGGCCGTAGGTCAGCACGACGTACCCGGCGATGGACTGCGGCAGGCCGATGAGGATCCCCATGATGGCGTTCTTCGGGTGACGGAAGACCTCGACGAGGGGGTTCGGCTTCTTGCCCGACGTCTCGATGTGCAGCGTCTGGGTCTGCACGAACTCGTCGGACTCCTCCAGGTGCCGCCGCAGGATGACGGCGACGATCGCGAGCACGATCGACAGCACGAACGGGATGCGCCAGCCCCACTCCAGGAACCACGAGCCGGGGACCAGGCCCAGCGCGGCCATGAGTCCGCCGGAGAAGACGTTCGCGATCCCGGCGCCGCTGATGAGGAAGGCGCCGTAGAGCCCGTGCTTGCCGGTGGGCGCGTTCTCGACGACCATCGTGGCCGCCCCGCCCATCTCGCCGCCGACGAAGAAGCCCTGCAGCAGGCGGAAGAACAGCAGCAGGAGGGGAGCTGCGACGCCGATCGCCTGATCCGAGGGGATCAGTCCGATGCCGGCGGTCGCCACCCCCATGCCGATGACCGTGCTCAGCAGCACGACCTTGCGTCCGACGCGGTCACCGATGATGCCCCAGACGATCCCGCCGATCGGACGGAGGAAGAAGCCCACGGCGAATGTCGCGAACGAGGAGAGCTGGGCGATCACCGGGTCGTTCGCGGAGAAGAAGACCGCGGGGAACACCGCCGCGGAGGCGAGGCCGTAGAGGTAGTAGTCGTAGTACTCGATGAGAGTGCCGATGGCGCCACCGGCGACGTTTCGGCGCTGCACGCGGGACAGACCGCGCGTCGGGGCGAGGGTGGTCATGGCGAGCCTCCTTGCTCTGCGTGATCCGCCCGGCGGGCGGGAGGAGGGGATCCGGGTCCGATCCGGTCGGATCGGGGGGGTGCGCATTCGGGATGGGCGGGGATAAGCTAACAGCCGGATAGACATTCTGTCCAGCACCCAGATTTTTTGTTCAACCGATGCGGGTTCGGGAGCGACGATGACGACGACACGCACAGCGCCGGAGGAGGCCGTGGCCGCCCTCGCCGGCGAACGACGCACGTACGAGAGCGCCGAGCAGGTCCTCGAGGTGTACCGGCCGGTGATGCGCGCCCTGGCCGCAGCGGCCGGCCCCTCCGTCGAGATCGTGCTGCACAACCTCGACGGCGCCGACGTCGACCTCGGGCACACCATCGTGGCGATCGAGAACGGCCACGTCACGGGGCGCGCGGTGGGCGGCCCGTCGACCTCGCTCGGCCTCGACGTGATGAAGGACCGGAAGAAGGATCACGACGCCTACGGATACACCGGCTTCACGTCGGACGGACGAGAGCTGCGCTGCTCCTCGGTGTACTTCCGCAACGATGCCGGCGACATCATCGCCTCGCTGTGCGTCAACGTGGACCTGAGCCCGCTGAAGAACGCCCGCCAGCTGCTGGACGCGCTGCTGCCCGCCGTCCCGGCCGACGAGAACGCGCCGCGAGAGCACTTCGGCACGGACCTCGTGTCGGTGATGGACTCGATGATCACGGACGCCATCGCCGAGGTCGGCCACCCCGTGGCGCAGATGTCGCGCGAGGACAAGATCGCCGTCCTGGAGCGGCTGGACCGGCGCGGCGCCACACAGATGCGCAAGTCGGTCGAGGCGATCGCGAAGCGCCTCGGCATCTCGCGCGTGACCGCATACGCCTACCTGGAGGAGGCCCGCTCCCGCGCCTGACCCCCGGTCGTTGAGCGAGGAGCGCAGCACCGAGACGAAACGCGCCCACCCCCGGGTCACCACGTTTCGACTCGCTGCGCTCGCTCAACGACCGAACACCGCCATCCCACCGGTCGTTGAGCGAGGAGCGACGCACCGAGACGAAACGCGCACACCCCCGGTCAGCGGCCGATCGGGCGGACCACGACCCGACGGCGGTCCCGCACCCAGACGTCGCCCGTGGCGCGGTGCTCGGCCCGCGTCGTGAAGCGGTACCGGTACGACACCGCCCGCACCCACCGCGGCGGCCGCCCCTCGAACGGATCGCGGGCGAGCAGTCGCAGCGTCGCCGGGTCGGCCTCGAGCAGCCGCCCGAGGAACCGCCCGAACCACTCCTCCAGGGACCACCCCAGCGGCAGGAACCACATCAGCCAGTCCAGCCGCAGGTGGTACGGCGCGAACTGCCGGGGGATCCGCGCCACGTCCCCCGGCTTGCCGCGGAAACCGTACTCCTCCCACCGTGCGGCCTCCGGATCCGGATCCTCGGTCCCCTCGACGACGATCTCGATGCGCACCTTCGTGACCGACCCGAAGGCGCCGTACGCGTTGGCGAGCTGCCAGCGGGTGAACGAGGCGTTCATCTGCTGGTCGCGTGAGGCGAGGTTGCGCAGCGCCGGCCACGACAGCACGAGGTACGCGGCCGCGACGATCCCCGTCACGACGAGCCAGGGCACGGGGATTTCCCCGAACGGTCCGGACCAGGCCCGCGCGCCCCCGGAACCGGGGATCCCGATCGCGGAGCATGCGAGCACGATCGTCGCGGCGTTCAGCCACGCGAAGTTCCCCGTGAGCACCAGCCAGAGCTGGGTCGCGATGACGATCCCCGCGCCGACCATCCCGACCACGGCGCCGATGCTCGCGAGCGCCGGCGCCGCGTCGCGGAACAGTCCGAGGATCGGCGCGAACGGCAGCCACGGCGCCCCGAGCTGCGCGACGTGGTTCCCGACGACCTCGAACCGATGGAACCACGCGGGCAGCAGGTGCGCCTGGCGGCTGAGCGGCCCGGGCATCGGCTGGGTCTCGTGGTGGTACATCAGCGCCGTGAGATCGCGCCACTCCCGCCCGCCGCGGATCTTGATCATCCCCGCGCCGAACTCCAGCCGGAACACCAGCCACCAGAACAGCACGATCACGACGGTCGGCGGCGGCTGATCCCCCGACCCGAGGAACGCGGCGAGGAACCCGGCCTCCAGCAGGAGCATCTCCCACCCGAAGCCGTAGAAGGTCTGACCGATCGACGAGATCGACATGTACCCCAGCCACAAGGCGAGGA
This sequence comes from Microbacterium resistens NBRC 103078, assembly GCF_001552355.1. Classification (GTDB taxonomy): domain Bacteria; phylum Actinomycetota; class Actinomycetes; order Actinomycetales; family Microbacteriaceae; genus Microbacterium; species Microbacterium resistens. The sequence continues at coordinate 9,130 of NZ_BCRA01000136.1, forward strand.
AGCAGAGCATCGGCGCCCAGGGCGGACCGAGCTGAGGGAGACCGGCGACGACCGCGGAGGAGACGACCATGCCCGCGACGCACAGGGCGACGAGGCGCCGGTCCGTGTACCGGAGGTACCGGAACAGCGTCGGGCGCAGCAGTCGGGCCCGCTCCTTCCGCTCCCCGATCCACTCCAGCAGCTCGGGGGCCGGCAGCAGGCCCCGTTCGCCCAGGAGCGGGCGGAACTGGTTGAGCGTAGAGAGGAACGCGACGAGGTACAGCGCGGCGATGCCGCGCTGGAGCACCTCGCGCGCAAGGCCGAAGTCGACGGCCGCGAACCCGTCCATGGCGGAAGGCTACGCGCGCCGTGCCGGGGCGGGAACGGGGGTTGCGTCTCCGCCTCCGCGACACCTGACGTCGGCGGCGTCTCACGAGAGGCCGCCGCCTCCCCACGTTTCGACTCGCGGAGACCCGCACTGAGCGAGCGAAGCGAGTCGAAGTGTCGCTCAACGACCGACACCCACCCGCCACCCGTCGTTGAGCGAGGAGCGCAGCACCGAGACGAAACGCCGCATCACGGACGGACGAGGCCCCACGTTCCTCAGGGAGCGTGGGGCCTCGTCTCACCCCGCCGAGGGGCGGCGCGGATTACTCCGCGATCTCGGTCGGGAAGGCGTCCGGGTACTTCGACACCCACTCGGCCACGGCCTCGGCCTCCTGGCCCTCGTCGTACTGGTTGACCACGAGATCCTCCAGGGCGCCGTACTGCTCGTCGTCGAGCGCGATGCCCTCGATGAGCTCGGCGGCCTCGGGGAACTTCTCGGTGAAGCCCTTGGTGGCGAGGAAGTGCAGCGCCTCCGGGTCGCCCATGGCGCCCTTCGGGTCCTCGAGGTCCTTCACCGGGAAGGCGTCGTTCGCCCAGAAGGGACGCCACAGCGTCACGACGATGTCCTTCTGCGCCTCGGTCGCCTTCTTCAGCTCCGTGAGCATGGCGGCGGTCGACGAGGTGACGAGCTCGTACTCGCCCTCCAGGCCGTACTCCGGGAGCATCGACTCCTGCGTCTGCTTGGTCAGGCCCGCGCCCGGCTCGATCCCGATGATCTTGCCGTCGAACTGCGCGGCCTTGCCCTTGAGGTCCTCGATCGAGGTCAGCTCGGAGTACTCCGGCACCGCGATCGTGAGCTTCGCGTTGTCGTAGTAGGCGCCGAGGTCCTCGATGTCCTTGCCGTACTTGTCCATGTAGGACTTGTGGGTCAGCTCGGGCCAGGCCGACGGGTAGATGTCGACGTCGCCCTGGGCGAGACCCGTGTAGAGCGGTCCGGCCTCGGTCAGGGTCTTCATCTCGACGGTGTAGCCGACCTTCTCGAGCTGGTCCTTCAGCAGGTACGCGGTGCTCAGGCCGTCCGTCCAGGAGGGCAGGAACCCGAGCGTGATCGTGCCCTTGTCCCCGCCGGGAGCGCCGTCGGTGTCGCCGCCTCCGCCGGTGCCGCCGGTTCCTCCGCTCGCGCAGCCCGCGAGGGTGAGGGCCGCTGCGGCGGCGAGAGCGGTCAGTGCGGTGAGGTGCCTCTTCTTAGCCATGTTGACGTCCTTTTCGTATGTCGTTCACTCGGTTGCAGGGTCGTGGTGCGTCAGTACGTGATGGGTCGGGTATCGGTGCGTCAGAGGGTCGCGCCGCGGCGGGGTGAGGCCATCGCCTGCTCCGCTTCGGCCGCCGCCTCCGCGGAGCC
>NZ_BCRA01000137.1 GCF_001552355.1 Microbacterium resistens NBRC 103078
GGCGACGATCACCGCCTCCCGCGCCCCGAGGCCGGCGGGAAGGATGAAGAACACCAGACTGGCGATCATCGCCAGCCCCATCGACCCGATGCACAGCAGCAGCGCGGATCCGTCCGCCGCGTGCGGCGGCAGCAGCAGCCACAGGTGCAGGCCGAAGAGCCCGTAGCCCAGGGCGCTCCAGCCCGCGGCGCGCAGCAGCGGGACGAGGCGCAGGACCGCGTCGGGCGGCGCCACGCGGACCAGCCGCAGCGCGAGCAGCAGCAGCCGGTTGAAGACGGCGGGGATCAGCAGGACCACGATCACCGGCACGAACACGAACAGCCACAGGTAGGGGCGGTAGGCGGGCTGGCCGGAGAGCTCCGGGATCGTCAGGATCCCGACCGCAAGGCCCGAGACCGCGACCACCGCGACGTTCGCGAGCGTCGTCGCGAGCGTCTGCGTCCGGCGGATCCCCGCCCGGCGAGCGAGCGCGATCTGGAGGACGTAGGCCCACACGGATCCGGGCACGTACTTGCCGAGCATGCCGACGAAGTACAGCGGCGCCGCCCGGCGGAACCGGACGCGCGTGCCGAGACTGTCCAGCAGCGCATGCCAGCCGAGCGCCGAGCAGAGGATCCCGGCGAGCACGACCACGCCGGCAAGGGCGACGTGCACGGGTTCGTACGAGCCGAGAGCGGCGGTCACGGCGCGTCCGTTGGCGCGCACGGCGAAGCCGGCGGCGACGAAGACGGCGGCGACGGCGGTCCACGTGAGCACCATCCGCACGACGCGCATCGCGGTCCGCGGAGGACGGGCACCGCCGGACCGGGCCCCCGGGGCCGCCACGGCGGGCGTCGCGTCGCCCATCCACCGCTCCCCTCGCGTCGTCGTTCCCCTGCACCCTAGGTGGCCCGGCGTCCGCGCCGGACGGCGTGCGGGACGCCGACGACGGCTTCTCCGCGACACCCCCGTCATTCCGGGCGTCGCGGGCCGGCGCGGGCCCGGCTCCCGCCGCCCGGCATACGGGGAAGCCCGTAAGCCGCGGGACCGCATGCGGCGACGGCGTCCTTTGATAACGTTCCCTCAGCGGGCTGCGACGGGAGGGCAGGGCATGGGCGAACGAGCGCATCGTCCGACCGTCAAGGAGGTCGCCCAGCGCGCGGGCGTGAGTCCGATGACGGTCTCGCGCACGCTCTCGGGCGGCCGGAACGTCAAGCCCGAGGTCCAGGAGCGGGTGCTCGCCGCCGTCGCCGAGCTCGGCTACCACCGCAACGAGAACGCCCGGAGCATCCGCCCCGGGCACAGCAGCGGGCTCATCGGCGTCGCGATCACCAACATCGCCAACCCCTACTACGGCACGTTCGCGCTGGGCGTCGAGGAGGAGGCGGCCCTCGCCGGCCGCCGCATCCTCCTGGGCAACACCTCCGAGGACGCGTCCCGGGAGGCCGAACTGGTCGGCGACTTCCTGGGCCGCCGCGTCGACGGGCTGGTCGTCGTGCCCGCCGCGGCGTCCTCGGCCCACCTCGAGCACTCGCAGCGACAGGGGGTCCCGGTCGTGCTCGCCTCCCGGCGGATCGAGGGCCTGGAGGCGGACAGCGTGGTCCTCGCCGACGAGGACGGGGCCTTCCGGGGCACGATCGCACTGATCGACCGGGGTCACACGCGGATCGGGTACCTGGGCAACGCGCTGTCCATCTTCACGGGTGCGCGACGGCATACGGGCTACCTGAGGGCGCTGGCGTCACGCGGCCTCACGGCGGACCCGCGGCTGGTGGCGACCGCCCAGCAGACGGTGGACCAGGCCAGGGAGGCCACGCGCGCCCTGCTCCGGGCGGAGAACCCGCCGACCGCGATCTTCTGCGCCAACAACCGCAACGCGATCGGGGCGCTCAAGGAGATCGGCGTCCAGCTCGCCACGGGGCTCCGCACCGCGGATGCGTTCCCGGAGATCGTGAGCTTCGACGACTTCGAGCTCGCCGAGCTGTCGCCGGTGCCGCTCAGCGTCATCGACCACGATCCGCGCGAGCTCGGGCGCACCGCGGCACGTCTGCTGTTGGACCGTCTGGACGGCGGCGGCGGGGAGGCCGCGCCGCGCGAGATCGAGCTCCCGGTCTCCCTCCGCCTGGGCGTGCGCTGACCGGGGGCGCCCTCGGATCACGGCCCCCTCCCGAGGCGTCGGCGGAGCCGGATCCGGTCGTTGACAGAGCCTCTTCCAGCTTGATAACGTTACCAATCACGCGAGAGGAGCACCGATGGAGCTGTGCATCGACTTCGGCGGCACCGGGATCAAGATCGCCGTCGCCGCCGACGACCGGATCCTCTCCTCCGCCCGCCTCGACGCGCGCCGCGACGCGGGCGACCTCGACGCCGCGGCGGCCTCGGCTCGCGCGCTCCTCGCGGAGGCAGGAGACGCTCCCGACGCGGTCGGCATCGCGGTCCCGGGCGTCGTGGATCCGGACTCCGGCCGGATGCTCCATGCGAACGCCAAGTACGACGCGTTCCGGGACCTCGACCTCCGGGCCTGGTCCGCGGCCGAGTTCGGCGCCCCGGCCGTCGTCGAGAACGACGCGCGCGCCGCCCTCGTCGGCGAGACCACGAGCGGCGTCGCCGCGGGCGAGCGCGACGCCGTCCTGGTGACCCTGGGCACCGGGATCGGCACCGCGGCCCAGATCGCCGGCGTCCCGCTCCGCGGTCGCCGCGGGCACGCGGGGATCCTCGGGGGCCACGTCACGATCGACCGCAACGGCCCGGTCTGCCCCTGCGGCAACGTCGGCTGCGGCGAGGCGCTGGCCAGCAGCGCCTCGCTCGCGCAGCAGTCCCCGACGGGCGCCGCCCTCACGCTCCGCGACCTCTTCGCCGACGACGCCCATGCCGGCATCCGCGACGCCTTCCTGCACGTGTGGGGCGCGACCGTCGTCACCCTGATCCACATGTACGACCCCGCCGTGGTCGTCCTCTCCGGCGGAGTCCTGCGCGCCGGAGACGCCGTGCGCGCGCCCCTCGAGTCGTACGCCCGCGCCCACCTCTGGCCGTCCGTGACGGCCCCGCGCTTCCTCGTCCCGCCGGAGCCCGAGCTCTCGGTCGCCCGCGGCCTGAGCGTGCTGGCCCGCACCGCCCTTTCCCGTCCGCAGGAGGATCAGTGACCACCCCCATCAACGACATGCACGACGGCCACACGGTCCGGGGGCGCTACGACACGCAGCCCACCGTCCCGCTGCCGCCGGGCGAGCGGATCCTGCGGGGCCCGGAGGGCTGGCGGGCCGCCGCGGCGATCGCCGAGGAGCGCGCCCGCGCGGCCGGGACCTTCCCCGTGCTCCTCGTCGACGCCTACCCCGGCGCCGACGTCGTCGCGGTGACCGCCCGGATCCGTGCCGCCCTCCCGGACTGGACCGTGCGCGACGTCGAGGAGGCGGCGCACCCCGTCGCCGACGTCGAGCGCCTGATCGCCCCGAACCTCACCGACGACCGCGTCTTCGGCGTGATGAGCCATTTCACCCTCGCCGACTTCTACGACGCCGCCGCCCTGGCGGCCCTCGCCGCGGAGCTGCGCGGTCCGACCGTCGTCGTCGGCTGGGGAGCGGGGCTGCTCGTCCCGCACCTCGCCGGGCCCTCCGCCCTCGTCCTCGTCGACATGGCGCGCTGGGAGATCCAGCTGCGCCAGCGCGCCGGCGCGACCAACTGGCGCGCGGACAACGCCGGCGAGGACAACCTGCGCAAGTACAAGCGCGGGTTCTTCGTGGAGTGGCGGGTCGCCGACCGGCACAAGCGGGACCTCTTCGGCATCGTCGACGTCGTCGTGGACGGCAACGCGATCGCCCCCGCCGAGCCGCACCCCGACGCGCCGGAGGCTGGGATGATCACCGGCGACGCCTTCCGCGGGGCCCTGCGGGACGCGGCGGCCCGACCGTTCCGCGTCGTGCCGTTCTTCGACCCCGGCGTCTGGGGCGGGCAGTGGATGAAGAACCTCATCGGGCTGGACCCGTCCAAGGACAACTACGCCTGGTGCTTCGACTGCGTCCCGGAGGAGAACTCGCTGCTGCTGCAGGGCGACGGCGGCGTGGTGGAGATCCCCGCCCTGGACCTGGTGTTCAGCCGGCCCGTGGAGCTCCTGGGCGCGAAGACGTTCGCCCGCTTCGGCGCCGAGTTCCCGATCCGCTTCGACTTCCTGGACACGATGGACGGCGGGAACCTCAGCCTCCAGGTGCACCCGCTCACCGACTACATCCAGAACACCTTCGGGATGCACTACACCCAGGACGAGAGCTACTACATGCTCGACGCCGGGGACGACGCCGTCGTGTACCTCGGCACCAAGGAGGGCGTGGATCGCGACGCCATGCTGCGCGACCTCGCCACGGCGCAGGACGGCGAGCACCCGTTCCCCGCGGACGAGTACATCAACGCCTTCCCGGCGCGCAAGCACGACCACTTCGCGATCCCGGCGGGCACGGTGCACTGCTCCGGGGCGAACTCGATGGTGCTGGAGATCTCCGCGACGCCGTTCATCTTCACGTTCAAGCTCTGGGACTGGGGGCGCGTGGGCCTGGACGGCGTGCCCCGCCCGGTCCACCTCGACCACGGCGCGCGCAACATCCAGTGGGACCGCGACACGGCCTGGGTGACGGAGAACCTCATCGACCGGGTCGAGACCGTCCGGTCGGACGACGACGTCGTGGAGGAGAGCACGGGCCTTCACGAACTGGAGTTCATCGAGGTGCGGCGGCACTGGTTCCGTCAGGGCGCCGACCACGACACGGAGGGCACCGTCAACGTGCTGAACCTCGTGGAGGGCGACGAGGTCCGCGTCGTCAGCCCGACCGGGGCGTTCGCGCCGTTCGTCGTCCACTACGCCGAGACCTTCATCGTCCCCGCCGCCGTGGGCCGCTACCGGATCGAGCGGACCGAGCACTCCCGCAGCGCGCGCTTCGCGACCGTCAAGGCGTTCGTCAGGGGGACGGCCATGACGGGGCCGGAGACGGCCCGCGCCGGCACGACCGACAACTGAACACCCGACAACCGAACACCGCACAACCGAACATCGAGGGGATCGCGGGGGCTTCGAGCCACTGCATCCCTTGCACCGCACCGATGCGGCTTGGTAGCGTGAGGCCAGGTTTCTGGTAACGATACCAAGCCGGATGACACCGAACAGCACCATGAACAAGGGAGTTCTGCATGATTTCGCGACGAAGGACCGCCGCCACGGCGGCGGGGCTGATCATCGCCGTCTCGGCGCTCGCCGGATGCTCCGGGGGAACCGGCGAGTCCGGATCCGGCGAGGTCACCGGCACGCTCGACTTCTACACGGACAAGGCCGCGTGGAAGCCCGACTTCGAGTCCCTGAACACCGCCAGCGGAGAGGCCGTCGGCATCACGCTCAAGACCACCGGCTACTCGGATGCGAACCAGTACGACGCGTTCGTCAAGCAGTCGTTCCGCACGAACAAGTCCCCGGGTCTGTTCACCTGGCACACCGGCGAGTCGCTCGCGCAGCTGGTCGAGGAGGGCCTGGTCGCGGAGACCACGGACATCTGGGAGAAGGCCATCGGCGAGGGCTGGGTGAGCGAGGACCTCGCCAAGGGGTACACGTTCGACGGCAAGCAGTACTGCGTGCCGATGAACATCGCCTACTGGGTCATGTTCTACAACAAGGCCCTCTTCGCCGAGAACGGCATCGAGGTCCCGACGAGCTGGGCGGAGCTGAACGCCGCGGCCGAGAAGCTCAAGGCCGCCGGGGTGACGCCTTACTACCAGACCAGCACCCTGTTCACCTTCCCGTGGTTCCAGCACCTCGTCGCCTCGACCGACCCGGACCTCTACGCCGGGCTCACCACGGGCGAGGTGAAGTACACCGACCCGGAGATCGTCGAGGTGATGGAGCTGTGGCTGGACGAGCAGAAGAAGGGCTGGTTCAGCGATCCCGGCAGCACGACGGATCCGGCCGTGGCGCTCAAGCAGGGCGATTTCGCGATGATCGACTTCGGGACGTTCTTCGCCGGCAACCTCGAGGGGGCGGGCATGACGCCCGACGACTTCGGGATGTTCGCGATCCCCGCGGTGAACGACGCGCTCGACACCACGCCGGTGGCGGTCGAGTCCGGTCCGATCTGCGTGGCGGAGAGCTCGACGCAGAAGGACCTCGGGCTCGCCTACTCCGAGTGGTGGATGTCCGCCGAGGCCCAGACCGCGTGGAACGACGCCCACGGCGACGTCGCCTTCAACCCGAAGGCCACGGTCTCCGACCCGGCCCTCGCCGAGCTCGGCGAGCAGATCGCCGGCGAGGGCTACTCCCTGTACGACCGGTTCTTCGAGGCGATGCCCACGGCGATCGTCACGACGGCGATCGAGCAGTTCGGCGCCTTCAACGCCAACCCCGGCGATCCGATGCCGTTCCTCGAGAAGATCCAGGCCACGGCCGACAAGTACTGGGCCGAGCAGGAGTAGACGGGCGGATGGCGCGTCAGACCTCGCCCTACCAGTGGTCCGCCCGGGGCTTCATCGCCCCGGGCGTGCTCCTGGTCGCCGTCCTGCTCTACCTTCCGCTGCTGTGGACGGTGTTCCTCAGCTTCACCCGCTACAACGGGCTCGGCAGCCCGAAATGGGTGGGCATCGACAACTACGTGGAGATGCTCACCGACGGCGACTTCGTCGGCTCCGCCGTGAACACCGTCCTCTGGGTGGTCGGCACCCTGATCATCCCGGTCGGCATCGGCCTGACGATCGCCCTGCTCACCTGGAACCTGCGCGGCGGGGCCTGGCTGCGCCTGCCCTTCCTCATCCCCTACGCCCTGTCCGGCATCGGCGTGGGGGTGGTGTGGTCGTTCATCCTCTCCTCCGGCGGCGCGCTCGACCAGGCGCTGGCGGCGTTCGGCATCACCGACCCGCCGCGGTGGCTCCTGGACGCGCCGCTGAACACGGTCGTGATGATCATCGCCTCGTCGTGGCAGGGCGTCGGCGTCAACGCCCTGCTGTTCACGATCGGCCTCCAAGCGATCCCGAAGGAGCCGCTGGAGGCGGCGCGCATCGACGGCGCGGGCGGGATCCGCCTCTTCGGCAGCATCCTGTGGCCCATGCTGCGTCCGCTGACGGCCGTGGTCGTCGGCCTCTCCATCGTCGCCAGCCTGAAGACCTTCGACATCGTCTGGGGCATGACCAAGGGCGGCCCCGGCACCGTCTCGGAGACGCTCGCGCTGACGATGTACAAGGAGACCTTCGTCAACAGCGACTACGGTCTCGGGTCGGCGATCGCGGTGTTCCTCACCGTGATCACCCTGATCGCCTCGGTGCTCTACCTCCGCCAGCAGCTGTCCCCGAAGAACGAGGTGTGACATGTCCCGCATCATCCGCACCGTCGTCCTCGTCCTCCTCGGGATCCTCTGGCTGCTGCCCGCCTACCTCCTCGTCGTGAACGCGATGAAGGACCCGGCGACGTTCACCTCCAAGGAGTCCTGGATCCCCACCGACTTCCACCTGTTCCAGAACTTCGCCGACGCCTTCGCGCTCTCCGGACTCGGCAACAGCATCGTCAGCACGCTGGTGTACTCGATCGTCTCCCCGACGATCGCCGTCCTCGTGGGCGCCGCCGCCGGGTTCGCCATCGTCGCGCTGCGGCTGAAGCGGGGGTTCCTCTGGTTCGTCGTCATCTTCGGCGGCACGGTGTTCCCCCTGCAGATGGTGCTTCTGCCGCTGTTCGACGCGTACTCCCGGATCGGCCTGTTCGACACCCGGATCGGGATGGTGATCATCTACACGGTGATCTCGGTGCCGTTCTCCGCGTTCGTCATGCGGAACTTCTTCACCGGCGTCGCCCACAACGTCTTCGAGGCGGCGGTGCTGGACGGCGCGACGACCTGGCGGATCTTCACGCGCATGTACCTGCCGATGGCGTCGAGCGCGCTCGTGGCGATCTTCATCCTTCAGGCCACGTTCGTCTGGAACGACCTGCTGCTCGGCCTGACCCTGAGCCAGTCCGACGACATCCGGCCGATCATCACGACGCTCTCCGGCATGCAGAGCACCTACGGCGGCGCCCAGATGTCCGTCGTGCTCGCCGCGGCCGTGCTCGTCTCCCTGCCGACCGTCGTCCTGTTCCTGTGCACCCAGCGCTTCTTCGCCAAGGGCCTCGCGCTCGGCCAGTACTGACCCTCCCCCGGAAAGGCATCATGCTCCCGCTCATCCCCACCGTCGAGGATCTCGCCGCGGACCCCGCCACCCACCACGACGACGACATGATCGCGCCGTCCGGCCTGACGAACCTGCTCGGGACCGTGCGCGTCGATCACGATCTCACCGCGCTGAGCGCCGTGCAGTTCCCGCCGGTGTCGCAGGGACTGACGCAGACCGCGATGCTGTTCGTCGACGGGAGGCTGTTCCTCTCCCACGGCGTGCCGGTCACGCACGAGTGGCGCCCGGACCGGGTCCTCCGCCGCGCGACGCTCGGCACGCTGGAGATCGAGACCACCACGGTCTGCGTCCCCGGGCGCACCGCCGTGGCCGTCGACATCGTCGTCCGCAACACGGGGGAGGCGGACCGGGACGTGCGGATCGGCCTCTCCGCCGCCGCCCGGGCGACCCGGTCCGCCACGGCATGGCTGGATGCGGAGTCGCCGTCCGAGCAGGACGCGGTGGGCACGGACGACGGGCGCCTCGTGTTCTCGTCGGCGGACGAACGCGCCTGGAGCGTGCAGGGGATCGTGGACGGCACGGCGCGGCTGAGCGGCGTCACCGGCGCCGCGACGGGCGGGGAGGACGCGTTCGACCTGGGGATCGGCGGGAACGGCCGCGGAGGGGAGTTGGGGACGACCCTCCGCGTGCCGGCCGGCGGATCCGCGCGCGCGGGCTATGTGCAGGCGATCGGAACCACGCGGGCCTCGGCCGTCGAGACGTACGACGCCGTGGCGGCGTCCGTCCCCGCGACCGTCGGTGCGGCCGAGGAGTTCTGGAACCGCCAGCTGCGGGCCGCGTTCGACCCGGACGACGACGAGTTCTCCGGTGCGCTGCCGGTCCTGGAGACCTCCTCCTCGGCGCTGCGGCGGCTGTACTGGTGGGCCGTCCTCGGCGTCGTCTGGTTCCGCCGGGACTATGCGGGAAACGTCCTGGGCCGCTCTTACGACACCCTCATGCCGAACTACTGGGGAACCACCACCTTCATCTGGGACTACAGCCTCAGCTCGGTCAGCCACGCCCTGCTCGACCCGGCCGAGATGCGCAACCAGGTGCGGCATTGGATCTCGCTGGACATCCACTCGCACTTCGGCACGTCCTCCCTCACCGGGGGCCCGGTCGGGCGCTGGTACTCGGTGAACGACTACGCGATGACCCGCCTGGTGCACGACTACGTCCGCTTCACCGGCGACGCCGGGTTCCTCGACGAGGTGGTCGGCGACGCCACCGTCGCGGAGTCGGTCCGGCAGTGGGCGACCGCGTGGAAGGCGCTCCGCCGCGACTCCCCGCTCGCCGACTACGGCGAGATCGACAACCTGCTCGAGTGCGTGAGCTCGTACACGCACGAGGTCGCCGGGCTCAACGCCGCGAACGTGTGGAGCATGCGGACGGCGGCCGGCCTCGCCGACCTGCGCGGCGAGGAGGCGGAGGCCGCGGCGCTGCGTGCCGAGGCCGCGGCGCTGGTCCCCGCGGTCGTCGCACGCTACGTCCCCGGCGAGGGGGTCTTCTCCGCGGGGCAGCCGGACGGGACGCTCCTGCCCGTCCGGCACTGCTACGACTTCAGCGTCGTCGGGACGACCATCGCCGGGGACCTCGCACCGGAGGTGCGCGACGAGATGGTGGCGTTCTTCCGCCGCGAGCTGCAGACGGAGAACTGGATGCGGGCGCTCTCCCCGTGGGACCCGGACGCCAGCTACAGCCCGCGGCCGGACCATCAGTGGAACGGCGCGTACCCGGCGTGGCCCGCCGATGCCGGGCGCGCCCTGGCGGCGCTGGGGGCGCCGGAGGTCCTGACGGCGTGGATCGAGGGGCTGTCGCGCACGGCGAACCAGGGGCCGATGGGGCAGGCGCACTTCGTCGAGGAAGCGGTCCCCGGCATCGGCGGCGGCGCTCGCAAGGCCCCGCCGCAGCTGCCCTACATCATCGACTGGGCGTGCTCGTCGTCCGGCGCGTGGATCGAGCTCGTGATCGAGGCGCTGTTCGGCGTCTCCGTCTCGGCCGACGGCACCGTGCGCGCGGCCGGGTGCGTCGCGGCGCTGGACCCGCATGCGAGGCTCCGCGGCCTCCGGGTCGCGGGCCGCGCGTACGACGTGGACGCCGCCGGCGCCGTGACCCCGGTCGGCTGAGCGGACGGAGGAGGACACGAGGATCGGATCCCGCGTTTCGTCTCGTCGCTGCGCTCCTCGCTCAACGACCGACGCCCACTCCCGGTCCCCGGTCGTTGAGCGAGCGAAGCGAGACGAAACGCAGTACACCCGGTCGTTGAGCGACACTTCGACTCGCAGGCTCGCTCAGTGCAGGTCTCCGCGAGACGAAACGCAGTACCCCACCGAACACGAAGGAGTGATCGACATGAACAGACGATGGATCGCGGCGGCGGTCGCGACGGCCTCCCTCTGCGCCGGCGTCGCGGTGTCCGCCCCGGCGTCCGCGGCCTCCCCCGCCAGCCCCGGCGGCCG
>NZ_BCRA01000138.1 GCF_001552355.1 Microbacterium resistens NBRC 103078
GGCGGCGGCGAGCGTCGGGTAGGAGCCGATCCGGCGGCTGTGACGGTTGTGGACGATGTGCGCGTGCACGTCGACGGTGATGAAGCCGGCGAACTCGCCGGCGCGGGTCGCGACGAAGACGTCGTCGGCGGCCTGCTTCCAGGTCAGGGGCGCATCGGGGCTCGTCGGCTCCGGGCGCGCGTGGGCAGGGGTGATGGTCATGGTGAATGCTCTGTCGTTCGTCGGGCGCAGGCGTGCGCCCGGGATGGGGGCCGGGGCTGACGAACGCGCATCGGTGCGGCTCGTGCGGAAGCCGTGTCTCGGCCGTGTCCGCGCGGCGCCGAAGAGGGCGACGATCACACGGAACACATCATCCTAGCAGAACCACCGTCCGACGAGCGCGCAGCGCGCCGCCGCCCGCGTCACGTCGTGGCGCGGACCACCAGCGACGGCGCCAGATCGACGCGCGAGATGCTCGCCCCCTCCCCGGCGATCGCGGCCAGGAGCAGGTCGATCGCGGCGCGCCCGGACTCCTCGAACGGCTGGCGGACGGTCGTCAGCCCCAGCCCCGCGGCCAGGTCTCCGTCGTCGTACCCGGCGAGGGCGACGTCCTCGGGGATGCGCCGACCCGACGCCCGGAGGACTCCGTGCACCCGGACGGCGAGAGCGTCGTGATTGGCGACGACGGCCGTGGCGCCCGATGTCTCCACGGCGCGCACCACGCGCTCGAGACCGTCGTCCGGCGCGACCGCCACCTCGTCCAGCGCGAGGGACTCCGCGACGCCCTCGGCGCGGAGCATCCCGGCCGAGACGTAGTCCCTGGACAGCTGCGGCTCGTGGACGAAAAGCACGCGGTCGTGCCCCCGCTCGCGCAGGTGCTCGCCCAGCAGGCGTCCGCCCAGCAGGTCGTCCACGAGCACCCCGGGGAGGTCTCCGCCGCGCGGGCGCGCGCTGCGGACGTCGACGAGCACCACCGGCAGGCCCGCGGCGCGGCTCGCCCGCACGGCGGCCGGACTCAGCGGCACGCCCATCACGATCACCCCGTCCACGCCCGGGCGTGCAGGGAGGGCGTCCAGGAGCGGGGAGTCCGCAGCGGCGGCGGAGTCGAGGTCGTGGACCATGAGGTCGATCGTCGTGTCCCGCGCGCGGGCGAGCATGCCGGTGAGGCGGCGGTAGTACGACGGGTAGCTGGAGAACGGCGCCGCCACGGCGACCCGGAGCTGACCGGACTCGGAGCGGTGATCCGCGCGGCGGCGGTACCCGAGCTCGGCCGCCGCCGCGACCACCCGCTCCCGCGTGGCCGGGCTCACCCGGTGCGGAGCGTTCATCACGAGCGACACCGTGGAGATGCTCACCCCCGCCCTCTCGGCGACGGAGTAGATCGTCACGGCTCCCATGCGCGGTTTCATCCCGACTCCTGAAGTTCTTTCTCGAAGTTCTTCGATCCCGCACAATGCTCGCAGGACGAAGGAGCCCCCACAAGATGAGAACAGCACGACCCGTCGTCGATCCGTTCGTGACCGCCGTCGAGCGCCGGCTCGCGCCGCTGCGCCGCCCCGAGCCCAAGGATCCCGCCCGCCGGCGCCGGCAGGCCGCCGCCGAGGACATCGCGGCCAGCCGCGAGCTCGGGATCGCCCCGATCCCCGCCTACACGGAGGAGCACACCCTCCCGGTCGCCGGGCACCCGGACGTGCGCGTGCGGGTGTACTGGCCCTCCCCGGAGCGCGCCGAGGCCGTGACGGGACGGGGCACGGGGCTGCCGATCCTCGTGTACTGCTACGGCGGCGGGTTCACGATCGCCGGGATCGACTGGGTCGGCTGGGACGCGGGCTTCCGGCGGCGTGCCCGGGAGGCCGGCATCATCATCGTCGCCGTCGACTACGCCCACGCACCCGAGACCCGCTTCCCCGCACAGCCGGAGCAGTGCTGGACGGCGCTCGAGTGGGCGCACGCGCAGGCGAGCGACCTCGGCGGCGACCCCGCACGGATCGCGATCGGCGGAGCGTCCTCGGGCGGGAACCTCGCCGCGGCGGTGACCCTGATGAACCGCGACCGGGCGAACCGCCCGATCCGCCTCCAGCTCCTCGAGGCGCCGGCGCTCGACCTGACGATGGGCCACGCGGACATCCGCGGCCTGGACGCGAAGGTCCCGGGGATCATCGTCCGCAAGGTCGGCGCCCGTCTGGTGCGGCAGTACCTGGGCCGCTCCCGGAACGCCCCGCTCGATCCGTACGCCTCTCCGCTGCGGGCGACGTCGCACGCGGGGCTGCCGCCCGCCGTGATCTACACCTCGGAGCTGGATCCGCTCCGCGGCGACGGCGAGGCCTACGCACGCGCCCTGACCGCCGCCGGCGTGCCCGCCACGGCGATCCGGTACATCGGCCAGACGCACACCTCGGGGGGCTTGCTGCGCCACGTCCCCGCGGCCGATCACCTGCACCGCGACATCATCACGACGCTGCGGACCCTGCACGACGACCCGGTCGCCTACCCGGATCCGAGGACGGGAGCGGGGAGGTCCCGATGACCGCCGTGCACGACCTGGACCTGCATCCGGCGATCCGCGCGTGGGGCGAGCGCATCGCCGAGCACTCCGCGGCGTTCCCGGAGCTCGCCGGCCGGGCGGCAGCGCCCCGACGGGCGGCGGCCCTGCGGGTGTCCGACCTCGTCGCGGCCGAGTTCACCCTGCCCGCGCCGGAGGACGTGGCGATCGACGAGGCCGCGATCGACGGACCGGACGGGACGCTGCGCCTGCGCCGGTTCCGCCCGGCCGGGATCGCGGACCCCGCGCCGACCCAGCTCTTCCTCCACGGGGGCGGCTTCTTCGGCGGCACCGTCGACGAGATCCTCAACGACCGCCTCTGCGCGCGCCGGGCGCGCGACGCCCGCATCCAGATCGCCTCGCTGGAGTACCGGCTCGCCCCCGAGCACCGCTACCCCGCCGCGGCGGAGGACGCGATGGCGGCGCTCGCCGCGCTCGCCTTCGATCCGGCGCTCGGGGCGGACCCGGCGCGCCTCGGCATCGGCGGCAACTCCGCCGGCGCCGCCATCGCGGCGAGCGCGGTCATCCTCCTCCGCGATCGGGCCCGGCGCGGCGAGACCGTCCCGCCCGTCCTGCACCAGGACCTCGAAGTGCTGCCCGCCGCCCTGCGCCTGGTCGGCTCTTCGGGAGAGCGATACGCCGACGGCTTCGGGCTCGACGACGCCGCCGAGCTCGTGGAGGTCTACGTCGGGCCCGGCGAGCCGCCGTACGCCGCCGCGCCCCTGGACGTGCCGGACCTCACCGGTCTCCCGCCCGCGCTCCTCATGGTCGCGGAGTTCGATCCGCTCCGCGACAGCGGGATCCGTTACGGCGAGCGCCTCCGCGCCGCCGGGGTCCTCGCGACGGTCATCGTCGGCGAGGGCCACCTGCACGGGACGCCAGGCATCACCGCCGCGCTCCCGGCCGCGCGGGACTGGCAGGATCGCCACTCCCGTGCGCTGGCCGCCGCGTACGGGACCGCGCCGCACGAGGATTCCGAGCCCGCCGCCCCCGCCGGCTGAGCGCCTTCCGCGCCCGCCGGACCCGTACGCCGTCCGCCGCTCGCCCGTTCCCCACCCGCCTGTTCGGCACCCGCCTGTTCCCCCGTCCGCCCATTCCGACACCCGCCCATTCCGACACCCGCCCGAAGGAGACGACGATGTCCCTCACCCCCGAGACCGCCCCGCCCACGCCGCCGCTCGCCGTGCAGCCCCGGGACCGCGACATCCCCGGCGGTCCCCAGCCCCGAGGCTTCCTCGCCCTGTTCGTCCTGGCCTGGTTCGGCATCAACCTGGCCCTCGGGACCATCTCGGGCGCGTCGATCCCCAAGTTCTTCGCGTTCCTGGACGACGGGACGAAGGGACTGAACCTGTCCGTCACGGCCGCGATCGGCGGCGTCGTGGTGATCCTCGCCACGCCCCTGTTCGGGCGCCTGAGCGACCGCACGATGTCCCGCCTCGGCAAGCGACGGCCGTGGATCCTCGGCGGCGCGGTCGCCGGAGCCGCCGGGTGCCTGGTCCTCGCCGCCTCCACCTCGCTGTGGACGATCGTCGCGGGCTGGGTCATAGTCCAGGCCGGCTTCGGCGCCGCGAACGCCGCGGTGCACGCCCTTCTCGCCGACCAGATCCCCGCCCGCGTCCGAGCGCGCGTCGCGGCGGCGGCGAGCGCGTCCGGAGCCCTCGCCCTCATCCTCGGCGCCCTCGTGATCGCGGCGCTGCCCAACGACCGGCAGTGGACCTGGTTCCTCGTCCCGGGCCTGATCGGGGCCGTGCTGTGCGCGGGACTGTTCCTGGGGCTTCGCGACCTCGTCCGCACCGAGCGGCCCGCACCGTGGAGCTGGGCGGACCTCGTCTCCACCTACTGGCTCGACCCGCGCCGCCACCCTGACTTCTTCTGGGCCTGGGCCTGCCGGCTGCTGGTGACGATGTCGATCGTCTCCGTCTCGACGTACATGCTCTTCTTCATCATCGACCACCTCGGCATCCCCAAGGAGGAGGCCTCCGGGGTGCAGGCGGCGACGCTGATGATGTTCACCGTCGGGAACGTCCTGATGACGATCCTGTTCGGCTGGATCTCGGACCGCACGGGGCGGCGCAAGCCCATCGTGTGGATCTCGTCCCTGCTGTCGGCGGTGGGCCTGGTCGTGGCGATCCTGGCACCGGACGTGACGATGTTCTACGTCGGGATCGTGATCGTCGGCGCCGCGCAGGGGGCCTACGTCTCGGTGGACATCGCCCTGATGACGGAGGTGCTGCCGACCTTCGACGACGCGGGCAAGGACCTCGGGATCGTGTCGCTGTCCTATCAGGTGCCGCAGCTGCTCGTGCCGATCGTGGCCGTCCCGCTGCTGGCGATCGGCGGCGGCGAGAACTACACCGCCCTCTTCATCGCCGCCATCGTGTTCGGCGTCCTGGGCGGTCTGGCGGTGCTGCCGATCCGCGGCGTCCGCTGAGCGGGCCGCGCACCGGTGCGGCTACGCGCGGGGCGTCGTCACTCCCAGGAACGGGAGCGCTTGGTGGCGCCGCCGCGCTCGCGCATCATCCAGGCCAGCGCGAGGCTCACGAGGAGGATGCCGCCGATGAAGGCGAGGCTCTCGAAGCCGGGGAAGTTCTGCGCGTTGCCGAGCAGCGCGAAGCCGCCGAGGAACAGCACGCCGAAGATGATGAAACTGCCGATCACGGGGGCACCTCCTGTTACCCCTCGATCCTAGCCGGTTCGCGCCGCCGGCATGTCCCGGCGGGGCATCGGCGGCCCGGTTCACCAGGGCATCGGACGGTCGGGACCGCGCTCGCTGTCGTCGGGGAACTCCGGCAGCTCCTCGCCGCCCGCACGGATGCAGAGCCAGCGCAGCTCCCCGTCGCCGTCGGGGGCGCAGCGCCAGGTGCGCCAGACCCCCTGACCGACGCGGACGACCGTACCCGGACCGACGTCCACGACCTCGTCGTCCAGACCCATCTGACCGCGCCCCTGGAGGAAGACGTAGACCTCTTCGACGCGGTGGTGGACGTGCCAGTAGCCGGCCTCCTCGCCCGGTGCGAGCGCGTTGGCGGTCATGCCGATGTACTGCATGGTCAGCTCGTGATCGACGACCCGTCGGCCCTCGCGCGAGCTGTCGGGGCGGAAGCCGCCGAAGTGCTCACGCCACTGGTCGAGTCCGCCCATCTCCAGCACCTCGTACGCCGCCATGGCACCACGCTAGCAACCCGGGCGGCTCGCGTCGCGGTCAGCGGCTGAGCAGACGCGGGGCGGGGCCTTCGAACCTCGCCACGGCGATCTTCACCTCGGTCATCTCGGTGCGCAGGCCCGCCATCTCGGTGCGAAGCCCCGCCATCTCGCCGCGGAGACCTGCGCTCTCCCCACGGGTCTCGGTCCGAAGACCCGAGGTCTCCTCACGAATCTCGGTCCGAAGACCCGAGATCTCCTCACGGAACTCGGTCCGAAGACCCCCGGTCTCCTCACGGAACTCGGCCCGAAGACCCCCGATCTCCTCACGAATCTCCGTCCGGAAGTCCCCGATCTCCTCACGAATCTCGGTCCGAAGACCCGAGAACTCGCTCCGAAGCTCGCCGCGCAGTTCGTCCCGGACGGCGTCGATCCGACGGACGACCCACGCCAGCCCGGTGAACAGCGCGACGCAGATCGTGACGACGGCCGCCAGGCCCGTCAGGACCGTACCGATGATCTCCGGCGACACGAACATCCCCCCATCCTGCTCCGCTGCCACAGCGCTCGCCACCCACCGTAGAGAGATGCCGACGCCGCTCGGGTCGGGACGACGGCCTCGGCGGAGAACCGCGGGGATCGAGCATCGGTGCAGGACGAGGGGGAGGGAGGGAAAACCCGTGGCCTCCCCGGGGCTCCCTACCGGCACGCCGTAATATCAGCGGCATGGCAGCGCCCGTTCCCCCGACCCGTCACTCCTCCCGGCGCCCGTCGCCGGCCGTGCTGAAACGGCGCCGGATCCTCGCCGCGGTCGTCGCGCTGCTGGCCGTCGGCCTGGTCGTGGTGCTCGTCGTCACCGTCGTGCACGCGCTCTCCGGCCCGGGCGGGACCGCAGACCCGAAGCCGCAGGCCTCCGGCGGGGCGACGCCCGCGCCGACACCGGAATCGCCCGTGGAGGCGCTCCTGGCCGCCACGGACGATCCGAACGCGTGCGCCGTCTCGTTCGAGGGCGACGGCATCGCGATCGACCCGATGCTGCAGACCCAGGGCGTGCTGTACACCGGCCTGCCGATCCCCGCCCGCGAGGGCCTGGTCTTCGCCGGATGGTACGCCACCGCGGAGGACGCGGCTGCGTACACCCCGACGGCGCGCATCAACGGCTCCGAGCTCGCGGCGTGCACCGACCGGCGCCTCACCCTGCACGGTTCGTGGATGACGCCGGAGCAGAACGCCGAAGCGGCCACCGAGGTCCCGATCCTGATGTACCACCAGTTCACGACCCGCCCCGAGGGCGAGGACAACGCGCTGCGCGGGAACTACGCCTACATCGGCGACTTCGAGGCCCAGATGGCCTACATCGCCGAGCAGCAGTTCTACCTGCCCACCTGGGACGAGCTGAACGCGTTCATCGACGGGACCGTCTACCTGCCGCCGAAGTCGGTCATCATCACCGATGACGACGCCGACCAGACGTGGCTGGACCTCGCGGTGCCCGTCGTGACCCAGCACCAGCTCCTCACCACCTCGTTCGTGATCACGGAATACCGCACCGAGGGGTCGCCCTCCCCGTACGTGATCCAGCGCTCGCACACCCACGACATGCACGAGGCCGGCGACAACGGCGAAGGGCGGATGGTGAACTGGTCCGCCGATCAGATCGCCGCCGACCTGGAGCAGTCGGCCGCGATCCTCGGTGCCAAGGAGGTCGTCGCCTACCCGTTCGGCCACTACAACGACACGACGAAGCAGGGCGTGGCGCAGGCCGGCTTCCTCCTCGGCCGGACGATCGAGTGGGGGTACGTGACACCCGGCACGGACAAGCTCGCGCTGCCGGTGATCCGCATCAACTACGGAGACACGCTGGAGTCGCTCATCTCCGACATCGGCTGATCCCCTGTTTGCTCAATTCGGTGGAGAATCTTGTCATGATGCTTCCGGGAGCGACGATTTCGCGCTAATGTGAGCACAGCATCCGCACGTCCGACGGCGATGCGGGCACCGATGTGGGATCGGTGCCGACCACTCCCCCGATGTGGGATCGGGGGAAAGCCGACGGACAGCCCGAGGGGTCGGGAGTGGGTGCGCATCCGCGAGCGCATTCGCCCGCGGTCTGGGGATAACTGGGGAAATCATGGCGCACTGGGGATTCTTGCGTTCATCAACGGCTCACGGAGCCTCGACATGACGTCGGTCGAGGACGCCGTGAGTCTGGTCGGTGTGGGGACACCGCCCGTCCGCCCCATGGCGGCGCCGTCCGTTCCGTCGACGCGCGCGAGGGCGGTCTCGCCCCGTGCCACGCCGACGCTCGAACGGCGCCGCCAATGGGAGCGGCTCTATCGTGTCCGGCTGCGTCTCACCGACGCCGCCGTGATCCTGGCCGCGGTGAGCGCGTCCGCGGCGGTCTCGCTGGGCGCCGTCCCGATCGTGCCGGCGGCGAGCACCGGCCGCGGCCTCACGGTCGCGATCGGCGCCGCGCTGGCCGGGCTCTGGTTCCTGATGCTCGCCGCCGCACGCACCCGCGCGGCGACGATCTTCGGATCCGGGGCCACCGAGTACAAGCGGGTCGTGCACGCGGGCGCCATCGCGTTCGGCGTGCTCGCCACCGGCGCCGTGTTCGCCGATCCCTCCGTGCTGCGCGTTCCGCTGCTGGTCGCGATGCCCCTCGGCACCATCGGGCTCCTCGCGGGCCGATGGGGCTGGCGGCGCTGGCTCTCGGCACAGCGCCGCCACGGCCGCTACGCCTCGCGCACCCTCGTGGTCGGCGACCGCGCCGAGGTCGAGTACGTCGTGCACACGCTCCAGACCGGCGCGGTGACCGGGTACAACGTCGTCGGTGCCACGCTGCTGGACGGCAACGCCCGCGCGATCACCGTCGGCGACGTGTCCCGCCCGGTCCTCGGCAACGTGACCTCCGTCGCCCAGGTCGCCCAGCAGCTCGGCGCCGACACGATCCTCGTCGCCAGCCGTCCGGAGGGCGACCCGGAGTTCATCAAGAGGCTGAGCTGGCAGCTGGAGGGCACCGCCGCGGAGCTCGTGCTCTCCAGTCGGCTGACGGACGTCGCCGGCCCTCGGATCTCCTTCGCCCCGGTCGAGGGCCTGCCGTTGATCCAGGTGCGCATCCCGAGCTACGAGGGCGGACAGCACCTCGCCAAGCGTGCGCTCGACGTCGTCGTCGCCGCGCTCGCGCTCATCCCGATCGCGATCGTGACGCCGCTGCTCGCGCTGCTCATCCGCCTGGACTCCCCGGGCCCGGCGTTCTTCCGGCAGGAGCGGGTCGGTCGCGACGGCCGGACGTTCCGGATGGTGAAGTTCCGCTCGATGAGCGTCGACGCCGAGGACCGGCTGGCCGACCTCCAGGCGCAGAACGAGGGCTCCGGCCTCCTCTTCAAGATCCGCGCCGACCCGCGGGTCACCCGCGTCGGCAAGTGGCTGCGCAAGCTCTCGCTGGACGAGCTGCCGCAGTTCTGGAACGTCCTGGTCGGCGACATGAGCGTCGTCGGGCCCCGCCCGCCGCTGCCGAGCGAGGTCACCGCCTACGACGGCACGGTCTCGCGCCGGCTGTACATCAAGCCCGGGATCACCGGCCTGTGGCAGGTCAGCGGACGCAGCGATCTGACGTGGGACGAGAGCGTGCGGCTGGACCTCCGCTATGTGGAGAACTGGTCGATCATGAACGATCTGCAGATCATGTGGCGCACCGCCCGAGTGATGCTGCAGCCGCACGGGGCGTACTAGCCGACACAACGGGCGACGTATCGATCTGGGGAGGTCAAGATGCGCAGGAACCTGAACATCGCGATGGTGGGGACGAGGGGCGTTCCGGCCGCCTACGGCGGCTTCGAGACGGCGGTCGAGGAGGTCGGCCGCCGGCTCGTCGAGCGCGGGCACCGCGTGTCCGTGTACACGCGCGGGTCGTCGACGCGGGAGCGGGAGCACCTCGGCATGCGGGTGATCCACCTTCCGGCCGTGCCGCAGAAGCAGTTGGAGACGCTCAGCCACACGGGGCTCTCCGCCGTGCACCTGGTGACGCGGCGCCGTCCCGACGCCGCATTCGTCTTCAACGCCGCCAACTCGCCGTTCCTGCCCCTGCTGCGGATGCGCGGCGTGCCCGTCGCGCTGCACATGGACGGGCTGGAATGGCGCCGGTCGAAGTGGGGCGCTCGGGGACGGGCGTACTACCGGTGGGCGGAGCAGTTCGGTGTCCGCACGGCGGACGCGCTCATCGCCGACGCCCCCGGGATCGCCGAGTACTACCGCGACCAGTTCGACGTCGACACCGCGCTCATCCGCTACGGAGCGCCGATCCTCGACGCACCGCCCGCGCGCGGCGTCGCGGAACTCGGGCTCGCCCCCGCCGGCTACCACCTGGTCGTGGCGCGCTTCGAGCCGGAGAACCACGTCCTCGAGATCGTCGACGGGTACCGGCGAAGCAGCGCGACGCTGCCCCTCGTGGTGGTCGGCTCGGCACCGTACAGTGCCGAGTACACGCAGCGGATCCAGGACATCGCCGACGCGGATCCGCGGATCCGGCTGCTCGGCGGCGTCTACGACCAGGAGCTGCTCGACGCCCTGTACGCCCACGCCCGCACCTACGCGCACGGTCATTCCGTCGGCGGGACCAACCCGTCGCTGCTGCGGGCGATGGGCGCGGGCACCGCGGTGATCGCCTACGACGTGGGCTTCAACCGCGAGGTGCTCGACGATGAGGGCTGGTTCTTCCGCACTCCGGCCGAGGCCGCCACCGCATTCGACGACGCCGAGGAGGACGACGCCCGCGTCGCCGCCTTGGCCGCGCGCGTGCAGCGTCGCGCCGCGACCGCCTTCCGCTGGGACGACGTCGCCGACGCCTACGAGGAGCTCGCCGCGCGGCT
>NZ_BCRA01000139.1 GCF_001552355.1 Microbacterium resistens NBRC 103078
GACCGGCGCCGCGACGGCGGTGCCGGTCGCCGCCCCGTCCCGCCGGGCGCTCGCGTACCTCGTCGACGCCGGGATCG
Source organism: Microbacterium resistens NBRC 103078 (assembly GCF_001552355.1). Classification (GTDB taxonomy): domain Bacteria; phylum Actinomycetota; class Actinomycetes; order Actinomycetales; family Microbacteriaceae; genus Microbacterium; species Microbacterium resistens. The sequence continues at coordinate 78 of NZ_BCRA01000139.1, forward strand.
GCGCCGTGATCGGCGGCGTCGGCTACGGGATCACGCTGGCATCCGTGCTCCGCGCGACCGACCTCACGGCTCTGCTGGCGACGATGAGCCTCGGGCTCGGCATCGTCGGTCTCGCGCTGCTGGCCTGGTTCCTCGTCTGCACCGCCCTGCAGGGCTCCTCCGGCGGGTCGGTCGGCATGCGCCTGCTGGGACTGCGGCTGGTGCGGGAGGAGGCGCCCGCGGAGCCTCTCGGCTTCGGGCGGGCGCTGGTGCGCAACCTCCTGTTCGCCGTGACGGCGGCGATCGTCGTCGGGTACTTCACGCCGCTGTTCGACGGCAGCGGGCGGTTCCAGGGGTGGCACGACCGGGCGGGACGGGCGCTCATGCTCGACGTCCGTTCGCTGCGATCCCCCGCCGTCGCCGCGGCGACACCGGCGGCGGGGGAGGCCGCGTCGGCCGTGCCCGCGGAAGCCCCGGGAACGGAGACCGTGGCGATCCCGGGCCTGCCGCCCGTGCCGCCGCGGCCGCCCCTGCCGGTTCCCGCGGAGGATCCGGAGTTCCCGGACGAGACGGTCGTCTCGGGTCCCGCCGTCGCCGAGTCCCCCGATCCTGTTCCTGCGGCTCCCGTTCCTCCGGCTCCTGTCCCTGCGGCCCCCGCTCCCGCGGCTCCTGACGATGCGGACCGAGCCGCCGCGGCGGCCGCGCCGGCAGAGGCCGACGTCATGATCACGACGGTCCCCGGGATCAGCCCGGCCGTGGCCCCGCGCCCCGAGCCGCCGGTGACGGGACCGGAGGCGATCCCCGCCCCCGCGCCCGTCGTGCCGTCGATCCCGCCGACCGACGACGCGCCGTCCGACGAGGCGCCGCCCGCTCCCGCGCCGCAGATCCCCGGCGAGGAGGACGACCTGGAGGACACGCGGCTGAGCGTGCCCGGTCACCGGCTCGTCTTCGTGTGGGACGACGGCACCCGCTCGCTCGTCTCCGGCCGCACCGTGTTCGGCCGCAACCCCGCCGAGGATGACGGGGCGACGCTCGTCGCGGTGCGCGACGAGACGCTGTCGCTGTCGAAGACGCACTTCGAGGCGGCGGCGGAGGCCGTCGGCGGCTGGGTGCTCGACCGGCACTCGACCAACGGGCTGACGATCGTCCGCGACGGCGTGCGCATCGCGTGCCCGCCCGGCGAGCGGGTCCGCATCCGGCTGGGGGATGCGATCCAGATCGGCGAGCGGATCGTCACCGTCGGAGGTTACGCATGATCGCGCCGGTCGTGGTCTCGGTGGGCGCGGCGACGCACACCGGACTGCGGCGACGGCTCAACGAGGACTCCTTCCTCGCACAGGCGCCGCTGTTCCTCGTCGCGGACGGGATGGGCGGGCACCAGGCGGGCGACGTCGCCAGCGCGGCGGTGATCGACGTCTTCCGTCCGCTGGCGGGCCGTGCGGTGCTGACGGTGGACGACGTGGGCTTCGCGGTCGCGCGGGCACGGAGCGCCGTCGAGGCGATCGCCGGGGACGGCGCCTCGCGCGCCGGGACGACGCTGAGCGGCGTGGCCATCACCGCCGTGGACGGCGTCGGCTACTGGCTGGCGGTCAACATCGGGGACTCGCGCACCTATCGTCTCGCGGAGGGTCGGCTGGAGCAGATCTCGGTGGACCATTCGGTCGTGCAGGAGCTGATCGACGCCGGCGAGCTGCTCTCCGACGACGCGCAGCGGGATCGACGGCGCAACATCATCACCCGCGCCCTCGGCGCCGGCAGCGACGGCGAGGCCGACTACTGGATGATCCCCGCCGAGGCCGGGGATCGGCTGCTCGTCTGCTCGGACGGCCTGAGCTCCGAGGTGCCCGACGCCCTGATCCACGACGTCCTGCGCCGCTCCGAGGACGCGCAGGCCGCGGCCGACCGGCTCATCGCCCTCGCGCTGGAGCGCGGCGGGCGCGACAACGTCACGGCGATCGTGATCGACGCCGTCCATGTCTCGGCGCGCGCCCTGGGCGCCGCCGACGACGAATCGGACATCGATTCCGACACGCGTCCGCGTGCCGGAGCGACGGGAGGAGTCCGCTGATGCCCATCACCGCTTACCACTCCGGGACCTGGTACCTGCTCGTCGGACCGCGCGCCGTCGTCGCGCTTCCCCCGGACGCGGACGCGGGCCTCGTCGCCGAGGTCTGGCGTCGCGCCTCGGGCGAGGAGGCCGCTTTCGCCGACATCGTGGACGCGCTCACCGCCGCCGGAGGCGGGTCCTTCGCCGCGATCCCGCCGTTCGGGGCCGTCGTCCTGGAGGGGACGGACGCGACGATCCGCATCGCGGTGCGGGGGCGGGTCTCGGTGCGCTTCGCCGACGCCGACGGCGAGCAGGAGGCGAGCGGCGCCGAGGTGACGACCTGGAGCGAACGGGTGGCCGGCGGCGTGCACGGGTTCGAGCTGCGCACCGCCGAGGAGCCCGGAGCGGAGGACGAGGCGCTGCCGATCGTCGCCGGTGTCGTGCGCGGCGCGCTGTTCCGCCACGGCGAGATCGCCCGACCCGACGACGCCGCGGTGCCGGCCGACGGGTCGATCGACGCCCAGGACCCGGCTCCGCTCGACGAGCCGGAGCCGGAGCCCGAGCTGGAGTCCGGGCCGGAGGCCGAGCCGATGGCGGAGGGCGGTGCGTCGGGCGGAGCCCCGGCGGACGAGGAGGTCCCTGGGTCCGAGCCTTCTGCGACTGCGGCGTTCGAGCCGGCGGATGAGCCGGCGGATCCGGCGGACGAGCCCGCGGATCCGGCGGATGAGCCCGCGGACGAGCTCCCGGAGCCGGTGGCCCCGGTGGACGGGCCGGTCGATTCGGCGGACGAGCTCCCCGAGCCGGTCGCGGTTCCGGAGGACGAGCCCCGGGAACCGGTGGCCTCGGCGGACGGGTCGACCGACACGGCCCACGGCGGCTTCTCGAGCGTCGAGTCCGCACCGATCGACACGATCGCCGTCGCCGATCCCGAGACGGTCGCCGACCCGGAGGGATCCTCGCCGCCCGCCGACCCGGAGTCGGCCGGAGACCACGACGGCGCGACCATCTCGGTGGCGCAGGCGCGGGAGCTGCGGGGCGCGGAGGCGCCCGTTCCGCCCGCCCCGGCGGTGCCGGCCCCGGTCGTGTCCGCCCCGGCCCCGGTCTTCTCGTTCAGCCCCGCGGTGCTGCCCGACCCGAGGACCGCGTCCCCGTCCTCGCCGGTGGCCCCGTCGGACGCGGCGACGGAGGCCATCCCGACCTCCGCGACCGGGCCCCGCCTGGTCCTCTCGACCGGCCAGATCGTGACGCTGGACCGCCCCGCTGTGATCGGGCGACGGCCGCGCTCGCCGCGGGCGACCGGGGCGACCCTGCCCCACCTGATCGCCGTCGAGAGCCCTCAGCACGACATCTCCCGCAGCCACCTGGAGGTGCGTCCCGAGCCCGACGCGGTGGTGGTGGTCGATCTGCACGCCACCAACGGCTCGACGCTGCTCCGGCCCGGCGTCGAGCCGGTGCGGCTGCATCCCGGGGAGCCGACGGTGGTCGTCAGCGGCGACGTGATCGACCTCGGAGACGGAGTGACGGTCCGGTTCGAGGATCTTCCGTGAGCAGACCGCCCTCGCCGCCGCCGCGGCTCGCGGGGTTCACGTACGTCGAGCCGCTCGGGACGGGCGGGTTCGCGGACGTGTTCCTGTACGAGCAGGAGCTGCCGCGGCGCCGCGTCGCGGTGAAGGTGCTGCTCGCCGACCGGCTGGCCAGCGGCGCGGCGCAGGAGTTCTCCGACGAGGCCAACGTCATGGCGATGCTCTCCACGCACCCCGCCATCGTCACCATCCACCAGGCCGGCGTCGCCGAGGACGGGCGTCCGTACCTCGTCATGGAGTACTGCCCGCGGCCGAATCTGCAGCAGCGCGCGCGCAAGGAGCCCTTCACGGTCGCCGAGGCGCTGCGCGTCGGCGTGCAGGTGGCCGGGGCGGTGGAGACCGCCCACCGTGCCGGGGTGCTGCACCGGGACATCAAGCCGGCCAACATCCTCGTGACCGAGTACAACCGTCCCGCGCTGACGGACTTCGGGATCGCGTCCACGACGGGGGCCGTCTCCGAGGCCTCGGGCATGTCGATCCCCTGGTCGCCGCCGGAGTCGTTCGCGGACCCGCCCACGAGCGGGGTGCGCTCCGACGTGTACGCCCTCGGCGCGACCGTGTACACGCTGCTGACCGGGCGCTCGCCGTTCGAGAAGACGGGCGAGCGCAACCGGGGCGCGGACCTGATCGCGCGGATCGAGCGCGAGCCCCTGCCCCCGCTCGGCCGTCCGGATGCGCCGGAGAGCCTGCGCGGCGTGCTCGAGCGCGCCATGGCGAAGGACCCGGCGCAGCGCTACCCGAGCGCCGTCTCGTTCGCGCGCGCCCTGCAGAAGGTGCAGATCGAGCTCGCGCACTCGGTGACGCCCATCGACATCGTGGACGAGCACCCGGTCGACGACGAGCCCGAGAACGACGACGACGGCCTCACCCGGGTCCGGCAGGTCGTCACGATCGCGCAGGACGGCCCGGGAGGCACCGGAGCGACCCGGCCCTCGGCGAAGACGCGTCCCGTCACCGCGGAGCCGTCCGCCGCCCCCGGTCCGCGCTTCGACCCCGGCGGGGTCCCGGTCGCCGACGACACCGTGATCCGCACGCCCCGGCCGGTGCCCGAGGACGACGCCACCGTCGTCAGCCCGCCGCGCGTGGT
>NZ_BCRA01000140.1 GCF_001552355.1 Microbacterium resistens NBRC 103078
GGGACCGCCGCGTCGTCCGCGCCGTCCGCCGTCGTCGCGGAGCCCGCGCCGACGGCGCCGGACGAGAGGCCCCGCGGACGCCGCGCGCTGTGGATCGTGCTCGCTGTCGTCGCCGTGATCGCGCTCGCGGCCGGAGCGGTGGTGGCCGTGAACCTGCTCAACGCCGCGCCGCCCGTGCCGTCGCCGAGCGAGAGCGCGGACGTCGTGCCGCAGGACGTGATCAGCGGAGCGGTCCCCCGGGTGGCGGACCTGTCCGCGACCGTCGCGGGCGATCAGGCGACGTTCACCTGGACCAACCGCGCACCGGAGGAGGGGGACGGCTATGTGTGGAACATCGTCACGCTGTCGGGGGAGGAGGAGCTGTCGATGACGACGGAGACCACGGTCGCCGTGCCGTTCTCCGGCACGCAGACCTGCATCGACGTGATGCTGCGGCGCGCCGACGGGCGCACCTCCGAGGCGGTACGGGGGTGCACCCCGTGAGCGGGGAGCGCCGGTCCTCCCCGGCCGACGAGACTCCGGCCGACGCGCTCCCGGACCAGGCGGCGCGGATCGCCGACCTGATGAGCCAGGCTCCCGACCCCGAGGACGCCGCCCGCCGGATCCGCGTCGCCGACCTGATGATCGGGGGCGGCGAGGCGGCAGGGGCGGAACCGAGCGATCCGGCGGACGCGGGCGACTCCTCGGCGGTGGATGACGCGGAGCCCGCCGCGAGCGAGGGGGCGCAGGAGCCGGCTCCCGCGCCGACCGGCACGGTCACGGTCGAGTTCGCGGGGGAGTACTTCCCGGTGGCCGAGGGCGGCCGGTTCGTGGTCGGGCGGGAGGGCGAGCTCGCGATCGACGACAACCTGTTCCTGCACCGTCACTTCCTGGAGATCGCGCAGGAGAACGGACTGTGGTGGCTGGCCAACATCGGCTCGCGCCTCACCGCCACGGTGACGGACGTGTCCGGGGGCGTCCAGGCGTGGCTGGCTCCGGGCGCACGCCTGCCGCTCGTGTTCCAGATCACGACGGTGGTGTTCTCGGCGGGCCCGACCACCTACGAGTTCACGATCCACGCGACCAACCCGACGTTCCACGCGACCCGTCGCGATCTGGCCGGCGACGGGGTGTCGACCATCGGCGAGGTGCCGCTCACGGAGAGCCAGAAGCTGCTGCTCGTCGCGCTCGCCGAGCCGCTGCTGCGTCGCGACGGCACCGGGATGAGCGCGATCCCGACCAGCGCGGCCGCGGCCGAGCGCCTGGGATGGACCGTCACGCGGTTCAACCGCAAGCTCGACAACGTGTGCGACAAGTTCGACCGGATCGGCGTCCCCGGGATGCGCGGAGGCGCGCGCTCGTTCGCGACCAACCGCCGCGCCCGTCTCGTGGAGCACGTGATCTCGTCACGTCTCGTGACGAAGGAGGACCTGGCGCTGCTGGACGCGCCTCAGGGCGAGGACAACGGCGCCGACTGACGCCGCCGACGGACTCCCGCCGGATCAGCGTCCCGCGTCGGCCAGGTGCCGTGCGTGGTGGCTGAGCACCTTGACCATCACTCCGCGCCGACGCAGCTCCGCCACCGTCCGCGACTCCTCGTCGATGTCCCGGCCGAGCGCGTGGATGTTGGCCACGACCAGCACGTCGCCGGGGCCGAGGGTGTCGATCAGGCGGGCGATGCGGTCGCCCCAGCTCTCCAGGATGTCCGGCGCCGGGTGGCGGAAGCCCTCGATGGGAACGCCGAAGCGGGTCAGGTCCTCGCGCTGCTGCACCACGGAGGGCATCCCCTCACGGGCCACCACGAGGCCGACGAGCCGCGAGCCGTCCGGCCGCGCGGACCACCAGTCGCGGTTCTGCTGCAGCTCGGTGAAGCACTTGGGGCACTCCGCCGCCGCATGGGGCAGGTGCAGGGGGCTCGTCAGCGCATCCTCGCCGGGCCCTGCCGTCGAGACCTGATCCTGCTGCGCGCCGTTCATCCGTGCACCTCCGTCCACCATCATTCTGCCCTGTCGAGGACCGTTCCGCCCATTCTCTCCCCGCCCACGGACATCCTGCCCGGACCGGTCAGCAGGCTCCGGGAGCCCGGAGCGCCTCGTTCTCGGCGATCGCCCCGTCCACGTCGAAGCGGGCGGTCAGCCCGGCGTCGTCGACGGCCACGGCGGTGAGCGTGAACGCCCGGGGCAGCGCGGCGGCCAGGCACACCGAGCGCGGGGAGAGCATGGGCTCGGCGTAGTCGCCGAAGCGGTCGCGCACCAGGTCGGCCGACATGTCCGCGCCCCCGACCGAGAACGCCTGCGGGCTCAGCAGCAGCTGCCCGGAGCCGACGGAGGGCGACAGGTCGACGTCGACGTCCACGCCGGAGTCGAAGAGCCCGGGATCCAGCGAGACCCGCACGCCCGGCGGCGTCAGCTCCAGGCCCACCGTGGGGAGTCCGGAGCTGGTGGCCAGCAGCTGCCGCGCCGCATCCGGCGAGAGCGAGACCTCTGCGCGGGCATCCCCCATCGTGGTCTCGCCGCGGACGGCGACGTTCTCCGCATGCATGGTGAGGTCGCCGCGGACGCCCCCGACCGGAACGTCGGCGACGGCGATGTCGAGGGCGGAGAGCGCGCCGGCGAGGTATTGGGGAAGGACCGGCGTCGGGACCTCGACGTCGACCGGATGGTCGTCCGGGAGGCCGAGCGCCGCCCGCGCCTCCTGCTGCGCGGTGCGGACGACCTCTGCCTCCGCCCAGCTCTCGCCGAGGAACCAGCCGCCGGCGGCCAGGCCCGCGAGCAGGAGGAGCGAGGCGACGGCGATGACGGGACCCCGGCGACGCCGCCGACGCGGGACGGGGACCGGCGCACCGGCCCCGGGATCGAAGACGGGAGTCTGCTCCGGCGCGAACAGCGCGCCCCCGCCTTCCACGACGTACTGCTGCGAGCGGGTCGGCGGCGAGGTCTGCGCCGGGGCCTGAACCGGGATCTCCAGCGTCGGCGTCTCGTCCTCGCGGCGCGGTGCGGGCGCGTCCGAGCGGTCGGCGTCGTCGATCGCCGGGCGGCCGTCGGCGCGCATCTCGATGGGCGCGGTGGGCGCGTCCTGCCCCTCGGCGCCGTGCGCCTCGGGGGTGCGCGGCTCGTGCCGGGCCATCATCGTCCTCCTCGTCGCGCTGCGCGAGGGGCGGCAGGGAGGGCATCCGGCGTCATGGCCGGATCAGTCTAAGTCTCCCGCCTGAACGCCGTCCGTGTCCGCGCCGGCCTGGGCGTGCGCCTCTCCCGGGCGGGGCGCCCGGCGGTCAGAGCAGGCCGAGCGCCCGCACCGCCTCGCGCTCGTCGGCGAGCTCCGCGACGGAGGCGTCGACGCGCGATCGTGCCCACTCGTCGAGCTCGATCCCCTCGACGACGCGCCATTCGCCGTCCACGGCGTGCACCGGGAAGGAGCTGACCAGTCCCTCGGGGACGCCGTACTCGCCCCGGGAGACGACCCCGGCGCTGGTCACGTCCGCGTCGGTCGTCCCGGTGCCCAGCGCCCAGCTGCGGACGTGGTCGATCGTCGCGCTCGCGGCGGAGGCGACGGACGACGATCCGCGCACCTCGATGATCTCGGCGCCGCGCCGGGCGACGCGGGGGATGAACGTCGACTCCAGCCAGGCGCGCACGTCGCCCACCCGCTCGGCCAGGGCCTGCGTGACCGGGCGCCCGCCGACGGTGGCGCGGGAGACGTCCGGGAACTGCGTGGCGGAGTGGTTGCCCCAGATCGGCACATGCCGGACGTCGGCGACCGGCGCGTCGAGGGTCGCGGCGAGCTGCGCGCGCGCCCGGTTCTCGTCGAGGCGGGTCAGCGCGCTGAACCGCTCGGCGGGCACCCCGTCGGCGTGGGCGGCGGCGATCAGCGCGTTGGTGTTCGCGGGGTTGCCGACCACGGTGACGCGGACGCCGGCGGCGGCGTTCGCGGCGATTGCCGCTCCCTGCGGGCCGAAGATCCCGCCGTTCGCGGCGAGCAGGTCCGCGCGCTCCATCCCGGGGCCGCGAGGGCGGGCGCCGACGAGCAGCGCGTGGTCGGCGCCCGCGAAGCCGACCGCCGGGTCGTCGGTGACCTCCACGTCGTCCAGCAGCGGGAACGCGCCGTCCTGGAGCTCCAGCGCCGCCCCCTCCGCGGCGCCGAGGCCCGCGGGGATCTCCAGGAGGCGCAGGCGCACGTGCTCGTCCGGGCCGAGCATGTCGCCGGCCGCGATGCGGAACAGCAGGGCGTAGCCGATCTGTCCGCCGGCACCGGTGATCGTGATCGTCGTCGTCATGACTCGAGCCTACGACCGCGGGACGACGACCGATCCGCGGAGTACCCTCGTGCCATGACGTTCAATCCCGATGCGGACATCAGCGGCAACACGACGCGACGACGCGGGCGCACCGCTGCGATCGCGGGCGGCGGCGTGGTCGGCGTCGGCGCGCTCGCCGTGATGCTGATCAGCATGTTCACCGGGGTGGATCTCAGCGGGCTGCTGGGCGGCGGGGCCGGGGCGCCGGCGGGCGGGACGGCTCCGTCGTCCTCCGAGGGGGCGCTGCTGGACGAGTGCAACACCGGACAGGACGCGAACACGAACGACGACTGCCGCATGGCGGGGGCGCAGGTCGTGCTGGACGACTACTGGACGGCGAAGCTCGACGGCTACCGGCCGCCGCAGATGACCGTCGTGGACGGCCAGACCGCGACGCAGTGCGGCACCGCGTCGAACGCGGTGGGGCCGTTCTACTGCCCGCCCGAGGAGGGCGTCTACCTGGACCCCACCTTCTTCCAGCTGATGCGTCAGCAGTTCGGGGCCTCGGCCGGCGAGCTGGCCCAGCTCTACATCGTGGGCCACGAGTGGGGACACCACATCCAGAACATCACCGGCGTCATGTCCGAGCACCCGAACAACGGCACCGGTCCGTACAGCAACGGCGTGCGGATCGAGCTGCAGGCGGACTGCTACGCGGGCGCCTGGCTGGGCGCGATCACGCAGCAGACGGACGAGAACGGAGTGCCGTTCCTGGAGAAGCCCACGGACGCCCAGATCAACGACGCGCTGAATGCGGCGTTCACCGTGGGCGACGACCACATCCAGGAGCAGTCGGGCTTCTCCAACCCGGAGAGCTGGACGCATGGATCCAGCGCGCAGCGCCAGGGGTGGTTCGCCCAGGGCTACAAGAACGCCGCCGGCGACGTCTTCGCGGTCTGCGACACCTTCGCGGTCCCCGACGCGAACCTCTAGTT
>NZ_BCRA01000141.1 GCF_001552355.1 Microbacterium resistens NBRC 103078
AGCCGCGCGCACGCGGCGCGCAGGTCCTCCGGATCCACGCGCCCGCCGCACACGAGCACGACGACGCTGGCGAGCGGCATGTTCGCCGCCACGACGCCGGCGAGCGTCGCGATGCCGCCCTCGCGCGGGCGGGACGACTCGACTCCGGCCAGGGAATCCAGCAGTTGCTTGCCGGTGCCGGCGGGGAGGGCTCGCCCCTGCACCCGCAATTCGACGTGCTGGGAGTCGCGGATCGCGCGGAGCCCGACCGACCCGGCCAGCGACACGGCGAGCTCGAACTCGTCGGGGTCGGCGTAGTCGCCGGCGGACCGGCTCAGCCCGATGACGAAGTGCGACCGCCGGGTCTCCTCGTACTGGCGGACCATCAACGTGCCCGTGCGCGCCGTCGAGCGCCAGTGCACGCGACGGAGGTCATCGCCCGGCTGGTACTCGTTGAGCGCGTGGAACGACACGTCGTCGCGCGAGAGGTCGGCGGCGGGGAGGCCGTCGAGATCCCGGAGGAAGCCGAGGGACTGGCCGTCGAAGAGGATGGTCCGCGGGTGCACGTACAGGTCCCGCGGCTCGTCGCGGCGATGCGCCCGCTCGAACAGGCCCAGCGGATCGCCGCGGACGATGCTGACCGGTCCGACCTGCACCACGCCGCGGCGCTGGGTCGGGATCGCGAACAGCTCCTCGGCCTCCTCGCCGGGCGCGAGGCGCTTGATGCCGAACTCGCCGCGACCGGCGCCGACGGGCAGCACCACGCGGGACGGCAGGATCGCGCGCGTCCCCGGATTGGACAGCAGGAGTCCGCCGTAGGCGCGCTCCCCGACCACGACACGCGTGCGGGCGAGGTCCAGGCGGATGTCGTACGTCGTCCGGCCGATGAGGAACAGCGCGCACAGCGCGAGAGCGGCGGCGATCACCACGGCGGCGATGGTGAGCTCCGACCATCCGAGCACGCGGCCGAGGATCCAGAGCCCCAGCGCGAGGCCGACCAGCACCCAGGCGAGCGGCCGGAACACCGCCGTCACGGCACGCAGACGCGCGCCGACGCGCGCGAGGACGAGGGCGGCGACGTCGCGCCAGCCCGCCTCGCGTTCGGGGGCGGCGGTCTCGATGCTCACGGGGCTCCGTTCGGGGACTCGGGGACGGCCGGCGGTCAGGCCGCGGTGCGGGCCTGCGGCGCGGGGACCGCGTCGACGACCCGCGCGATCACGGTCTCGGCCGTGGTGCCGGAGAACTCCGCCTCCGCGTCCAGCAGGAGCCGGTGCATCCAGACCGGGCGGGCGAGCGCCTTGACGTCGTCGGGGAGGACGTAGTGACGCCCGTGCGCCGCCGCCCAGACCTTCGCGATCCGGGCCATCGCGAGCGCGCCTCGGACGGACACGCCCAGCCGGATCGCCCCGTCGGCGCGTGTGGCCTCGACGAGCTCGGCGATGTAGCGCAGCACCGCCGGCTCGACGTGCACGGAGGCGGCCAGGTCGGCCATGTCCGCGACGGCGTTCGTCGTGATGATCGGCGTCAGGTGCGCCGACGGGTTCCGGTCGGCGGAGCCGGCGAGGATCGCCGCGGTCACGTCGAGGTCGGGGTAGCCGATCGAGGTCTTGATGAGGAAACGGTCCAGCTGCGCCTCGGGCAGCTTGTAGGTGCCCGCCTGCTCGATGGGGTTCTGCGTCGCGATCACGAGGAACGGGCGCCCCGTCTCGTGGGCCGTGCCGTCCACGGTCACCCGGGACTCCTCCATGACCTCCAGCAGCGCCGACTGCGTCTTCGGCGACGCGCGGTTGATCTCGTCCGCCAGCACGATCGAGGCGAACACCGGCCCGCGGTGGAAGGTGAAGGTGTGCGACTGCTGGTCGTAGATCGTCACGCCGGTCACGTCGGAGGGCAGCAGGTCCGGCGTGAACTGGATGCGCGTGCTCGTTCCCTGCACGGTGGCGGCGAGCGCCTTGGCGAGGCTCGTCTTGCCGGTGCCCGGCGCGTCCTCGAGCAGCACGTGGCCCTCGGCGAGCATCGAGGCCAGCACGAGGCTCACCACGTCGCGCTTGCCCTGGAGCGCGCGGTCGACGTTGTCGACGAGGCGCTGGAACGTGCCCTGGAACCAGGCGGCCTGTTCGGGGGTCATGGTCATCAGGAGGGGATTCCTCTCGTGTGCGTGGTGAAGCGCGTGGGCGTGGGGGAAGGAAGGCGGGGCGTCCGCGCGTCGCCGCGCGGGATCACGCCCATGGGACGTTCTTCCATTTGACGGGAGTGGTCTCGCCCCAGCCGTCGATCTTCACCGAGGCCATGGACTCGGGGAACCCCTGGTAGCAGGTGAGGTTGACCTTGCCGTCCGACGGGACGTACACCACGTCCGGCCGGTATCCGCCGCCCATCATCGCGCCGTCGATCATGCAGGTGACCAGGTAGTTGCCCGCGGGGAAGTTCTTCGTGTTCACGACGTAGAGGCCGCAGGAGGAGTTCCCGCAGTTCGGGGTGTCCCCCTTCCGACGGGTCAGCCAGGCCTCGGCGGGCGGAGGCGGAGGGGGAGGATCGTTCGTGACCGCGGACGCCGAGATCTCCCGGGACCACTGTCCCTCGGTGTCCATGGCCTTCACCGCGATCGTGTGGCGCTGCTGGTACCCGTTGCCGACGTCGCGGGAGCCGTCGCGCCCCACGTTCTCCCACGCACCCCCGTCGATGCTGATCTGCATGACCTGGATGGTGCGGCCGTTGTCCGGCGGGGCCGACCAGGTCAGCCGGACCGACGTGCCGAGGTTCGTCGCCGTGGCACCGGGGTCATTCACCGGGCCGAACGGCCGCAGCTCGTCGGTTGCCGCGGACGGCTCACCGGGCTGCGACTCCTGGCCGCCGACGGCGGAGTAGGCCCGCACCTGCACGCGATACCCGCCGTTGTTGGCGGCCGCGATGCGCGTGCCGTCCCAGTCCCGGCTCCACCCGTTGCCGATGCTGTACTCGTAGTGGACCTCGCCCGGGTTCGCCCCGTTCGTGTCCTCCAGCGCGTACTGCACCTCGACGTACCCGTCGCCCTCCGCCGTCGCCGTGATCTTCGGCTGCCCCGGCGTGCCGAATGCGCGCTGCGGGTTGGAGGCGCCGGACAGCGCGCCCCAGCCCGCCTTGTTGTGCGCACGGACGCGGAAGGTGTAGTCGGTCGTCGAGGTGTCGACGGTCACCGTCTGCTGGAGGCCGGTGACGCGCGGCACGGTCTGCACGACGGTGCCGCCGCGGACCACCTGGACCTCGTACGAGTCGACGGCGTCGCCGTTGGCGAAGGCCGCCTCCCAGCTCACGGTCATCTGCGCCTCGGCGCCGACGGAGGGCGCGCTCTTCGCGGTCGGGGTGCCCGGCGCGCCCGGAGGGCCCGCGGGGATCTCGTCCGCCGACCACGCGCTCCAGCTCGACGGCTCGGGGGCGCGGTTGTGGGCGCGCACGCGCACCTGGTACGAAGCGCCGTTCTCCAGGCCCTCCCACGTGTAGGAGTTGCCCGTGATCCCCGTCTTCGTCGCGACGCCGTTCGGCGGCGCGGGAGAGATCTCCAGCGTGTAGGACGAGACCGGCGAGCCCGGGGTGGACGGCGTCGCCCACGAGATGCCGAGGGACTTGTCGCCGAACTTCAGCGCGGGCGGGTTCGGCGTGTCCGGCCGCGCGTCCGGACGCGCCACCTCGGACGGGCGCGAGGGCTCGCTGTCGCCCACGCGGTTCGTGGCGACGACCTGGAACGTGTACTCGACGTTGTTGGTCAGCCCGTCCAGCGTGCACGTCGTCGAGGTGCAGGCCTTGCTGTAGTTCCCGGCGAGCGAGGTGACCGTGTAGCCGGTGATCTCGGCGCCGTTGTTCGCCGGCGGGGACCAGGACAGCACGGCGGTGCGGTCCTGCACGCTCGTGACGCGCGGGGTGCTCGGGGCGTCGGGCACGCCCTGCACGGTGATGACGATGCGCCCGTCGACCTCGCGATCCGGGTCCTTCGTGGCGTCCTGGATCCGGTAGCGCACGATCAGCGGCCCCACGTAGGTCGCTGCCGGCTGGACGACGATGTTGTCGCCGTCACGCCGCACGGTGCCGCTGCCCGTCTCGGCGTTCGCCGCGGTGATCACCAGCGGTGTCTCCGGGAACGGGTTGACGTCGTTCGCGAGGACCGGGATCGAGATCTCCTTGCCCTGGTCCGCCTGGGGCACGGTGTCCTCGTTCGCCACCGGCAACGGCCGGGTCGAGGCCGAGACCGTGACCGAGATCGAGCCCTCGATCGGGTCGGTGGTGCCGTCGTCGACCCGGATGCGGACGGTCCCCGTCGTGCCCTTCGGCACGCTGGAGCCCGCTTCCACGGACAGCGTGGAGCCCTCGATGCGTGCGGTGATGCCCCCGCGGGGCTGACCGACCAGGGTGTACGCCATGCCCTTCATGTCGTCCGGGTCGGGGTCCTCGGTGAGGGCGGCCAGGTCCACCGTCACCGGCTGCTCGCCGGGGGCGACGGTGGCCTCGCCGTTGGTGAACGTCGGCGGCTGGTTGTCGGGCGGGAGGACCGAGATCGGGATCGTCAGCGTCGCCTTGCGTCCCTCCGGGTCGTCCGGCCCGGTGCCGTCGGTGACCTCGAAGGTCAGCGCGTCCCTGCCGAAGTAGCGGTTCTTGGACGCGTACGTCAGGGTCGTCTCGTCCTTGATCAGCGACGAGCCGTCGGAGTTCACCGCGCTCACCTTGGCCGCCTCGGTGATCCGCGCGGTCCCGCCGCCGGCGACCGTGACGTACTCCGACAGCGGCAGGTCGACGCGCTCCCCGCTCTTGACCTCGACGGGCTTCGTCGAGCGCAGCGTCGGGCGCAGCTCGTCGCGGGCCGGGACGAAGATGAACGCCGAGGCCTGCTGGTCGTCGAGATCGGTCACGGTGTAGCGGATGAGCTGGCGCTCCTCGCCCACGGTGACCCGGATCGACCGGTCGCCCCGGATGACCCCTCCGTCCTCGACCTCGAGCTCGAGGTCGTCCACGACGCCGTCCGGGTCCTCGTCGTTGTCGAGCACCGCGACGTCGACGGTCAGGTCGTCGGTGACGTCCTCCACGAGCACGCGGTCGTCGCGGGCGATCGGCGCGACCAGCGGCACGTCCTCGGCCACGGTGATCTGCAGCGGCGCCGTGGCCGTCGCACCGCGCTCGTCCGCGATCGTGTACTGCACCGACGTCTCCATCGGGGAGTCGGGCGCGGTGACGAGCAGGCGGTCGCCGGAGACCTCGGCGGACAGCCCCGCCACGTCGGGCACCTCGACGCCGTCCGTCACGAGGCCGATCGCGTCGCCCTCGGGGTCGGAGTCGTTGGCCAGCACCGGCACCGCGACCGTGCGCCCCGGCCGGGTGATGATCGAGTCCTTGACGGCGTACGGCGCCTGGTTCGTGTCGGTCCCCGGGGCGATCCCCACGCGGATCGACGCCGTGCCCTCCTTGCCGAGCCGGTCCCGGACGCGGTAGGTGAACGTGTCCGCGCCCGCGGAGTCCGCGAACGCCTCGTAGACGAGGTAGTTGGTCCCGACCTCGGAGACCTCGCCCTTCTTCGGCGCCGACGCGAGGCCCAACAGCTCCACCGAGTCGCCGTCGGCGTCCAGCCCGTCCAGCGGCACCGCGACGCGGACGCTGGAGCCGCTCAGCGCACGGACCGTGATGTCCTTCGGGCGCGGGGCCGTGTTCTCCTCCGCGTCCAGGGGCAGGATCTGGATGGTCACGTACCCGGCGTCCTTCTGCCCCGTCGTGTCGATCGCCTCGTAGGTGGCGTAGACGGTCTTCGCCTCGGGCCCGGCCCGGAAGCGGAGCAGGTCCTGGGAGACGAACGCCTCGCCGTCCGCGGGGTCGACGAAGGGCTCCACGAGGTCCGGCGCGAGGTGCAGCGCGTCCCCGTTCGGGTGCGTGTCGTTGTCCAGCACGGGGATGTTGACGACGTCACCGGCGCGGACGACCACCTGGTCGTCGTTCGCGACCGGGGGCAGGAGCTTCTCCGGGGCCGGGATGGGGATGACGATCACGTCGCCCTCGGCCGTCTTCGAGCCGTTGGAGATGCGGTAGCTGATCCGCACCTGGTCCTCGAGGGCCCCCTGGTCGGTGATCCGCAGCGTCTCGTGGTTCAGCACGGACACGCTGATGCCGCTCTGCGGGGGCACGGTGACGGACTGCACCACGAGGATCCCGCCGGACGGCTCGGTGTCGTTGTTCAGCACGCCCACGAGCACGTCACCACCGGTCGGCAGCAGCGCCACGTCGCGGACCGCCACGGGCGGCAGATCCTCCTGGGACTTGTCCAGCACGTCGACGCGGACCAGGCCCGGCACCGCGTTCGGGCCCGCGCTGACGAGGTACTGCGCGTAGTACACCCCGGGGGCGTCCGCCTGGAAGGTGAACGTCTTGTTCGGGAAGTCCGGTGTGATCGTCGCGCCGGGGACCTCGTCGATCCGGGCGAGGCGCAGCGCCTCCCGGCCGGAGCTGGTGTCGTTGGTCAGCGGGGCCACCGTGACGGACTCCCCCGCACGCGTGACGACGTGGTCCGCGTTCGTCTTGGGCATGGTGGAGCCCGCGGGCCGGACGTCCAGGCGGAGCACGCCCACGGCCGACTCGTTCTGCCCGTCCGCGACGACGATCTCGATGTCCTTGCGCCCCTGCAGGCTCGCGACCGCGCGGTAGGTGATCTGCCCGTCCGTGGTGAAGTCCACCTCGTCGCCCTCGGCCGCGGTCACCGCCTTGAGGTAGACGTCGTCGCCGTCCGGGTCGATCCAGTCCGGCAGGACGTTGTACGAGACCGTGCCGCCCGTCTCGACCGCCAGGGACGTGGTCCGCTTCGGAGTGGGGGCGGCGTTGACGCTCCAGTCGTGCACGGAGAGCTGGACGTTCGCCTGCGCCGTGCCCCCGCGCCCGTCGTCGATGCCGTAGCGGAAGGACCCGCCGCCCGTGGCGTCCTCGGGGACGGCGATCTGGAGGGCTCCGCCGTTGTTGATCGGCTCCACGCGGCCCAGGCTCGGCTGATCCCCCTCCAGGGCGGCGACGAGGACGTCCCCGTCCGCGTCGGTGTCGTTGTCGAGGACCGGCAGGAGCGTGGTGCGGCCCGGGCGCACGCCGAACTCGTCGTCCGTCGCGATCGGCGGGGTGTTCTGCTCGCTGCGCTCGGGGAGCGTCGTCTCGACCGTCTCCTCCGACGTCTCCTGGTTGTCCTCCGACTCGCCCTCGGGCGGAGTGATGACCTCCCAGTTGTCGACGCGCTGCAGGCTGTCGGCGGCGAGCCAGGCCGCGCCGCCGATGATGTCGTTGAGCACGACGACGTCGCGGTTCACGCGGAACGTGAGGGAGGTGCTGCCCTCGGCGCCCTCGATGGCCGCCTCGAGATCGGCGTCACCTCCTGCGCAGTCGCGGACGAACCGGGCGGAGCCGGCCCACGCGCCGTAGGCGCAGCCCTTCACCACCGCGGGAACCGCCGGCGCCCCTTCGCCGCCGGCCTCCCGGACCACCGGCTCCGCGCCGTCGAAGGGCACGGTCACGAGACTCTTCGTGGTCGCGATCGTGACGCCCGGCGCGTCCGCGGACGGCCACTGCAGCACGGCGCCGTCGGCGTCCTCGATCTCCGCCTCGATCCCCGGGCCGCGCAGCGCGCCGGACGCGGCGTCCAGCACCACGGGACGGGCGCCGACCACGGTGATGCGCGGCTCGGCGTCCTTCGGGAGCTCGATCGGAGTGGAGGACGGCTTCTCCGCCTCGCCTTGCGGGCTCATGGCCACGGTCACGACCGTGCCGTCCTCGGCGGACACGCCGTACACGGTGCCGTCCTGCCCCACGGCCACGTCGGCGCCCTTACCGAGGGTCGCGACCGGATCGCTGCCCGCCGCCTTGAAGGCGCCGAGGCCGCCGGCCTGCACCGCCCAGAGCTTGCCCTCCTTGGGCTCCAGGATCGCCACGGTCGTCCCGCCGAGCGCGATCTTCGCGCCGCCGGGGACCGGGACGGAGTCGTTCATCGCGACGCGCGCCGGGTCCACGGCGGTCAGCGTCGAGGCGCTCGTGTCCGAGACGAGGACCGTCCCGCCGTCCTGCAGCACGTCGTACTGGTCGCCGGCCGCGCGCAGACCGCCGTCGAGCACGCGGGATTCGTTGTTGAAGTGGCCCACGAGCATGCTGGAGCTCTTCGTTATCCAGACGCCGCCGTCGTGCAGATCGACCTCGGCGGTGGGGTTTCCCTCGTACGCGAGCGCCATGCCGGTGACCGCGACGGCGGCCACGGTGACGCCCGCGATCGACGCGATCGTCTTCGGGCGTGCACGGCCCCATCGCAACGACTTCACGACGCAATCCCCCTGCGCTCTGCTGATCTCCGGTCGGCATGGCGAGACCGCGCGATCGCTCCGCCGAGGATGGCGGAGGACGCGAGGACCCGGAGGACATCCTAACCGCCGCCTTAAGGGATGCCGATGGGGAGCTCTCCCCATCGGCATCCCTCATCGGGCGACGGCGCCCGCGCGGGAGCCTGCTCAGCCGTACTGCGGAGGCACCCAAAGCATCTGCGCGGCGATCACGCCGCGGTCCCGGCTGACGATCTGCGCGCGGCCCGGGATCGCCGGCACCGGCTTCACCTTGCCGATGAGCTGGCCCTCCTCGGGATTCCCGCTGAGGAGGATGCCGGTGGCGCCGAGATCGGTCATCCGCTGGATGATCGGATCGTACGCGGCGCGGCTCGCCCCGCCCGTGCGCCGGGTGAGGATGACGTGCAGGCCGAGGTCCCCCGCCTGCGCCAGCAGCGGCGCGAGGACCGCGATCGGGTTGCCCTGCGACGTGGCGACGAGGTCGTAGTCGTCCACGAGCACGAACCCCTCCGCCCCCGTCCACCACGACCGGCTGCGCAGCTGCTCGGGCGTGACGTCCGGCCCGGGCATGCGGCTGCGGAAGAACGCCGCCAGCTCGCCCATGCCGCCCTCGGCGAGCTCGTGCGAGGTGAGATAGGCCCCCAGGTAGTCCTCGGGGATCTCGCCGAGCAGCGCGCGCCGGTAGTCGACGACGAAGATCTTCGCCTCCTTCGGCCCGTACAGCCGCATGATCTCGTGGACGACGCCGCGCAGCATCGACGACTTCCCGGAATCCGCGTCGCCGTACAGGTACAGCAGGGGCTCGGCGATCGGGTCGATCGAGACCGGGGCGAGATCGGCCTCGTCGATGCCCAGGAGCATCTCCCGCGGCTCCACGCCTCCGCCGCGCTCCGCGGCGAGGGCCCGCAGCTCGGCATGGGTGATGCGCTCCGGGAGCAGTCGCAGCTTGGGTCCTGCCGGGCCCGGCCATGCCGCGCCGACCCGCTCGACGAGCTGCGCGATGCCGTCGGCCAGGGTCGAGGCGTCCTCGACCCCGTCGACGCGGGGGATCGCGGTGAGCATCTGGAGCCCGCGGGCGTCGAGTCCCCGTCCGGGGAGACTGGTGACGTTCGCCGCCGCCTTGCGGTCGACCTCGGAGTCGCTCGGGTCCCCCAGCCGGAGCTCGATGCGGGTGCCGATCAGATCCTTGATGTTGGCGCGCACCTCCATCCACCGGGCGGCGGTGAGGATCACATGCACGCCGTAGGTGAGGCCGCGGGCGGCGATGGCCTGGATCTGCGGCTCCAGCAGCTCGAACTCGGAGCGCAGGGTCCCCCATCCGTCCACGACGAGGAAGATGTCGCCGTAGCCGTCGTCGACGAGGCCCTGCGCCCGCCGCTGGCGGTAGGTGTCGATCGAGTCGATGCCGTTCTGCCGGAAATACACCTCGCGCCGGTTGAGCAGGCCGGTGATCTCCGACACCGTCCGGCGCACCACATCGGGCTCGGACCGCGTCGCCAGGCCGCTCAGATGCGCGAAGCGCTGCATGCCGGCGAAGCTGCCGCCGCCGAAGTCGATGACGAAGAACTGCACCTCCCGCGGCGTGTGGGTCAGCGCGAGGGCGGCGACGGTGGTGCGCGCCAGGGTGCTCTTGCCGCTCAACGGCGCCCCGACGATCGCCATGTGCCCGGCCGCGCCGCCCAGGGAGACGACGAGGTTCTCGCGGCGCTGCTCGAGCGGCACGTCGACGATGCCGAGCGGCACGGTGAGCCCGCCGACGGCACGCCAGCGCGGCGAGACGAGCCCGAGCTGCGGGTCCTCGACGAGGTCGCCGAACAGCGCGTCCAGGGTGGTGGGCGTCTCCAGCGGGGGGAGCCACACCTGGTGCGCGGCCGGGCCGCGGCCGCTCATCCGCTCCACGGCGAGCTCGAACGTGCTGCGCTGGGTCTCGGGCTCGGCGGCGGGTGCCGGCT
>NZ_BCRA01000142.1 GCF_001552355.1 Microbacterium resistens NBRC 103078
CCCTCGGCGCACCGGTCGCGCGCGAGGCGGGGGCGGCGGGGCGTGCACGGCCGCAGGAAGCGTCTGGGTCATGGGTCCTCCGGTCGGGTGCGGCAGGAGCGCCGGACTCCAGGAACGTATCTGATGATCCTGTCCGCCGGATGTCCGTCCTCTGTGGGTCGGATGGACGCACTGTCGGCAGCTCCCGGCACAATGGGGCGCACGGTCGGACCAGCGGAGGGGGAGCATGGAGTCGTTCTGGGATCCGCGCAGTCGCCGCACCCGCCAACAGCCGGTCGTCGCGGTGAGCGCCAACGACGACGCGCCGGACCCGGCCTCCCCGCGATGGCCGGTGAGCATCCCGGCGGTCGCTCAGGTGCTGCGGGACGGGCTGGATCTCGATCCCGGGGTGACCTTCCTCGTCGGCGAGAACGGCAGCGGGAAGTCCACGCTCGTGGAGGGGATCGCCATCGCATACGGACTCTCCCCGGAGGGGGGATCCCGCCAGGCGAACCACCGCACCCGGGCCACGGAGTCCCCGCTGTCGGACTGGCTGCGGATCCGACGCGGAGTCGGGGCCGACCGGTGGGGGTTCTTCCTGCGCGCCGAGACGATGCACTCCTTCTACACCTACCTCGAGGAGAACCCGGGGACCGGTCCGGAGCCGGCCTTCCACGAGATGAGCCACGGCGAGTCCTTCCTCGCGCTGCTCGACGCGCGCTTCGACGACCCCGGCTTCTACTGTCTCGACGAGCCGGAGGCAGCGCTGTCCTTCGGCTCGACGCTCTCGCTCATCGCCGTGCTGCGCCGCATCGCCGACGAGGGCGGGCAGGTGCTCTGCGCCACGCACTCGCCGGTGCTCGCCGCCCTCCCGGGAGCGACGATCCTCGAGGTCGGCGACCACGGGCTGCGTCGCGTCGGGTGGGATGAGCTGGAGCTCGTCGCCCACTGGCGCTCGTTCCTGGGGGATCCGTCCCGCTACCTCCGCCACCTGCTCGACTGACGTGCCGTGGGCGGCCGGGGCCGGCCGCGGCGGCGATCCGGAGACCGACCCTCGGTTCTCCCCCTAGACTCGGAGGCGATGTCGCGAAACGGGTGGGTCGTCTGATGGGAGTCGAAGAGGAGCGCCGTCGACTGTCGCGGCCGGCACCGCATCGCGCGATCGTCGCGGTGCTGCTGGCCACGGGGCTCTGCGCGTCGTTCCTGTTCACGCTCGTCGTCCCGATCCAGTCGAAGCTGCCGGATCTGCTCGGCGCCGCCCGCGAGGACACCGCCTGGGTGGTCACGGCCACCTTGCTGGCGTCGGCGGTGGTCACCCCGATCGCGGGACGTCTCGGCGACATGTACGGCAAGCGCCGCATCATCCTGTCGCTGCTGGTGATCACCCTCATCGGGTCCGTGGTCGTCGCCCTGTCGTCGCAGATCCAGGGCGTCGTCATCGGCAGGACGCTGCAGGGCGCGATGGCGGGAGTGATCCCGCTGGGCATCGCGGTCATGCGCGACGTGCTCCCGACCGAGCGCGTGGACGGCGCCGTGGCCATGATGAGCTCGACGCTCGGCGTGGGCGGTGCGCTGGGTCTTCCCATCAGCGCTCTCATCACGGAGTACGCCGACTGGCATCTGCTGTTCTGGGTGACCACCGTGCTGTGCGCGGCCGCGTTCGTGCTCGTGCTCTGGGTGGTGCCGGTCAGCGTCCTGCGCACCGAAGGGCGATTTGACTACCTCGGCGCCGCGGGTCTCAGCATCGCGCTGATCGGCGTGCTGCTCGCCGTGTCGCGCGGCGATCAATGGGGCTGGTCGTCACCGGCGACGCTGCTGAGCGGGTTCGGGGGACTCGCACTCCTCGTGCTGTGGGGCTGGTATCAGCTGCGGGCGAAGGAGCCGCTCCTGGATCTGCGGGTCGCGGCCCGCCGGCCCGTGCTCCTCACGAACCTGGCCTCGATCGCGATGGGCTTCGCCCTCTTCGCCTCGAACGTGGTGTATCCGCAGCTGCTGGAGCTGCCGGCCGAGTCCGGTGTGGGCTTCGGCCTGCCCCTGATCGCCGCCAGCCTGGTCGTGATGCCGTCGGGCGTCCTGATGATGCTGCTGTCCCCGGTCGCCGGGCGCGTGGCTCACGCGATCGGCCCCAAGGTGCTGCTGCTGGGCGGCGCCGCCGCCCTGATCGCCGCGTACGCGTTCACCATCCTCCTGCACAGCGAGGTCTGGCACGTCCTCGTCGCGAACCTCCTGATCGGCGTAGGGATCGGCTTCGGCTACGCCTCGATGCCGATGCTCATCATGCGCTCCGTGCCGCAGAGCGAGACCGGCGCGTCCAATGGGCTCAACGCGCTGTGCCGGTCTCTCGGCACGAGCGCCGCGGCGGCCGTGATGGGCGCCGTCCTCGCGGCGTCCAGCGCCCAGAGCCCGATGGGGCAGCCCACCGAGGACGGATTCCAGCTGGCGTTCCTGCTCGGCATCGGCGCCGCGGCCGTCGCGTTCGTGCTCGCCCTGATCATCCCGACGAAGCCCGCACGCGAACGGCACCCCTCCCTGCCGGAGTGAGGACGTCGCCGGCGGGCGCGGGGCTCAGCCGGCGGTGACGCCGGCGATCGTCACGGGCTCCTTGGGCTTGCCGTCGCCTGCCCCGGTGTCGGTGCCCTTGGCCGCGATGGCCTTGACGACCTCGACGCTCGCCGCGTCCAGAGATCCGAAGACCGTGTAGCTCGGGGCGAGCTGGGTGTCGGCGTAGACCACGAAGAACTGCGAGCCGTTCGTGTCGGGGCCGGCGTTGGCCATCGCGAGGGTCCCGGCCGGGTAGGTCTCCGAGCCGGTCAGCTCGTCGGGGAACTCGTATCCCGGCCCGCCGGTGCCCGTGCCGGTGGGGTCGCCGCACTGCAGCACGAAGATGCCGGACGTGGTGAGACGGTGGCAGGGGGTCTCGTCGAAGTAGCCCTGCTGCGCGAGCGACAGGAAGCTGTTGACGGTGCACGGCGCGGCGTCCGCGTCGAGGGACACGGCCAGATCGCCCGCACTGGTGCGGATCGTCGCCGGGACCGTGCCCGACGCGGTCGGCTCCGCGGGCGGCGTGGTCGCGTCCTTGGCCGCCGGTCCCGCCGCACCGTAGACGCAGGTGCCGGCGGGCGTGGTCGGTTCCGCGCTGGCGCTGGCGCTGGCGTCGCTGGGCGCACCGGATCCGGCGTCCGTCGGCGCCGCGGGAGTCGTGGAGCATCCGGCGAGGGCGAGCATGGCCGCGGCCGACACCGCGAGCAGGGAACGGCGGGCCAGGGAACGGGAGGAGGTGCGCATGCATCGATCGTAGTTCGGCCCGGAGCGCGCGCCCGACGCGGCGAGCCGGGCGCGTGGTGTCACGCCGCGCGTGCGTGGC
Source organism: Microbacterium resistens NBRC 103078 (assembly GCF_001552355.1). Classification (GTDB taxonomy): domain Bacteria; phylum Actinomycetota; class Actinomycetes; order Actinomycetales; family Microbacteriaceae; genus Microbacterium; species Microbacterium resistens. The sequence goes on from NZ_BCRA01000142.1 coordinate 3,344, forward strand.
GGAGCTTCTCCGGGTTCGCGACCTGCCGCAGTGCACGGATCCGACCCGAATCGCCGAGCTCGATCGTCACGACCGCGTCGTGCCCCGAGTAGTGCAGCAGGAGCGCCGTCTCGCCGTTGACCTCCACCAGACCGCCCCGGAGCGGATGGACGGCGTCGTGCGCGCGGGCGCGTTCCACGATCCCCCGCAGGAAGCGCGCGACCTTCTCCGCGCCGAACACCGGGTTGAGCGCGCTGCGGACCCGGCCCCCGCCGTCGGCCCACAGGATCGCGTCGTCTTCCAGGAGGGTCACCACGGCGTCGATCTCGCCTTCCTCGATCGCGGCGACCAGACGGGCGAGGGCCTCCCGGTCCGCGGAGCGCGGCGGCGTCGACGTCGCGTCGATCCGCAGCCGCCGCTCGGCCCGCGAGAGGAGCTGGCGCACCGCCGTCGGGCTCTTCTCCAGGATCTCCGCGATCTCCCGCGTCGGCATGCCGAACGCCCGATGCAGCACCAGCGCGGCGCGGGCTTCGGGAGCGAGCTGCTCGGCGAGGTGCAGCAGTGCGTGGGAGAGCAGCTCGCGGTCCGCGATCGCGTCCTCGGGCAGACGCTCGGTCGCCACCGGTTCCGGAAGCCAGTGCCCGACGTAGTCCTCCCGGACCGCGATCTCGGCCCGCAGCCGGTCGATGGAGCGTCGCACGCACATGGTCGTGAGCAGGGCCGGCCAGGACCGCACCTCGCGCGTCCCCGCCCGCTCCTCGCGCAGGGCGTCGATCGCCACCTCCGACACCACGTCCTCGGCGTGCCCGAGATCGCCCAGCATGCGATAGGCGATCCCGAGCAGTCGGCCGCGTTCACGCTCCCACGCCTGCGTGGCGGGGGAGGAGGCGGTCATGGCCTCCACGCTAGCCCGTGCGGCGGGCGGGCCGGGGATCCGCTCACTCGACCGGATGCTCGTCGTCCAGGGGCGGCTCCATCTCGGTCGCGATGGCGATCCGGTTCCACACGTTGATCGTCGCGATCGCGAGCACGAGGGCTCCGAGCTCTCCCTCGTCGAAGTGCTGCGCGGCGGCGTTCCAGATCTCGTCCGTGACCGTCGTCGGACCGAGCTCCGTCACGGCGTCGGTGAGCGCGAGGACCGCGAGCTCCCGCTCGTCGAACAGGTTCCGGGCGTGCTGCCAGGCGGCCACGGCGTGGAGCTTGCGCTGCGGGATGCCGTGCTTCGCGCCGTCCGTGGAGTGCATGTCGACGCAGAAGCCGCAGCCGTTGAGGATCGACGCGCGAAGCTTCAGCAGGTGATACAGGGAGGCGTCGACGGACTTCCGGGAGTACGCCTCCAATCCGATCACGGCGGCGTAGCCGAGCTTGTTGGTCCGGGACATGTCGATTCGCATCGCGGATGCTTCCATTCCGCCGGTCCTCTCCGGCGGATCTCGCCGGAGGCGCCACCGGCCTCATGGATGGTGTCGGAGCGCACGCCCGAAGTGTGACAGCCGGCCGTCGATCGTCCCGTCAGCCGCGGCCGAGGAGGGCCCCGCCGTTGACCTGGATGATCTGACCGGTGGTCCAGGCGGCGGACGGCCCGGCCAGATACGACACCGCACCGGCCACCTCGTCGGGCGTGCCCGGGCGGTTCATCGGGACCCCGGCGAGGCGCGAGGCGGCGATCTCGGGGGTGCGCCGGCCGTCCCAGAACTCGGTGTCGGGCACGTATCCGGGGGCCACGGCGTTCACCGTCACACCCTCGTCGGCGAGCTGGAGGGCCAGGCCCATGCTCCATCCGTGGATCGCGGCCTTGGCCGCACCGTAGGCGTCCGCACCACGGAGCCCGGCGATGGAGCTGATCGACACGATGCGTCCCGGTCGTCGCACATGGGGAAGCAGCGCCTCGGTGAGGAGCACGGCCGTGAGGACGTTGCGGCGGAAGTTGGCCTCGTAGTAGTCCGCCAGTCCGCTCAGGCCCTCGCCGCGGTCGAGGAGGTTCCCGCCCGCATTGTTCACGAGCACGTCGACCGCCCCGGCCGCCGCGATCTCGGCGGCCGCGCGCTCCACCTGCGCGGGGTCCTCGAGGTCCGCCGTCACGGTGTGCACCCGGCGCTGGGGGGCGGCCCGGCGGATCTGCTCGGCGGCCTCGTCCAGGACGGCGGGGCGGCGGCCGATGATCGTCACGTCGAAACCGTCGCGGGCGAGCCGGAGGGCCGTGGCCCGACCGATCCCCGTGCCGCCGCCGCTGATGACCGCGTGCCCGGCCTCGTCCCTCGTCGTCATGACGCCAGCCTAATCAGCCCTCGTCCACGACGGCGAGCCCGTGCCCGCGGAGCCGGCGCCGCTCGTGCGCGAGCGTCTCGACCGTCCGTTGCGCTCCGCTGCGGACGTGCGCGCGGACGAGCTCCGCGGCTCGTTCCGCGTCCCGGGCCATGAGGGCGTCCGCGATCTCCCGGTGCTCGTCCCTGGCGCGGTCTCTGGCCTCGTCCGTGCGCACCTCGAGCCACCGCGGCCGCAGGAGCCGCGTCATCGCGCCCGCCAGCCCTTCGGCCAGGAAGACGTTCCCGGAGAGCCGGCCGATGATCTCGTGGAAGCCCGCGCCGGGGCGGAGCAGGTCGTCGTCGTCCGTCGCGATCGCGTCGGCGAGAGCGGCGAGGTCGTCGTCCGAGGCACGGTCGGAGGCCATCCGGACGGCGGCGACCTCGATCGCCTCGCGGTACTCGGCCAGGGCTCGGATCTCGGCCAGGTCGATCGGGGCGACGGTCCAGCCCCGGCCGTCGCGGCGGACGAGGCCATCGGCCTCGAGGCGCAGGAGGGCGGCGCGGATCGGGGTGCGCGACGAGCCGAGGCGATCCTCGAGCCCGCGTTCGGTGAGCTTCTCACCCGGCAGGTGGTCCAGGGTGAGGATCCCGTGTCGCAGGCGGCCGTAGATCGAGGTGTCCCGCGGGAGCCCGGATCGGTGCGCAGTGCTCATCGTGCTCCTCATCGACGGCCTTCTTCCTCAGCGCGGAATTTGTGGGATACCAACTGGGTGTACCGTAACGATACCCCTCTCTTGGACGACCTGAAGGAGATCGCGATGGCTTCTGCGACGCCGCGTCGTGCGTGGACGATGCTCTCCCTCGGCGTCGCCGCCCAAGCGGCGGGGACCGTGTTCGTGAGCACCCCGGCCTTCCTGATTCCGTATCTGCATGCCGAGCAGGGCATGTCGCTCGCCGAGGGAGGGCTCCTCGCCGCCGCGCCGACGGTGGGGCTGGTCCTGACGATGGTGCTCTGGGGCGCCCTGGCGGACCGGCACGGGGAGAGGATTGTGATCGCCGGCGGATCCGCGCTCACGGCGGCGGCGGCCCTCGGCGCAGCGGCCCTGGCGGAGGACCGCGCGTTGCTCGGCCTGCTGCTGCTCGTCGGCGGGGCGGCCTCGGCGAGCGTGAACGCGGCGAGCGGACGCGTGGTGATCGGATGGTTCCCGCGTGAGCGCCGCGGGCTGGCGATGGGGGTCCGCCAGATCTCGCAGCCGCTGGGGGTGTCGGTCGCCGCCGTGCTCGTACCCGCGTTCGTGGGCGGCGCCGGCGTGGGCGCCGCCCTCCTCCTGTCCGCCGTGCTCACCGGTGTGCTCGCGGTGCTGTGCGCCATCGGCATCCGCAACCCGCCCAGGGCCCCGCGAGCGGAGGTCGTGCTCGCCCGTCCGGCCAACCCCTACCGCGCCGGGTCGTTCCTGTGGCGTATCCACCTCGTGTCGGCGCTGCTCGTCGTGCCCCAGTTCGCCCTGTCGATCTTCGGCGTCGTCTGGCTCGTGACCGATCTGCGGTGGGACGCCACGATGGCCGGGCTGCTCATCTCCGTCGCGCAGTTCGTCGGCGCACTGGGCCGGATCCTCATCGGGGGCGTCAGCGACCGCGTGGGCAGCCGGGTCCGGGTGTTGCGGTGGGTGGCGATCGCGGGGGTCGCGGTGATGCTGGCGGTCGGCGCCGCCGGCGCGCTGCGCATCGACGCGGCGGCCGCCGTCGTCTTCGTCCTGGCGACGGTGGTCAGCGTGGCCGACAACGGTTTGGCGTTCACCTCGGTGGCCGAGGCGGCGGGCACGTCGTGGGCGGGGCGGGCGCTCGGCGTGCAGAACACCGGTCAGTTCCTCGTCGCATCCGCGGTGGGGCCGGCGGTCGGCGCGCTGATCGGACTGGTGGGGGCGCCGGTGGCCTTCGCCCTGCTGGCGGCGGCGCCCGCGGTCGCGCTGCCCCTGGTCCCGCGCGAGGACCGCCACGATCTCGCGGAGCCTGTCGGTTCCCTCCCCGTCGCGCCTGACGGAGGCATCAGAACCCCGTGAGCTCGACCTCGTGCATGACCTCGACGGGACGGTAGCCGAACGCCTCGTTCGTGCGGTACATCGCGGTGTTGGCCGGGTCGGTCCAGGTGTAGACGACACGGCACTCGGGCGCCTCTTTCCGCAGCCGCGCGAGCGTGTCGCGCTTGAGCGCCCCGCCGAGTCCGTGTCCGCGGTGGGCGGGCATCACGAGCGTGTCGTCCTGACGTGCCGCGCGCGCGTCATCCCTCGGGGTCATGAGGACGGAGTACCCCGCGAACTCGCCGGTCGAGCGGGAGCGGGCCGCCGCCACGAACGAGCGCCAGCTCGCGGATGTGCGCTCCTCGGAGACCCGCAGGCGCTCCTCGTCGAGGACGATCGGATCGATGTCGATCTCGCCCAGGGGGACGTCGGCGTTCATCTGGTTGCGCATCGCCAGGTACGCCGGGAGGAACTCCTCGGGGCAGCGGTCGGTCCAGCCGAGGATCTCGTAGGCCCCATCGGGGCGGGACGGGGCGGTCGATGCCGCGGGACCGTCCGCCCCGGGGACGTCGAGACGCAGCACGTGCTCCGTGTGGACCACCCGGTAGCCGAGGGCCTCGGCGAACACGGCGCGGGTGCCGCTCGCATCCATCGGTCGGGAGACCTCGGCCAGGATCGTGCGGCGCCCCGCCTCCCGGCACTCCGCGACGAGACGCTCGTGGAGCGCGCGGCCGATGCCGCGTCGCCAGACCGGCGGGAGAACGCCCAGCGCGAGCGTCGCCAGGTGCGGATTGTCGGCGAGGGAGAAGGCGAGCTCGGCCGCCCCCACCGGCTCACCCCCCATCTCCGCCAGGAACCACCGGCGCTCGGCGTACGGCGACGGGGACTGTGCCCGGGCGAGCAGGGCGTGCTCCGGTTCGGGCACCGCGTCGGGACGGCCTTCGCGGTACGCCGCATCCAGGATGCGCCAGACGGCGCGCAGCTGTTCGGATCGGTCGGTGGGCACGCGGCGCACCGTGACCGGCGGTGTCATCGAGCGCCGCCGTCCGCGTCCTCCGCATCGGGCGACGGATGCTCCCAGCCCTGCGGGTCGTGGAAGACCTCGAGGCGGATGCCGTTGTCGTCCTCGACGAACGACGCGTAGTACTCCGGAGTGAAGCGCGGATACTCCTTGGGCTCGCGGACGGCGGACCAGCCGGCCGACAGCGCGACGCCGTGGATCCGGTCGACCTCGGCGCGCGACTCGACGCGGTAGGCGAGGTGCTGCCATCCGACGCGGCCGTGCCGGTGCGGCGCGGTCCCCTCCTCGCGCGCGGGATAGAGCAGGATCTCGGGGACGACGCCGGTCCAGAACGCGAGGTCCTCCGCGTCGTGGGTGCGGCGGTAGCCGAGCGCGGCGAGGACGGGGTCGAACTGTGCGGACGCGGAAGGGACGTGGTCGACGGTGATCCCGAGGTGGTCGATGCGGGCCATACGGGGCAGTCTCCCACGGACCGCGGACGCGGCCGTGCGGTCGGCGCGTCAGTCCTCGGTGGTCGCGACCATCCAGTCGATCCCGAACCGGTCCGTGAACATCCCGAACAGGCCGCCCCAGGGCGCCGGGGCGAACGGCATGGTGATCGAGGCGCCGTCGGTGAGCCGGTCCCACGCGGCGCGCAGCTCGTCCGCATCGGGGCCGCTCAACGAGACGGCGACCCCCTGCGGCGCGGCGTACGGCATGGCGCGCGGAGTGTCGGAGGCCATGAGGACCAGTCCGTCCGGCGTGGTGAGCTGCGCGTGCATGACCAGCGACGCCTCGTCGGGGCCCTGGACCATGTCGGGGAAGGACTCGAAGGTCGAGATGTCGAGCTCGCCGCCGAGCGCGCCCTGATAGAACTCCATCGCCTCGCGGGCGTTGTCGCGGAACGAGAGATACGGGTTGAGGTTCGCCATGATGCTCCTTCGACAGACGCGACGGTCGTCGCGCACGCTCAGTCTCCGCCCGGGCCCGGGTATCCGCAATGGGCTGTCCGCACATGGCCAGCGCCGGTCCGCCGGGGCCGATGCGCCTGGCAGAGTGGGGACATGACCGCCGTGACCCTCATCCGTTCCGCCACCCTCTCCGACGTCGCCGAGTACGCCTACGCCGCCACCGCGCCGAAGGACGCGCGGCTGATCTTCCTCGCCGGCGCGTGCCCGCTCGAGGACGACGGCTCCACCGCCGCCGTCGGCGACTATGCGGGGCAGGCGGCGCGATGCGTCGAGACCCTGCGGCGCGCGCTCGCCGACGCCGGCGCATCGATGACCGACGTCATCAGCACACGCGTCCTCGTCGCCTCGTCCTCCCAGGCCGACCTCGTCGCGGCCTGGGAGGTCGTGCGCGACGCGTTCGGCGCTCACGACGTCCCCAGCACGCTGATGGGCGTCACCGTGCTGGGGTACGACGACCAGCTCGTGGAGATCGAGGCGGTGGCCGCCGTCGTCGACGAGTCCTGAGGCTCGGACGGCATCGCGGACGCCGCCTCACCGTCCCGCCCTCAGCGCCTGCCAGAGCACGGCCCAGTCCTCCGCGGCGAGGTCGCGCGGCAGAGCGCGCGATCCCACCCCCGCGCGGCCCAGCGCGCCCCGGGCGTCG
>NZ_BCRA01000143.1 GCF_001552355.1 Microbacterium resistens NBRC 103078
TGGAAGCGGACGCGCCGGCCTCGGCCGGCGCCGCGGAGCGCGCGTTCACGACGACGGCGGTCCTCGCCGACCTCCTGGTGCTGGCGCAGGAGTCGCCCTTCGGTCTTCTCGCCGGAGGACAGGTCGGTGCGATCGAGAAGCGCCGCGCCGTGGATCACGGTCTGCCGGACGATTCCGCGCTGCTGGACGACCTCTTCGCCCTCGGCACCGCCGCGGGCCTGCTGCGTCCCGTGGATCGGCAGCTGCGCATGACGACGCGCGGCGAGCAGTGGCTCGCCCTGACCGGTCCGGAGAGATGGGCGGCCCTCGCCGAGGGCCTCCGGTCCTCGCTCCCCCGGTCGCTGCGGACGGACGACGGCGGGTGGGCGGCCTACGATCAGTGGCCCCTGGCGCACCCGTGGGACCCGTCGTGGGATCAGACCGCCACCGACCTGCTGCGCCGGGCCGCCCTCCTCGGGCTCCAGGTCTCCGGGGCCGAGACGCCGTGGGGCACCTCCCTGCGGCGCGGGCGACCGGCCGACCGGGAGGCCCTGAGCGCCCATCTCCCGGCCGAGGTGGACCGCATCTTCCTCCAGAACGATCTGACGGCCATCGCGCCCGGCCCGCTCCTTCCCGCGCTCGACCTGCGCCTTCGCACATTCGCCGTGCGCGAGTCCGCGGCGCAGGCCTCTTCGTATCGCTTCACCGCGGATGCCGTGGCCGCGGCCCTGGCGTCGGGCGAGACCGAGGAGGGCATCCTCGGGTTCCTCGAATCGCTCTCCCTCACCGGCGTCCCCCAACCGCTCCGGTACCTCATCTCGCAGGCGGCCCAGCGCCACGGTCTGATCCGCGTCGGCTCCCATCCGGAGTCGGGACGGACACTGGTCACCAGCTCCGACCCCCACCTCCTGGAGGCCATCGCCGTGGACCAGGCGCTGCGTCCGCTGGGCCTGGCCGCGGAGGACGGGGCCCTTCTCACCCGCGTCGGGCGAGACGCCGTCTTCTGGGCGCTGATCGACGAACACTATCCTGCGAGCCTCATCGGACCGGACGGGCTGGACGAGCGCGCGTCGCGTCCCGGCACGGTGGGGGCCGCTCCGGAGGCGGAGGAGCCGCGCGCCCGCTACGCCGGGCTTCTGGCCCGCCTCCGAGCGGCTCAGGGGCCGGACGCGGACGCGGCGTGGCTCGACCGGGAGCTGGAGCACGCCGTCCGGCACCGGGAGGTGCTCGCCGTCGAGGTCGCGATGCCCGACGGCTCCACCCGCGAGCTCGTCCTGGAGGTCACGGGTCTCGGCGGAGGACGCCTGCGCGGCCGGGACCGCACCGCGGATGTGGAACGCACCCTCCCCGTGCGCAGCATCCGCTCCACCCGCGTCGTCGAGTCCGGGACCGCCTGACCGCCGACCCCGACGCACCGCCGCCCATGCACGGGCGCCGGGTAGACTGGACGGCTATGTCCGATGGCCCCCTGATCGTCCAGAGCGACCGCACCGTCCTGCTCGAGGTCGCCCACGCCGATGCCGAGAGCGCGCGGCACGAGCTGGCGATCTTCGCCGAGCTGGAGCGCGCGCCCGAGCACATCCACACCTACCGGATCACCCGGCTCGGGCTGTGGAACGCGCGCGCCGCGGGCCACAGCGCCGACGACATGCTGGAGACGCTCGATCGCTGGTCGCGGTTCCCCGTTCCCCCCTCGGTCGCGGTCGACCTGCGCGAGACGGTCGACCGTTACGGGCGGCTGGTGATCGAGCGCGACGAGGAGGGCACGCTGATCCTGCGCTCCACCGATCCGGCCGTGCTCACACAGGTGGCGCACAACAAGCGGATCCAGCCGCTGCTGATCGGACACCCGGGTCCCGACACGTACGTCGTCGACGCCTGGGCACGTGGGCAGATCAAGCAGGAGCTGCTGAAGATCGGCTGGCCCGCCGAGGACCTCGCCGGGTACACCCCCGGCACGCCGCATGAGATCGCCCTCGCCGAGGACGGCTGGGAGATGCGCCCGTATCAGCGCCAGGCGGTCGACGCGTACGAGAAGGACGGATCCGGCGTGATCGTGCTCCCCTGCGGCGCGGGGAAGACCATCGTCGGCGCGGGTGCGATGGCCGCGACCAAGACGACGACCCTGATCCTGGTGACCAACGCCGTGTCCGCCCGGCAGTGGCGCGACGAGCTGCTCAAGCGCACCTCCCTCACGGCGGAGGAGATCGGCGAGTACTCCGGGCAGGTCAAGGAGGTCAAGCCGGTCACCATCGCGACGTACCAGATCCTCACGGCGAAGCGGAAGGGCCAGTACGCCCACCTCTCCCTCCTGGACGAGATGGACTGGGGCCTGATCGTGTACGACGAGGTGCATCTGCTCCCGGCCCCCGTGTTCAAGCTGACCGCGGACCTCCAGGCCCGCCGCCGGATCGGCCTGACGGCGACGCTCGTGCGTGAGGACGGCCGCGAGGGCGACGTGTTCAGCCTCATCGGCCCCAAGCGCTTCGACGCGCCATGGAAGCAGATCGAGGCGCAGGGGTTCATCTCCCCCGCCGCCTGCTATGAGGTCCGCGTGGACCTCCCGCCCGGGGACCGGCTGGAGTACGCGGCGGCGACCGACGACGAGCGCTACCGGCTCGCCGCCTCGGCGCCGGCGAAGATCACGGCCGTCCGAGAGCTCATCGCCAAGCACCCCGGCGAGCGCATCCTCGTCATCGGCCAGTACCTGGACCAGTTGGACACGCTCTCCGACGCCCTCGGCGCTCCGCAGATCACCGGGGCCACCCCCGTGGACGAGCGCGAGGAGCTGTACCGCCAGTTCCGGGAGGGCGAGATCGATCTCCTGGTCGTGTCGAAGGTCGCGAACTTCTCGATCGACCTTCCCGAGGCGTCCGTGGCGATCCAGGTCTCCGGCTCCTTCGGGTCCCGCCAGGAGGAGGCGCAGCGCTTGGGGCGGCTCCTGCGCCCCAAGCAGTCCGGGCACACGGCGAGCTTCTACACGCTCATCGCCCGTGACACGGTGGATCAGGACTACGCCCAGAACCGCCAGCGCTTCCTCGCCGAGCAGGGCTACAGCTACACGATCCTCGACGCCGACGAGCTCGCCGCCGCCTGACCGTATTCGGGGCGCGATCTCACAGGCCCGGCGCCCTGCCTCGCGCGTGCAGTCAGCGCGCGAGCTCAGGCCAACACGCGAGAACAGGCACACGCAGCGCAACTCCGCCTGATCCCGCGCGTCTGCCTGATCCCACGCGCACGAACCCACGCGCCGGTCGCCTCGCCTGGCGCGTGCAGTCAGCGCGCGAGCTCAGGCGAACACGCCAGAACAGGCACACGCAGCGCAACTCCGCCTGATCCCGCGCGTCCGCCTGATCCCACGCGCGGCGGTTGGAGGGAAGGGCCTCAGGCGTCGCTCTCGCCGGGGCTGCGCCCGCAGCGCCAGCACGGGCTGACGCGGTCATCGAGCAGAGCTCCGCACTCGGGGCAGACCTGCGCCAGCCAGCAGGCCGCGTCGCCACCGTGGTCCGCCGCGTCCTCCTCGAAATCCGTGCCCCGATCCGCGTCCATGCCGCCACGGTACTCCGCGCACGGCGGGAACGGGCACCGCGCCCGACGGCCCACGGCACGGGGCGTGCGACGGCCCACGGCGCGGGGCGTCCGACACCGCCGGGAACACGTCTCCCAGCGAATCCAGGACATGCATGGCCGCGATCACCATAATGGGGGCATGACTGAAGCGCGCATCCTGGTCGTCGACGACGAGCCGAACATCCGCGACCTGCTGTCCACGGGCCTGAGCTTCGCCGGGTTCTCCGTGAAGACGGTCGCCAACGGCGCCGCCACCATCTCCGCCGTCCTGGAGGAGGAGCCGGATCTGATCATCCTGGACGTCATGCTTCCGGACATGAACGGGTTCAGCGTCACCAAGCGCCTGCGCGGCGCGGGATTCACCGCCCCGATCCTCTTCCTCACCGCCAAGGACGAGACCGAGGACAAGATCGAGGGGCTCAACGCCGGCGGGGACGACTACGTCACCAAGCCGTTCAGCCTGGACGAGATCGTCGCTCGCGCACAGGCGATCCTCCGCCGCACGATGCAGGCGGACGAGGAGTCGATGATCCGCGCCGGCGAGCTCTCGATGGACCAGGACACGCACGACGTCATGGTCGGGTCGACGTCGATCGAGCTCAGCCCCACCGAGTTCAAGCTGCTGCGCTATCTCATGCTCAACCCGAACCGTGTGCTGTCCAAGGCGCAGATCCTCGACCACGTCTGGGAGTACGACTTCAACGGCGATGCGGGGATCGTGGAGAGCTACATCTCCTATCTCCGGCGCAAGATCGATCCGCACACCACCGAGCCGGTGATCCAGACCAAGCGCGGTTTCGGCTACATGCTGAAGGTCGGCAAGTCGGCCTGAGATGTCCCACAAGACCGACGCGGTCACCCGATGGTGGCGGCGCATCAGCCTGCGCGCCAAGGTCACCGGGGTCACCGTGGCGGTCCTCGCCCTGGGACTCATCGTCACCGGGATCGGCACGATGCCGATCCTGCGCTCGTCCCTGATCGGGAACGTCGAGTCGCAGCTGCCCGCGCTGGTGTCCACCGACGTCGCCAGCCGGTACTTCACGATCGCGGCCGACGGCGAGGGCGGCCTGGTCGCGACGGCCAAGCCGGATGCGCTGCGGCTGTCCAGCTACTTCGTGGCCATCTACGACGCCGCGGGGAACCTCAAGGGCATCGCGGGCGGCTCCCCCGGTGACGTCCCGCCGGACTTCGACCCGAACTACACCGTCGCCGAGGCCCATGCCGACGCCGACGCGGTCCTCGTGCTGCACGGCGCGCAAGGCACAGAGTTCCGGGCCAGCGCCGCGGTGCGTCCGATCCCCGGGGCGAGCGCGACCTACACGCAGGTCGTCGCGCTGTCGCTGCACGAGACCGACGAGATCATCACCACCTATCTCGGGGTGTTCACCACGATCGCGCTGCTGACGATCCTCGTCGCCGCGCTCACGACCCGCGGCCTCGTCACCCTCACCTTCCGCCGGCTGGGTCAGGTCGAGTCGACCGCCATGGCGATCGCGGCGGGCGACTTCAGCCAGCGCATGACGGATCTCGAGCCCACGACCGAGGTGGGCCGGCTCAACACCGCGATCAACACGATGCTCGACCGGCTGGACGCCTCCATCGCCCAGCGCGACCGCACGGTGAGCCACATGCGCCGCTTCATCGGCGACGCCAGCCACGAGCTGCGCACCCCGCTGGTGAGCGTGCGCGGCTATGCCGAGCTGTACCGCATGGGCGCGATCTCGGGCGAGGAGGACACCGCCCGCGCCATGGAGCGGATCGAGAAGGAGGCACTGCGGATGGGCGTGCTCGTCGAGGACCTGCTGGCCCTCGCGCGCCTCGACGAGCAGCGCGAGCTGACGATCGAGCCGCTCGATCTGCGGCCCCTCGCCCAGGACGCGGCCCTGGACCTGCGCGCCGCGGCGCCGCGGCGGCCGGTGACGGTCGTCGACACGACCGCGGAGACCACGACCCCGACTCCGACGAGCACCCCGAACCACCGTCCCCATCTTCCGCACCGACCGCGGACCGAGGAGACGCCGACGACGCGTCCGGTCGGGACCCGGGGCCGCGTGCCGATCTCGCTCTCGCGCCTGCGCCGGAAGGCCCGCGAGACGCCGCCGATGCCGCAGATCGACTTCTCCGAGGCGGTCGTGGCGCCGGTGTCCACTCCGCCGATCGTGCTCGGCGAGGAGAACAAGGTCCGACAGGTGATCGCGAACCTCCTCGGCAACGCACGGCGCTTCTCCGCGGACGACGCCCCGATCGAGATCGTCGTGGGCGCCGATCGCCACAAGGGTGTCGGCTGGTTCTCGATCGTCGACCACGGCGAAGGCGTCCCCGAACCGATCCGCGAGCAGATCTTCCAGCGCTTCTGGCGGGCCGACAGCTCCCGCGCCCGGGAGACGGGCGGATCCGGGCTCGGACTGGCCATCGTGGCCTCGATCGTCCAGGCTCTGCAGGGCTCCGTGAACGTCACCGAGACCGACGGGGGCGGGGCGACCTTCACCGTGGAGCTCCCGCTCGCCCCGTCCCGTGCGACGCCCGAGCACCTCCTGCAGGACACCCAGCCCATCGAGCCCCTCGACCTCTGACCCGATCCGCCGGCTCCTCCTGCACCGGCCGGTCCCGCCTCCGCCTCCTCCACGGATCGTGGGAGGCGCCGTCGGAGGGGACGCCGCGGACCGTAGCGTCGAAGCGTCCGCTGACGCCTCTTCGAAGGGAACACCCATGTCCGTCATCACCGTCAACACCGACGACGTCTTCTCGGTCACCAACTCCATGCGCGCCGCCGTGGAGCGGCTCCAGCAGGAGACCGTCACGCTGCGAGGACACTTCACGATGCTGCAGAACACCTGGACCGGCGGGGCCTCCGCGGCGTTCCAGTCCGCGAACGAGCAGTGGCAGGCCGCGCAGAGCCAGGTGGAGCAGGCGCTGGCCGCGATCACCCAGGCCCTGGATCAGGCGGGGCAGCAGTATGTGCAGGCCGAGCAGTACTCGGCGGCGCTGTTCCGCTGACCCGGCACCGCGTACCCCGAAACGAAGAGGACCCCCGGCGAGACGCCGGGGGTCCTCTTCGTCAGAGCGGGATCAGAAGTCCATGCCGCCCGTCGGGTCGGCCGGAGCAGCCGCAGCCTTCTCCGGCTTGTCCGCCACGACGGCCTCCGTCGTGAGGAACAGACCCGCGATCGATGCGGCGTTCTGCAGCGCCGAACGGGTGACCTTGGCCGGGTCGATGATGCCCTGGCCGAACATGTCACCGTACTCGCCGGTGGCCGCGTTCAGGCCCTGGCCCGCGGGGAGCTCCGAGACCTTCGCCGCGACGACGCCCGGCTCGAGGCCGGCGTTGAGGGCGATCTGCTTCAGCGGGGCCTCGATCGCGACGCGCACGATGTTCGCACCGGTCGCCTCGTCGCCCGAGAGCTCGAGGGCGGCCAGCGCCTTGGTGCCGGACTGGATGAGGGCCACGCCACCACCGGGGACGATGCCCTCCTCGACGGCCGCCTTGGCGTTGCGCACGGCGTCCTCGATGCGGTGCTTGCGCTCCTTGAGCTCGACCTCGGTCGCCGCACCTGCCTTGATGACGGCCACGCCGCCGGCGAGCTTGGCGAGGCGCTCCTGCAGCTTCTCGCGGTCGTAGTCGCTGTCGGTGTTCTCGATCTCACGACGGATCTGGGTCACGCGACCGGCGATCTGGTCGGCGTCGCCGGCGCCCTCGACGATCGTGGTCTCGTCCTTGGTGACGATGACCTTGCGCGCGCGGCCGAGCAGGTCGAGGGTGGTGTTCTCGAGCTTGAGACCGACCTCCTCGGTGATGACCGTGCCGCCCGTGAGGATCGCGATGTCCTGCAGCTGGGCCTTGCGGCGGTCGCCGAAGCCGGGGGCCTTGACGGCGACCGACTTGAAGATGCCGCGGATCTTGTTCAGCACCAGGGTCGCGAGCGCCTCGCCCTCGACGTCCTCGGCGATGATGACGAGCTCCTTGCCGTCCTGGATCACCTTGTCGACGACCGGCAGAAGGTCCTTGATGTTGGAGATCTTCTGGTTCGCGATCAGGATGTACGGGTCCTCGAAGACGGCCTCCTGGCGGTCCGGGTCCGTGACGAAGTAGGGGTTCAGGTAGCCCTTGTCGAAGCGCATGCCCTCGGTGAGCTCGAGCTCGGTGCCGAAGGTCTGCGACTCCTCGACGGTGACGACGCCCTCCTTGCCCACCTTGTCGATGGCCTCGGCGATGAGCGCGCCGATCTCCGTGTCGGCCGCCGAGATGGAGGCGGTCGCGGCGATCTGCTCCTTGGACTCGATCTCCTTGGCGTTCTCGAGCAGCTCGGCGGTGATCGCGGCGACGGCCTTCTCGATGCCCTTCTTCAGGCTGATCGGGTCGGCGCCGGCGGCGACGTTGCGCAGGCCCTCGCGGACGAGCGCCTGGGCGAGGACGGTCGCGGTCGTGGTTCCGTCACCCGCGACGTCGTCGGTCTTCTTGGCGACCTCCTTGACGAGCTCCGCACCGATCTTCTCGTACGGGTCGTCGAGCTCGATCTCCTTGGCGATCGACACGCCGTCGTTCGTGATCGTGGGGGCGCCCCACTTCTTCTCGAGCACGACGTTGCGGCCGCGCGGGCCGAGCGTCACCTTGACCGCGTCGGCCAGGATGTTCAGGCCGCGCTCGAGGCCACGGCGGGCCTCCTCATCGAAAGCGATGATCTTTGCCATGAGTAGTGTCGTCCCTCCTGGACGTAGGCGTTGGGTTTAGCACTCAGCGAGAGCGAGTGCTAATGCCATTCTGGCACTCGCCCCCATCGAGTGCAAGCCGCCCCGGCGCTACTCCGCCGTCGCGTCTCCGCTGGCGTCCGCCTCGGCCTCGGCGGTCGCATCCGCCGTGCTGTCCGCGGTCCCCTCCGCCGTGGTGTCGGCGGAGGCGTCCTCGGCCGGCGGCTGCTCGTCGGCCGGCGGCTGCTCCTCGGCGGGCGCGTCCGCCGGCACCCGGTCGAGACCGATCACCACCGTCAGCTGCTTCTGGCCCTCGACCACGTCGTCGGCGTACACGTCGCTCTGCAGGACCTGTGCTCCGCCGATCAGACCGGCCAGCGCCTCGGCCGCGGCCTGGTCCTCCGGGTTCTGGAAGTACACGGTCGTCTGCGGGAAGTCGGTGGCGTCCGCGTTGCTGGCGATCACCGCGGTCTCCGGGAACCCGGCGGTCACGATCGAGTCGCGCACCGTGGCGGCCAGGTTGTCCACGGTGGTGGCGTTGAGGACGAGCACCGCGTAGGAGGTGTCGAGCGTCGGCGCCGAGGTCTCGGGGCTCGACGGCGCGACGCTCGCGGTCGGCTCGGGACCGAAGGAGATCTTGCCCATGACGACCATGGCGCCGAACACACCGGCGACGATCAGGACCAGCGCCGCGACGATCGACCACAGCAGCACGACCCAGCCGTTCATGCCCGGGTTCTCGGCCCGGTGCGCGCCGACGCGGCCGTGCGTGCGGGGGACGTCGTCGAAGCGGTCGCGATCGGGTGTGGGCACCCCTCGATGTTAGCGGTACGCCTGTGCGCCCCCTGAGCGTGCCACCGCCCGCTCCGGGGGATACGCCGTCAGCGCGCGACGCCGGACAGGCGGGAGGCGCGCCGTTGCTCGCCCTCGTCCCGCATCCGCCGGAGACGCCGCACGAGCAGGGGATCGTGCTCGAGCGCCGGCGCCGTGTCGATCAGCCGGTCCAGGAGCAGGTAGTACCGGGCGGGCGGCAGATCCAGCTCGACGCGGATCGCCTCCTCCTTGGCCCCGCTGTGGCGCGGCCAGCGCGCCTCGAAGGCGAGGAGGCCGCGATCGCGGTCGGACAGCTGCTCGGTCATCCCGCTCAGCGTACGTCCGCGTGACCGGCGACCCCGGCAGGCGCTCCGCGATCCCCGCATCCGGCACGGCACCGCGACCCCGGGGGCGGCGGAAGCGACGAGAATGGAGGGGCAACCGCACTCCGGGAGGAACCTCATGGACTATCGCGTGAACAAGACCGACGACGAGTGGCGCTCGGAGCTCGGCGCCGAGCGGTACGCCGTGCTCCGCGAGGCGGCGACCGAACGCCCGTGGACGGGCGAGCTGCTCGACGAGCATCGGGCCGGCCTCTACACCTGCGGGGCCTGCGGAGCGGAGCTGTTCCGCAGCGGCACCAAGTTCGACTCGGGATGCGGCTGGCCGAGCTTCTACGAGTCGATCCGCCCCGAGGCGGTCGAGCTGATCGAGGACACCAGCCTCGGCATGGTGCGCACGGAGGTGCGGTGCGCCGCGTGCGGCTCGCACCTGGGACACGTCTTCCCCGACGGCTTCGGCACCCCCACGGGAGACCGCTACTGCATGAACTCGGTCGCCCTGTCGTTCCAGCCCGAGTCGGACGCCGGCGAGACCACGCCGTGAGCGCGCGCGACGCCGCGCTCGCCCGACAGTCCTGGTCGAAGGTCACCGATGACGCGCCCTCGCCCGCGACGCTCGCGGAGCTCGTCGCCGCCGCGGGCCGCGTCGCCGACCACTCCTCGCTGCGCCCGTGGCGGCTGATCGCCCTGCGCGGCGACGACC
>NZ_BCRA01000144.1 GCF_001552355.1 Microbacterium resistens NBRC 103078
GTCTTCGCCGGCTGCTCGCAGGCGGCGCGCGGCTCGTCGTCACGTCCGGCGGCACCGGTATCGCGCCGCGGGATCAGACCCCCGAGGGCACGATGCAGGTCGTCGACCGGACGCTCCCGGGGATCGCCGAGGAACTGCGTCGCCAGTCCGCCGCGGTCGCCCCCGGCGCTCTCCTCTCGCGCGGCGTCGCCGGGGTGTCCGGCACGGCGCTGATCGTGAACCTCCCCGGTTCCCCCAAGGCCGTCGTCGATGGCATGCCGCTCGTGCTCTCCCTCGCCCGCCACGCTCTCGACCAGCTCACGGGCGGGGACCACTGACCCGTCCAGGTCTCCTCCCGTCCCGCCCAAGTCTCCTCCCGTCCCGCCCAGGTCTTCTCCCGTCCCGTGCCGCCGTTCCGTCCCTGCCCCTGACCGCGAAACCCCCTCGAAGAGCCGAAACCCCCTCGCAAATACGTGAATACGAGGGGGTATCGACGCGCAGAGGGGGTTTCGGCGAGATGGATCCGAGGTGCCACCCGAACGACGTCAGGTCCGATCCGGATGGGCCCCGCGACCCCGCCAGGCCGGACGGGAGCTCAGAGCGCCATGACGTCCACGAGGTCGCCGACCGACACGCGCTCGACCTCGGCGGGGACGATCGCGTACGCCTCCGCCGAGCCCAGTCCCACGGCCAGGTGCGAACCGGATCCGCCGCCCGTGGCCGGACGTACTCGCGGCGCCGCGGGGTCGCTCCGGTCGATCACCGCCGGCAGGTACTGACGCCGGCCGGGCGGCGTGCCCCACTCGACCGCGGCCGGCAGACGCAACAGCGGACGGTGCACCGCCGTGCGTCCCTGCATCGCCAGCAGCGCCGGGCGCACGAACACCTCGAAGGACACCGCGGCGCTGACCGGGTTGCCCGGCAGCCCGAAGAGCAGGAGGCCGTCCTCCGTGACCCCGAAGCCCTGCGGCTTGCCCGGCTGCATCGCGATCCGGACGAACTCCATGTCGGCGGCGAGGGTCTGGCGCACGACCTCGTACGCGCCCGCGCTCACCCCGCCGGAGAAGACGACGACCTCGGCGCCGTGTGTCCGCGCCTCGCGCACGGCCTCGGCGGGCCCCGCACCCTCGTCGTCCACCACGACCCGGAGGACGACCTCTGCCGCGGCGTCCTCGGCGAGGGCCGCGAGCAGGATGCCGTTGGAGTCCGGGATCCGTCCGCGAGACAGCGGGCTTCCGGGCGCCACGAGCTCGGATCCGGTCGAGACGATCGCGACGCGAGGACGCTCGGAGACGCGGACCTCGGCGATCCCTGCCGAGGCGAGCGCGCCGAGCTGACGCGCGCCGAGGAGCGTCCCTGCGGGAAGCACGCGATCGCCGGGGGCGACGTCGTCTCCGGCACGGCGCACGAACGTTCCGGCGGCCCGCGGCGCACGGCGCACCACGGCCGTGTCGAGGGAGTCCGCCAGCCCGCCCTCGGTGTCCTCGAAAGGCACGATCGCATCGGCGGCGGACGGGACGGGGGCGCCGGTCATGATGCGCACCGCCGACCCGGCCGGCATCTCGGGATCGAGATCGCTGCCCGCCGGGACGTCCGCGACCACCCGCAGCCTCACCGGCTCGTCCGCCGAGGCATTCGCGACGTCCTCGAATCGCACGGCGACCCCGTCCATCGCGGAGTTGTCGAAGGGAGGGACCGCGCTGCGCGCCTGCGCGTCCTCGGCCAGGGTGCGCCCCGCGGCCTCGGCGAGCGGGACAGCGCGGACGGCGGTCCGGGTGATGCGGTCGAGGATGCGGAGCTGCTGCTCCTCGACGCTGCGGAAGTCGCTCATCCTCCGAGGCTACCGACCCCCGCCCTCCCGCGCGGGATCAGGCAAACGTGCCAGATCAGGCCTGCGCCACCACGATCCGCCTGACCTGGCGCGACTGCCTGAACCCGCGACACGAACAAGTCCCCCTCCCTACCCGACCGCGCGCGGCGCGACGTCGGAGGGGGCGGATAGCCTGAATTCATGGCCACCCGTCGTCCCGCCCCCGCCGCGTACGTCTGCTCGGAATGCGGATGGACCACGGTGAAGTGGGTCGGCCGCTGCGGCGAGTGCCAGCAGTGGGGCACGGTCGTCGAGCAGGCCGCTCGCAGCGGGATCGTCCGCCAGGTGTCCGCGGTCGCCCCGGTCGCCGGACGCCAGGCGCGGCCGATCACGGCGGTGACCACGCAGGAGTCTCCGCGACGCTCGACCGGCGTCGCCGAGTTCGATCGGGTCCTCGGCGGCGGGATCGTCCCGGGAGCCGCGATCCTGCTCAGCGGGGAGCCCGGCGTCGGCAAGTCCACCCTTCTACTCGAGGTCGCCGCGGCGAGCGCCCGCGCCGGCCGTCGCGTCCTCTACGCCAGCGCCGAGGAGTCCACCGCGCAGGTCCGCCTCCGCGCGGAGCGCACGGGCGCGCTGCACGACGAGCTCTACCTCGCCAGCGAGACCGATCTCGCGACGGTCCTCGGACACATCGACGAGGTCGCGCCCGACCTGGTGATCGTCGATTCCGTGCAGACCGTGGCCTCGGCGCTCGTCGACGGCGCGGCCGGCCAGCCCAGTCAGGTGCGGGAGGTCGCCTCCGCGCTGATCCGCGTCGCCAAGGAACGGGACCTTCCGATCGTGATCGTCGGGCACGTCACCAAGGACGGCCAGGTCGCCGGACCACGCGTCCTGGAGCACCTCGTCGACGTCGTGTGCCACTTCGAGGGCGACCGGCAGACCGCCCTGCGCTTCGTGCGGGCTCTGAAGAACCGGTTCGGGCCGACCGACGAGGTGGGGTGCTTCGAAATGACCGGCGACGGCATCGCCGAGGTTCCGGATCCGAGCAGCCTCTTCCTCTCGCACGGGCGCCCGGAGCCCGGAACGTGCGTGGCCATCGCCCTGGAGGGGCGTCGCGCCCTGCCCGTCGAGGTGCAGGCGCTGACGATCCCGAGCACCGCCCCGAACCCCCGGCGCGTGGTCAACGGCCTGGACGCGTCACGGGTGGCGATGGTGCTCGCCGTGCTCGAACGCCGCGCCGGCGTGAAGACCAGTGACAAGGACGTGTACGTGTCGACGGTGGGCGGGGTGCGCTTCACGGAGCCCGCCGCGGATCTCGCCATCGCGATCGCGGTCGCGGGAACGCTGGCCAACAGCGCGGTGCCGAGGACGCTCGCCGCCGTGGGCGAGCTGAGTCTCGCGGGCGAGGTCCGGCCGGTCACCCAGGCGGCGCAGCGCCGGGCCGAGGCCGCGCGGCTCGGCTACGCGCACGTGATCGACGACCGATCCGGGACGCTGCGCGCCGCGATCGACGACGTCCACGCGAGGACCGCTCCCCGCCGCGAGGCCGAGGTCCCCGCGTTCTGACCTGTTCACCGCCTGGTTCCGCTCACCGTCTGGGACCGACGGTCCGGCGTGGAGGACTCAGACCTCGAGGGCGCGCAGGAGCTCGTCCGGCGGCGCCTGCATGGGATGCGGGCCCGCGATGTCGAGGAACACGGTCGTGATCGTGTCCCGGTGCGTCGTCAGGAACGAGCGCAGCCAGGCCGGCGAGTAGATGCCCACGCCCGGCGGCAGGTTCGCCGGCTTGTGGGCTGCGTCGCTGAACAGCAGGAGCGCCACGTCCCCGGTGGAGGGGTCCCGGTAGGTCCAGACCTCGCCGCCGTCGAGCGGGTTGTCGCGCGCGCCCGGACGGATGAGCGGGACGACCGTGTTGCCGTTGCGCAGCGCCAGGGCAACCGCCGCCATGTCCTGCTTCTCGAGGGCCTGAGCCAGCGCCTCGGATCGGAACGCCTCGGGAGCGGGCGCCTTCTTCTTCGCCTTCTTCGCGGCCATCCTCCCAGCCTAGGAGAACGGAACCCCCCGAACGCTCATTTTGGGGACTGGGCGTCGAGGGGTTCCTGAAGCCTCCGGAAGCGGCGAATGTCGATGCGCTGGGGACGCGGGGATTCGACGCCACTGGGGATGGCTGCCGCCCGATGCGCGGAGGCTAGATCCATGGTATCCCAAACAAACGCCGCTGTCACCGCGTGCGCGACGTCACTCCAGCGTGAACGCCGTGCTCTGCGCGCTGTCGAACCCGCCGATCGACACGCTCAGGTGATAGGTCGCCCCGCCTCCGGGGGCCCGCTGACGCTCCGCCGATCCGCACGTCTCGGGCGTGGATCGCGTGCGGTCCCAGACCACGGGCTGAGAGCTGGTCACGGTGGACCCGGCCTTCAGGGTCACCACCATGTCGCTGGGGTTCTGCTGGCAGTCGGTCGATCGCCACCACACGTCGTCGCCGCTCTTGATCTCGAAGCGCTGCTGCGTCGTCCCGACGTTGATGGTGCAGTCCTGGGCCCCCGTGTTCGTGAGCGAGATCGAGAGCTGCGGCTGCACGTCGGGACCGTAGGACGAGGCGTCCGTGACCGCCTCGACGGCGATCCCGGCCGCCTGGCACGCGCCTGTCCCGTCCTCCGGGGGTGGTGTCGCGCCCTCCGAGGCCGGCGGGCTCGTCTCCGCCCCCGTCCCGCCGTCGGCGGGGGGCGCGGTGCTCGTCGCCGGGTCCGGAGACGCGGACGACGACGTGCTCGGCGTCGGCGCCGGACCGGAGCCCTCGGACCAGGATCGGGCGATCAGGGACCAGACGAGGACGACCAGGATCGCGAGGACGACGATGACCCCGCCGAAGAACACGATCCTGCGGCGACGGTAGACCGCAGCGGACTGACGGGGGTTCATGGCACCAGGCTACGTCGGGCCGAGGCTCCGACGACATGCGACGCCCCGGTCACAGCCGCTTGAGCATCCGCGTGTTGCCGAGCGTGTTGGGCTTGACGTGGGCCAGGTCGAGGAACTCCGCGACTCCCTCGTCGCCGCTGCGCAGCAGCTGCGCGTACACATCGGGATCCACCACCTGTTCGCCGATGGGCTCGAATCCGCGACGGGTGAAGAAGTCCACCTCGAAGGTGAGGCAGAACAGGCGCGTGAGCCCGAGACCGCGCGCGTTCTCCTCCAGCCGCTCCACGATCCGCCGGCCGACGCCGTGCCGCAGCCAGTCCTCGCGCACGAGCAGCGTGCGCACCTCGCCGAGGTCCTCCCACATGACGTGCAGGGCTCCGCAGCCGATCAGCTCGCCGTCCTTCTCCGCGACGACGAACTCCTGGACCGCCCCGTAGAGCACCGCGAGGTCCTTGCCGAGCAGGATGCGTCGCTCCACCAACGGCTCCAGCAGTCCGTGGATGCCGAGGATGTCGGTGCTGCGCGCGGCGCGGACGGTGTAGCTCACGTCATCCAGCCTAGAACCGGCAGCCGCGTCACCCGAGCAGGACGACCCCGCCCCGGCCGCCTCTCGTCCGCCTCTCGTCCGCACAGCAGACGCTCCGCATCGCCGCTGCCCCCGATCGAGTGGTCAGTTTCTGTGGGTTCAGAGCCGCGCAACCCACAGAAAGTGACCACTCGATACTCGACCGGAGACGACGAAGGGGCGGATGCCGAAGCATCCGCCCCTTCGTCGTCGATCCGGGATCACTCGCCGCTGGCGACCGCCAGGTCCGGGGTGGCCGAGATGTCGCCGCCGGTGTTCACGCCGACCGAGACGCGCTCGCCCCGCGGGCCGTGCTCGAACTGGAACTCGCCGTCCGCGAAGTCGACCTTCACGTGGTCGCCGGAGTCCAGCTCGCCGTGCAGGATCTTCTCGCTGAGCCGGTCCTCGACCTCGTGCTGCATCGCGCGGCGCAGCGGCCGGGCCCCGAGCGCCGGGTCGAAGCCGACCTCGATGAGGCGCTCCTTGGCGGCCTGGGACAGCTCGATCGTCATGTCGCGGTCCAGCAGACGCTCGCCCAGACGCTTCGTGAAGAGGTCCACGATCTGGATGAGCTCCGTCTTCGACAGCTGCGGGAACACGATGATGTCGTCGACACGGTTCAGGAACTCGGGCTTGAAGTTGCGCTTCAGCTCCTCGTTCACCTTGCCCTTCATCCGCTCGTAGCTGGTGGAGTTGTCTCCCTCGATCTGGAACCCGACGGGACCGCCCGCGATGTCACGCGCACCGAGGTTGGTGGTCATGATGATCACGGTGTTCTTGAAGTCCACGATCCGGCCCTGGCCGTCGGTGAGACGACCCTCCTCGAGGATCTGCAGGAGAGAGTTGAAGATGTCCGGGTGCGCCTTCTCGATCTCGTCGAAGAGCACGACCGAGAACGGCTTGCGCCGCACCTTCTCGGTGAGCTGCCCGCCCTCCTCGAAGCCGACGAATCCGGGAGGAGCGCCGAACAGGCGGGAGACCGTGTGCTTCTCGCCGAACTCGCTCATGTCGAGCGAGATCAGCGCCGCCTCGTCGTCGAACAGGAACTCGGCCAGCGCCTTGGCCAGCTCGGTCTTGCCGACGCCGGTGGGACCGGCGAAGATGAACGACCCCGACGGACGCTTGGGGTCCTTCAGGCCCGCACGCTGACGACGGATCGTCTTCGACAGGGCCGCGATGGCCTCTTCCTGGCCGATGACGCGCTGGTGCAGAGCCTTCTCCATGAAGACCAGGCGGCTGGACTCCTCCTCGGTGAGCTTGAACACCGGGATGCCCGTGGCCTGCGCGAGGACCTCGGCGATCAGGCCCTCGTCGACGACCGCCTGCGTGGCGACGTCGCCCGAGCGCCACTGCTTCTCCAGGCGCAGCCGCTCGGCGAGCAGCTCCTTCTCCTGGTCGCGCAGCGACGCCGCCTTCTCGAAGTCCTGCTCCTCGCTGGCCGCCTCCTTCTCCTCGCGGACCTTGGCGATCTTCTCGTCGAATTCGCGCAGCTCCGGCGGGGAGGACAGGATCGACAGGCGGAGGCGAGCACCGGCCTCGTCGATCAGGTCGATGGCCTTGTCCGGCAGGAACCGGTCGCTCACGTAGCGGTCGGCGAGGTTCGCCGCGGCGACGAGCGCGCCGTCCGTGATCTGCACCTTGTGGTGCGCCTCGTAACGGTCGCGCAGGCCCTTGAGGATGTTGATCGCGTGCGGAAGGCTCGGCTCCTGCACCTGGATCGGCTGGAACCGGCGCTCCAGCGCGGCGTCCTTCTCGAAGTGCTTGCGGTACTCGTCGAGCGTGGTGGCGCCGATGGTCTGGAGCTCCCCGCGAGCGAGCAGCGGCTTCAGGATGCTGGCCGCGTCGATCGCGCCCTCGGCGGCGCCCGCACCCACGAGGGTGTGGATCTCGTCGATGAAGACGATGATGTCGCCGCGCGTGCGGATCTCCTTGGTGACCTTCTTCAGGCGCTCCTCGAAGTCGCCGCGGTAGCGGGATCCAGCGATGAGCGAGCCGAGGTCCAGCGAGTAGAGCTGCTTGTCCTTCAGCGTCTCGGGGACGTCGCCCTTCACGATCGCCTGGGCCAGCCCCTCCACGACGGCGGTCTTGCCGACGCCGGGCTCGCCGATCAGGACGGGGTTGTTCTTGGAGCGGCGGGACAGGATCTGCATGACCCGCTCGATCTCCTTCTCGCGCCCGATCACGGGGTCGAGCTTGTTGTCCCGCGCGGCCTGGGTCAGGTTGCGACCGAACTGGTCGAGGACCTGCGAGCCGCCCTGCGCCGACTGCTGCGAGTCGTGCGCGGCGCCGGAGACGGCCGCGGGCTCGCGCCCGGGCGACCCGGACAGCATCTGGATGACCTGCTGGCGCACCTTGTTCAGGTCGGCGCCGAGCTTGACCAGCACCTGGGCCGCCACGCCCTCGCCCTCGCGGATGAGGCCGAGGAGGATGTGCTCGGTGCCGATGTAGTTGTGGCCGAGCTGCAGCGCCTCGCGCAGGCTCAGCTCCAGGACCTTCTTGGCCCGCGGGGTGAAGGGGATGTGCCCGGTCGGCTGCTGCTGACCCTGGCCGATGATGTCCTGCACCTGCTCGCGGACGGCGTCGAGGGAGATCCCCAGCGACTCCAGCGCCTTGGCGGCGGCGCCCTCGCCCTCGTGGATGAGCCCGAGCAGGATGTGCTCGGTGCCGATGTAGTTGTGGTTGAGCATCTTCGCCTCTTCCTGGGCGAGGACGACCACACGACGGGCTCGGTCGGTGAATCTCTCGAACATGTCACTCCTTGTTCGCGTGCCCGTCTGCACGGGCCGTGGGCACTTTCCGTGCCGGTACATCGAGAGTAACCAGCGCGCGGGCGGCGTATGCCCGTGTTCGCCGTCGGCATACCCCCTGGCGCCGCGCGGCGTCACATGGGTGCTTCCGACCGTCGCGCGGAGTGGCGCGAGACAACCTCCCCGCCGGTCGTTGAGCGACACGTCGACTCTCTGCGCTCGCTCCGTGCAGGTCTCCGCGAGACGAAACGCGCTCACCACGTTTCGACTCGTCGCTGCGCTCCTCGCTCAACGACCGAGGCCCGTCCGGTCGTTGAGCGACACTTCGACTCGCTGCGCTCGCTCAGTGCAGGTCTCCGCGAGACGAAACGCGCTCCTCCCGTTGACACCCTTATCGACAATCGTTATGTTAACGAAAATCGATAAGTACCGGATCCGGTGCCCCGCACCGAAGGAGGAGTCATGACCACCGCACCCGCCCGCCTCTCCCGCGGCGACGCCGTGGCTCTCGGCGTTATCGCCACGGCCGCGGTCAGCGTCGCGATCGCATCGATCGCGGCGATCGCGGTGCGCGCCGCGGACCTGTTCAGCGCGCAGGTCTCGGTGCCGATGCCCGTGCACGACGCCGAATCCGTCGCAGTGCTCGCGGATGCTCCCGGCATCGCCGCGTCGCAGTACGCCTCCGCCGTCGTCACGTTCACGGACCTCGCCGCCGGGGCCCGCTGGCTCCTCCTGCTCGAAGGCGCGCTTCCCGCGCTGGCCACGGTGGGGGTCTGCGGGGTCGCCTGGTGGCTCGGCGTCTCACTCATCCGGTCGCGGCCGTTCCGCACGTCGATGTCCTGGACGCTCGGGATCGCGGCGGTCCTGGTCCTCGCCGGCGGAATCCTCGGCCAGGCCGCCGGCGCCTTCGGGCGCGCGGTCGCGGTCGACGCCCTCGCCTCCGTGGATCCGGGCGTGCACGACGTCCTCTGGCCCCTCCTCGCGGAGATCGACCTCGCCCCCGTCGGATGGGGATTCGCGCTCGCGCTCGTCGCGTCCGCGTTCTCGCTCGGCACCCGACTGCAGAAGGACACGGAGGGACTCGTATGACCCCGGAACAGCGCTCGCCGTCCCGTTCAGAGCGCGCGGACGCCGTCACCGTCCTCCTCCTGGGCGCTGCCGCCGTCATCGTCATCGCCTGGCTCACGACGGCCCGCATCCTCACCACGTTCCGGTCGGACGGGATCGCCTGGACGCTGCCCATCGATCAGCAGCCGATCGAGGCCACCATCGATGCCGGCGCGACGGACCTACACGGCTATGCGACTCACGCTCTGGTCATCGCCCCGGGCGTCGACGCCATGGCCACCGCCGCCATCGTCGCATCGATCGTCGCGGGCACCCTCACCGCGCTGACGATCACGGCCGGAGTCATGTGGATCGCATGGAGCTTCCTGCGAGGCCGGGTGTTCGCACCGGCCACCGCCCGCGCGTTCGACCTGATCGGCTGGACGCTCGTCGTCGGCACGCTCGTCGCCCTGGGCCTGGACACGGTCGGACGCAACGGGGTGACAAGCGCCCTGGGAGCGGGACCGGGCGAGCCGCTGCACCCCGCCGAGCTCTGGTTGTGGGCGCCGGTCTGCGCGACGGGGATCGCGGTGGGCCTCCTCGGCCGAGCGTTCCGCCGTGGGGTTCGGCTGCAGAAGGACACGGAGGGACTCGTATGACCCCGGCCGCGCAGGACGACGAGGACACCGGCATCCACTGCCGCCTCGACGAACTGCTCGCCGCGCGCGGGATGACCCTGACCCAGCTCAGCGATCGGGTCGGCGTCAGCATCGTGAACCTGTCGGTGCTCAAGAACGACCGGGCGCGCGCGATCCGCTACTCCACGCTCCGCGCCATCTGCGACGCCCTGGACTGCGAGGTCGGCGATCTGCTCGTCCTCGCCCCGCGCTAGG
>NZ_BCRA01000145.1 GCF_001552355.1 Microbacterium resistens NBRC 103078
CCAGTGCGCGGGTGATCGCGGGCGTCGTCGTCAGCGCCGCGTGCGTCGCCGGCGTCGTCCTGGCCGTGCCTGCCGCCTGGCCGGTCGTCGCGCAGGAGCCCGCGCACCGCTCCGTCGCCCCCGTCGCCGGGGACGCGCTGCTCACCTGCTCAGGCCCCTTCCGCGCTCTCGGGCGTGACGCGCAGGACGCCGGGCGCCTTTCCACCGCGGGGACGCCCGAGATCGTGCGCGGCGCCGTCGACGGGGTTCGGCTCGAGGAGCGGACGATCGCGATCCCCGACGTCGACGGCACCACGGAGTCTCCGATGTTCGTCGCTCCTCCGGTGGACCGGGAGCCCGCACAGGCCGCCGCCGCCGAGTCGGTCGCGATCGCGGCTCCGGACGTGTCCGGATACGCCGCCGCCGCCTGCCGCACGCCCAGCATGGAGTCGTGGATCGTCGGGGGCGCCGCCGGGACGGGATCGGGGGACGTCATCCTCGTCGCGAACCCGAGCGACGTCACCGCCACGGTGACGTTCCGGTTCTTCGGCACGCAGGGGGAGCGCACGACGAGCGAGCTCGTGATCCCTCCGGGGTCGCAGCGTTCGGTCCCGCTCGCCTCCGGCGCCGCCGGGCAGACCGCTCCCGTCGTCCAGGCCACGGCCGAGGGCGCTCCGGTGCGGGTCGCTCTGCAGTCGAGCCTCATCCGCACGCTGGACCCGGCCGGGATCGACGTCCAGGACGGCGTCCTTCGTCCGGACACCGAGGTCTCCCTGCTCGGGGTGCGCGTCGTGCTGCCGCCGGACGGGGAGGGGGCGTCGACGGTCGTGCGCCTGCTGGCCCCGTCGTCGGACGCGACGGTGACCCTGCAGGCGCGCCTGGCGGACAGCGGCGCCGCGGTCGGCGAGCCCAAGAGCGTGTCGCTCACGGAGGGGCAGCCCGCCGAGGTCGACATGTCCGAACTGAAGCCCGGCCTCTACAGCATCGACATCGACGCGAGCGCCCCTGTCGTGGCCGCGGCCTGGCAGACGACGGGACGCGGCGGCGGGGCCGATTTCGCGTGGATGACCCCGGCGCCGGAGCTGGAGGGGACGACCGCCTTCGCGGTCGCGAAGGGCCCGTCGCCGACGCTGCACCTGCACAACGACGGATCGGTCGACGCCGAGGTGACGCTGGAGCCGGTCGGCGGGGGCGCCCCGGTCACGGTCCAGGTGCCCGCGGGCGGATCCGCGGTCTCGGCGGTGGACGGCGAGCAGGTGTACACGATGACGTCCGCGACGCCGGTGCGCGCGGCGGTCGCGTTCTCGGGGCCCTCGCAGATCGCCGGCTATCCCGTGTGGCCGGCGACCGCGACGTCTCCGCAGATCACCGTCTACCCCTAGGGCGGGTCGTCCGGACGCCGCTGACGCGCTCAGTCGTCCGCCGGCCGCGACGACGCGCTCAGTCGTCCGGGTGTCCCGGCGCGCCGAACTCCCACGGGTCGCGCCCGGCGTACTCCGCGGCAGCGCGGAAGACCGCGCCCTCGGTCGCCACCCGCCGGTGCAGGTCGTCGTCGTGCCCGGGCACGAGCAGCCGCTCGATCGGCACCCGGTACAGGACGATCCGCTGCCGCTGGGTGTCCACGTGCCAGCGCGGCACCCGCTCGCCGTCGACGACGGACGGCATGGAGGCGATGTCGAAGCGCACGTCGCGCAGCTCCGGCCACGTGGAGCGGAGGAAGTCGACCGCGGTGCCGACGGCGAGATCGAAGCGGTCCAGGCGGCCGTCCAGCGGAGGCAGCGGCGGCCGGACGACCGGGCTCCGGCCGAGGCGGCCGTGGCGGCCGTGACGCGCGGCCCGACGAGGCGGGACGGCGTTGCGCGACGGGCGACGGCGGTGCATGCCGCCAGTCTAGGTCCGCCAGCGCACGACGCGAGACCCCCTCCGCCCGCCCATACCCCCTTCCACACACGGATCTGGGAGGGGGTCCGGGCGGGACGAGGGGGTCTCGCGGGCAGGACCGAGGAAGTCCGCGCGGCGTCCCGCCGACACGGCGGCACCGGGCCTAGGCTGGCATCGATGTCCGGACGACTCTGCTCCAAGGTCGGCTGCGCGCGAGAGGCCGTGGCCACGCTCACCTATGACTACGGCGACCAGATGGCCGCGCTGGGTCCGCTGGGCGCCGAGAACGATCCGCACGCGCACGACCTCTGCGCCATCCACGCCGACCGGCTCTCGGTCCCGGCCGGGTGGATCGTCGTCCGCCACGAGACCCTCCGCGCCTGACATCCGCGTGTGACGATCCGTCTGCACCGGCCAGGCGGGGAGTGGGATGATGGTCGGATGCCGACCACGCCCGAGTACGCCGTCGCCGATCTCTCCCTGGCCGAGGCAGGCCGCCACCAGCTCCGGCTCGCCGAGAACGAGATGCCCGGGCTCATGGCGCTGCGCGCGGAGTACGGGCCGTCCCAGCCGCTGAAGGGTGCGCGGATCGCCGGGTCCCTGCACATGACGGTGCAGACCGCGGTGCTCATCGAGACGCTCGTGGCGCTCGGGGCCGAGGTCCGCTGGGCCAGCTGCAACATCTTCTCCACGCAGGACGAGGCCGCCGCGGCGGTCGTGGTCGGCCCGGACGGCACGCTGGACGAGCCGGCCGGCGTGTCCGTGTTCGCGTGGAAGGGGGAGACCCTCGAGGAGTACTGGGGCTGCACGGCCCGCATCTTCGACTGGTCCGCCACGGGCCACGACGGCCCGACCCTGATCCTCGACGACGGTGGGGACGCGACCCTCCTCGTCCACAAGGGGCGCGAGTTCGAGGCGGCCGGATCCGTGCCCGAGGCCGGCGCCGACGACGCGCCGGAGTACCGGATCGTCCTGGATCTGCTGCGACGGTCGCTGGACGCGGATCCCCAGCGGTGGACCAGGGCGGCGGCCGGCATCGTCGGCGTCACGGAGGAGACCACGACCGGCGTGCACCGGCTCTATGAACTGGAGGCCGCGGGGGAGCTGCTGTTCCCCGCGATCAACGTCAACGACTCCGTGACGAAGTCGAAGTTCGACAACAAGTACGGGATCCGCCACTCGATGCCGGACGGGCTGAACCGCGCCACCGACGTCCTCATCGGTGGCAAGGTCGCCTTCGTCTGCGGCTACGGCGACGTCGGGAAGGGCGCGGCCGAGGCCCTGCGGGGCCAGGGGGCGCGGGTGCTCGTCAGCGAGGTCGATCCGATCTGCGCGCTGCAGGCGGCGATGGACGGGTTCCAGGTGGCGCGCCTGGCGGACGTGGCGCCCCAGGTCGACATCGTGGTGACCGGCACGGGCAACCGCGATGTCGTCACCACGGCGGACATGCTCGCTCTCAAGCACCTCGCGATCGTCGCCAACGTCGGCCACTTCGACAACGAGATCGACATCGCCGGGCTGGCCGCGCTGGAGGGCGCGGAGGCGGTCGAGATCAAGCCGCAGGTGCACGAGTGGCGACTGCCCACCGGGCGCAGCATCCTCGTGCTCAGCGAGGGCCGGCTGATGAACCTCGGCAACGCGACCGGGCACCCGTCGTTCGTGATGAGCGCCTCGTTCACCAATCAGGTGCTCGCCCAGATCGAGCTCTTCACGCGCCCGGAGCAGTACCCGCTGGGCGTGTACACCCTGCCGAAGGCGTTGGACGAGAAGGTGGCCCGTCTGCATCTGGACGCGCTGGGCGCGGTCCTGACCGAGCTCACGCCCGCGCAGGCCGCGTACATCGGCGTGCCGGTCGAGGGTCCGTACAAGCGGGACGACTACCGCTACTGACGGATCGGTCCCCGGCGCGGATGGGGCGGGGCGGGGTCAGGAGCGCAGGCGCATTCCGGTGAGCTGCTCTGCGCGCTCGTCCGCGATCCGCAGCGCGCGCGTCTCGCGTTCCCGGCGCAGGACGGTCGCCGCGACCAGCACCACCTCGTCCGGAGCGGAAGGCAGGGGGGAGATGTACGGCGCGGCCTCCGTGAGCAGTTCGTGGGCGACGCGGACGCGCGCCGCGGGCAGCAGACGGTCGGCGTGCTCCAGGAACTGCGAGATCCTCCGCGCGAGGCGGTCGGGCATCCGGGCGACGTCCGCGACCCGCGCCCACTCGGCCAGGGCGGGCGGCATGCTCGGCGTGTGCACGGGCAGCCGGGGCGTGCGCACCCTCTGGCTGTACGTGCCCGCGACGAGGTCACCCAGGCGCTGCGAGCGGGCGGAGAACGCGCCGGTCAGCACGGCGACGGCGCCGAAAGTCATGTAGATCTCGAGGACGCCGATGAGCGCGCGGATGAAGGCGTGGCGGAAGCCGGTCGCACCGCCGTCGAGGCGGACGATCCGCCCGCCGACGGCGAGCCGCCCGAGGCTGCGCCCGCGGGTGGCCACCTCGATCGTGCAGGGCACGACCACGAAGGCGACGACCGCCATGAGGACGGTGAGGATGCGGTCGATGGCAGGGTCGAATCCGAGCGCCGAGACGAGCCACAGCCGCAGGAACAGGAAGGCGGCCATCACGATCAGCGACAGCAGGACGTCGATCGCCGCGCCGAGGGCCCGGAGGAAGAAGCCGACCGGCTGCACGTCGATCGCGACGGCCTCGCCGGAGAGCACCTCGTCGTCGGCAGGCCGGGAGACGGCGGCCTGCGGTTCGGACATGAGGACAGTAAATCAGACGCGGCCCGGTCGGGTCGGTTGCCTGCGGAGCGCCACCTCCGTGCGGTCGCGCCGCGAGCCGGGCCGAGCAGCGGCGGAGACCACACGCTCGCGCGGAGTCGGGACCGGGGACTCGCCGCCGTATCGTGCGCATGCCGTGCGAACGAGAGGACCACGCGCACCCCCGGAGACCACACGCTCACGCGGAGCCGCCGTTCCTGTCCCGCTGCCGCTGTGCGTGTTCTCCGCTGCGGTCCGCGGCGGCTGACAGGGCTGACGCTGCCGACGCTCGGGACGCGTACAGTGAATCGGGTGGATGCCGACGCCCTCGCCGATGCCCGCCGCGCCGAGTGGGCGCGCCTGGACGAGCTGACGCGCGCACGCCTGGACGGAGAGGGCGTCGACGAGCTGATCATGCGCTATCGCGCGGCCTCGGCGGACCTCGCGGACCTGAAGACCTCGGTCGGGACGTCGCCGCAGAGCGCCTACGTGTCGACGATCCTCGCGCGGGCACGCCTGCGGCTGACCGGGGCCGCGGACAACATCCTCGTCCAGACTGGGCGCTTCTTCGCCCGGCAGCTCCCGGCCGCGCTGTACCGACTGCGCTGGACGACTCTCGCGGTCACGCTCGTCGCCCTCGTCATCATCGCGGGGACCGCGGCATGGATCTCCTCCGACCCCGCCCTCGTGGCGGCGCTCGGCCCGCCGGACCTGCTCGCGCAGTACGCCGACGAGGACTTCACCGGGTATTACACCGAGAACCCGCCGGCGGTGTTCGCCGGCATGGTCTGGACCAACAATGCGTGGATCGCCGCGCAGTGCGTGCTCTTCGGGGTGACGGGGATCTGGCCCGTGTACGCGATCGTGCAGAACGCCATGAACGTGGGAGTCGCGATCGCCATCCTCGCGGCTCACGGCCGCGGCGACGTCGCTGTGCTGTATCTCCTGCCGCACGGGCTGCTGGAGCTGACCTGCATCTTCGTCGCGGCGGCGGCCGGTCTCCACGTCTTCTGGGCCTGGGTGGCGCCCGGGGCCCGCACCCGCGGCGCCGCGCTCGCCGAGGCGGGGCGATCCCTCGCCACCGTCGCGATGGGGCTCGTGTTCGCACTGGCGCTGGCGGGACTCGTCGAGGGGTTCGTCACGGGCTGGGCGCTTCCCTGGCCGATCAAGATCGGGATCGGCGTCGCCGCGCTCGCCGTGTTCCTCGTGTACATGCTCGGCGTCGGGCGTCGGGCCGCCCGGCAGGGGGAGACGGGCGATCTCGTCGAGTACGAGGCCGGGACGCCGACGCTCATGGCCGGCTGAGCGGCGCCCGCTGAACCCACGAGGCGCGCGGCGGCGGCCCGGTCAGGCCGGGTCCGCGTGCGGTGCGCGTCCCTCGAACAGCGCGCGGTGCGCGTACCCGGCGATGAGGGCTCCGACGCACGGGAAGACGAGGAAGACCCACAGCTGCGACAGGGGGACGATGCCCCCGTAGATCGCCGTCGCGAGAGAGCGCGCGGGGTTTACCGACGTGCCGTCGATCGGGATGCTGACGAGGTGGATCAGGGTCAGCGAGAGCCCGATCGCGAGACCGGCGAACGGGGTGCCCCGGCGGGGGTGGGTCGTGCCGAGGATGACGAACAGGAAGACGGCGGTGAGGACGATCTCGGCGGTGATGGCGGCGAACATCCCGAATCCGCCCGGGGATCTCTCGCCCCAGCCGTTGCTCGCGAATCCGCCGTCCTGCACCCGGGCGAGCCATCCGTCGGGGCCGAAGGTGCCCAGGAGCGTCAGCACGGTCGTCGCGACGGCGCCGCCGACGAACTGCGCCACGACGTAGCCGCCGACGTCCCGCCACGGCAGGCGTCCCGCCGCGGCGGCGCCGATCGACACGGCCGGGTTGAAGTGGCCGCCGGACAACGGCCCGAACGTGTAGACGCCGACGACGACGGTCAGGCCGAAAGCGAGCGCGACGGCCAGGTAGACGCCCGGGCCCGCCGCCGGATCGGTGAATCGCGTCGAGGCGAACAGGGCCGTCCCGATCCCGCCGAAGACCAGGAGGAACGTGCCGAAGGCCTCCGCGACCAGGCGGGTGCCGTAGGGGGGAGGCGGAACGCTGACAGGGGTGTCGCTCATGGCGCTCGAGGTCCTTTCGGAGCGGCGGTGGGGGTCGCGCTCTCCCGATGATCCCGCGCCCCGCGACGACCGGCTCCGAGGCGCGCCGCCGAGGCGAGCGCCTGTCGGCGGGGCCACTGCGGCGACGCGCCCGGGACCGAGGTTGTCTTGAATGATTCAAAGAAACAGGTAGGCTGGCGACATGACCGAGACGCACGCCCCCCTCGTCGCGGAGGCGGCGATCCGGCGTGCGGGCCTGCGTGTGACGGAGTCCCGCCGCCAGGTCTTCGAGGCGCTGCGCGCCCAGCCGCATGCGAGTGCGGAGGACGTGTACGAGCGGGTGCGCCCGGCGCTGGCCTCCACGAGTCGTCAGTCGGTCTACAACGCACTAGGCGACTTCGCCGCGGCCGGCATCGTGCGACGCATCGAGCCCGCGGGGCACCCCATGCTCTTCGAGCTGCGGGTCGACGACAACCACCATCACCTCATCTGCACGCGTTGCGGGGGCGTCGAGGACGTCGACTGCGCCACCGGCCACGCGCCGTGCCTGATCCCGAGCGAGACGCACGGATACCGGATCGCGACCGCCGAGGTCACCTACTGGGGCCTGTGCGCGGCGTGCGCTGCGGAGACTGACCCCGCCTGACCCCCCTCCTCCCGCAACGGCTCCGGCCGTTCCTCACCGACCCCACCGCACCTCATCGACCGCAATCAAGGGAAGGACACCCATGACCGATCTCCAGACGCCGGGGACCGACGACACGACCGACATCGACCAGTCCGTCACCGTGACGGACGAGCCGAACGACGCGGGCGCATGCCCGGTCGTGCATGCCCAGCCGCACCCCACGATGGGCTCGGCCAACCGCGTGTGGTGGCCGGAGCAGCTCAACGTCCGGATCCTGGCGAAGAACACCGCTGAGCGCAATCCGCTCGACGCGGGCTTCGACTACAAGGCCGCGTTCGAGGCGCTCGACCTCGCCGAGGTGAAGAAGGACATCCACGAGGTCATCACGGTCTCGCAGGACTGGTGGCCCGCCGACTTCGGCCACTACGGTCCGCTCATCATCCGCATGGCCTGGCACAGCGCAGGCACCTACCGCGTCACGGACGGGCGCGGCGGCGGCGGGACCGGGCAGCAGCGGTTCGCCCCGCTGAACAGCTGGCCGGACAACGTGGGCCTCGACAAGGCCCGTCGCCTGCTGTGGCCGGTCAAGAAGAAGTACGGTCAGGCGCTCAGCTGGGGCGACCTGATGATCCTCGCCGGGAACGTGGCGCTGGAGTCCATGGGCTTCGAGACCTTCGGCTTCGCCGGCGGCCGGGTCGACGCGTGGGAGCCGGACGACGATGTGTACTGGGGCCCGGAGACGACCTGGCTGGGCGACGAGCGCTACTCGGGCGACCGCGAGCTGGAGCGTCCTCTCGCCGCCGTCCAGATGGGACTGATCTACGTCAACCCGGAGGGTCCCAACGGCAATCCGGACCCGATCGCCGCGGCCCGCGACATCCGCGAGACGTTCGCGCGCATGGCGATGAACGACGAGGAGACCGTCGCCCTCATCGCCGGCGGTCACACGTTCGGCAAGACCCACGGTGCCGCGTCCGATGAGAACGTGGAGGACAACCCCGAGGCCGCAGGGCTGGAGATGCAGGGCCTGGGCTGGAAGAACAACCACGGGACCGGCAAGGGCGACGACCAGATCACCTCCGGCCTCGAGGTCACGTGGACCTACCACCCGACCCGCTGGGACAACGAGTTCTTCCACATCCTCTACGCCTACGAGTGGGAGCTCTTCCAGAGCCCGGCCGGCGCGCACCAGTGGCGCCCGATCAACGGCGGGGGAGCGGACATGGTCCCGCTCGCGCACTCCGACGGACGCAGGGAGCCGCGGATGCTCACCACGGACCTGGCGCTGCGCATGGACCCGGAGTACGACAAGATCTCCCGCCGGTTCAAGGACGACACCCAGGCGTTCTCGGACGCCTTCGCCCGCGCGTGGTTCAAGCTGACCCACCGCGACATGGGCCCGCGGGCCCGTTACGCCGGAGCCGAGGTCCCGGCCGAGGAGCTCATCTGGCAGGACAACGTGCCGGCCGTCGACCACGCGCTGGTCGGCGCCGCCGAGATCGCCGACCTCAAGGGACGCATCGCCGAGTCCGGCCTCTCGGTCTCCGACCTCGTGTCGGTGACGTGGGCGGCGGCGGCCTCGTTCCGCGGCAGCGACAAGCGCGGCGGCGCCAACGGCGCGCGCATCCGCCTCGCGCCGCAGAAGGACTGGGAGGTCAACGACCCGGCCCGCGTCGCGCGCGTGATCGGTGCGCTGGAGTCGATCCGGGAGGCGTTCCACGCGTCGCGGACGGATGACGTCCGGGTGTCGCTCGCCGACCTCCTCGTCCTGGCGGGCAACGCCGCGGTGGAGAAGGCGGCGCGGGAAGCGGGGGTCGAGATCGAGGTGCCGTTCCACCCTGGTCGCACGGACGCATCCCAGGAGCAGACGGACGTCGAGTCGTTCCGCTTCCTGGAGCCGATGGCGGACGGGTTCCGCAACTACGCGGCGTCGAACGTCGCCGGCATCCCCGCCGAGCACCTGCTGCTGGACCGGGCCAACCTGCTCACCCTGACCGCTCCGGAGATGACCGTGCTCGTCGGCGGCCTCCGGGTCCTTGGTGCGAACTGGGACGGCTCCGCGTATGGCGTCTTCACGGACCGCCCGGGCGTGCTCACGAACGACTTCTTCGTGAACCTGCTCGATCTCGGCACGACGTGGAAGCCTCTGGACCCGGGCTCCCACGCGTTCGAGGGGCGCAAGGACGGCTCCGGTGAGCTCGTCGGCCGCGGCACCCGCGTCGACCTGGTCTTCGGCTCGAACTCGGAGCTGCGCGCGCTCGCCGAGGTCTACGCCTCGGACGACGCGGCCGAGAAGTTCGTGCGCGACTTCGTCGCCGCCTGGGCCAAGGTCACGGAGCTGGACCGGTTCGACCTGCGCTGACGCTTGTCCGGTGATGACCCCCGCCCTTCTCGGGCGGGGGTCGTCCTCGTTTCGGGGCGCGTTCGCGGGGTCCGGGGCGCGGCACGGGTGGGATTCGGCCGGGATCGGACCCCAAACGCCGGCGACGCGCCGCTCGACGTCAGAGCCGGCCGGCTGCCTTCAGCTCCAGGTAGCGGTCGGCGATCCGCGGCGGCAGCGCCTCCGGATCCGCAGCCAGCGGCTCGCCGCCGGCGCGGCGCACGGCGTCGGCCACGGACGCGGCGTCG
>NZ_BCRA01000146.1 GCF_001552355.1 Microbacterium resistens NBRC 103078
TTCCCCGGGATCCGCTGCCGCGGCGGCATCGCCCGGCAGGGGTTCTGGCTCACCGACCGCGGGATCCACACCTCGGCGGTGCTGTTCGCCCCGGACGAGGCGACCGACCGGCTCCGGGTCGTCGTCGGAGTGCCCACGGACGGCCTGGACGACGACGCCGAGGTCCTCGACGGCGACGGGGCGGCGACCCTCGTGCTCGACGTCCGCGGGACCGGCGCCGTCCGCGCCGCCGGTCGCGCGCCGGCCCGCGGCGACGACATCATCGGCCCCGACTACACGCTGCTGTGCGACCTGCTGAGCCTCGGCGACGCGCTCGAGGCGGCGCGTGTGCGCGATCTTCTGCACGCCGTCGTCGGCGCGGCGGACGGGCTCCTCCCGACGGGGCGGTACACCCGGCTGACGCTGGTCGGGCGGGGCGCGCGCAGCTTCACGGCGGCGGTCGCCGCCGCGATCTGCGGACCGGCGGTCGGCCTCGACCTCGACGAGCGCCCCGCCCCCGAGCAGGAGGCGCGCACCCGGGCGTGGGACGCCTCCGCCGGACGCTGGCAGTGGGTCCTCCCCGGCTACGCGAGCGCCGTCGGCGATCGGCTACTTGAGCGGCTGAACGACCCGGGTGTCGGTGGTGAGCATCGTGACCTCGCCCTCCTCCGGACGGTACGCGACGCGCTCGCGGCGCCCGCGCTCGCGCGGATCCGCCACGGGGATGGCGGACAGCAGTGACCGCGTGTACCCGTGCTGCGGGTCGGTGAACACCTGCTCGGCGGCGCCGTACTCCACGATGCGCCCGTAGTACATCACCGCCACGTGGTCGCTGATCGACTCCACGACGGACAGGTCGTGCGAGATGAACACGTACGTCAGGTCGAGCTCCTCCTGCAGCTCGGCGAACAGCTCGAGCACCTGTCGACGCACGGACACGTCCAGCGCCGACACCGCCTCGTCGGCGACGACGATCCGGGGGTCGGTGATGAGGGCACGGGCGATCCCGATGCGCTGACGCTCCCCGCCGGAGAACGCGTGAGGATACCTGCTGAGCGCGTCCGGGCTCAGCCCCACCCTGGTCAGCAGCGACGCCGCCTTCTCCCGGCGCTCGGGGGCCGTCCCGATGCGCGCCGCCGCGAGCGGCTCGGTGATCACCTGCTCCACGGTCATGCGCGGGTTCAGCGAGCCGTAGGGATCCTGGAACACCATCCGGATGTGACGACGGTACGGCAGCAGGCCGGCACCGCTCACCTGTGCGAGGTCCACCTCGGAGCCGGCGTCGTGGCGGTAGAGGATGCTCCCGTCCTGAGGCGTGTAGGCGCGCAGGAGCGTCCGTCCCAGCGTCGTCTTCCCGCACCCGGACTCGCCCACGACCCCGAGCGTCCTGCCCCGCTCGAGCGTGAAGCCCACGCGGTCGAGCGCCCGGAAGGTGCTCGTCCTGCGCGAGCCGAAGCGGCGGCCCGTGCGGGCCTGGAACTCGACGGTGAGGTCCCGGACCTCGAGGATCGGCCGCTCCCGCTCCTCGGGCGGCGACGGCGTCGCACGACGCCGGGCCGAGGCCCCGTTCTCGGCCTGCCGCTGCGGGAGGGCGTCGAGGAGCTGCCGGGTGTACGGGTGCTGCGGGGCGTGGAAGATCTCCTCCACGCTCCCCCGTTCCACGATCTCGCCCCGGCGCATCACGACGACGTGGTCGGCGACCTCGGCGACGACGCCGAGGTCGTGCGTGATGAAGAGCATCGACATCGACAGGCTCTGCTTGAGCTCGCGCAGCAGGTCCAGGATCTGCGCCTGGGTGGTGACGTCGAGGGCGGTGGTCGGCTCGTCGGCGATGAGCAGCGACGGACGGGAGATCAGGGCCATGGCGATCATGACGCGCTGGCGCATCCCGCCGGACAGCTGGAAGGTGTAGGCGTCGATCCGTTCCTCCGCGCGGGGGATGCCGACCAGTTCCAGCTCCTCGACGATGCGCCGGCGCACGGCCGGGTCCTTGTACTTCGCGCCCTCGTGGGTGCGCAGCACGTCGGCGATCTGGTCGCCCACCGTGTGCACCGGGCTCAGCGCCGACATCGGCTCCTGGAAGATCATGCCGATGTCCTTGCCGCGGATCGCCCGGATCGGCGCCCCGCGCGGATGGAGGGCCGCGATGTCGACCGGCGCCGACTCGGGCGCGGCCCGGAAGTCGATGGATCCGCCGACGACGCGTCCCGGGACGTCGACCAGCTGCATGATCGAGCGCGCCGTGGCGGACTTGCCGGATCCCGACTCCCCCACGATGCACGTGGTGGTGCCCCGCGGCACGGAGAGGTCGATGCCGCGGACGGCCTCGACCTCCCCGCCGTCGGTGAAGAACGAGGTCCGAAGCCCCGCGATCGACAGGATGTCATCGGTCATGGATCGTCGTCCTCTCAGTTGCCGTACGGGTCGGCGGAGTCCCGGAGACCGTCGCCGACGAAGTTGAACGCCACCACGGCCACCACGACCGCGACGCCCGGCAGCAGCAGCCACGGAGCCGCCGCGACCGCCTGCACGCTCTGGGCGTCCTGGAGCAGCACGCCCCAGGAGACCGCCGGGGCGCGCAGGCCCAGCCCCAGGAAGGACAACGAGGTCTCGGCCAGGATCATGGCGGGGACCGCGAGGCTCACGGTCGCGATGATGTGCGACAGGAACGAGGGCAGCATGTGCCGGGAGATGATCCGGCCCGTGCTCACGCCGTCCAGTCGCGCCGCGAGGACGTAGTCCTCGTCCCTGGTCTGCAGGAACCGCCCGCGGATGACCCGCGCGAGGCTCGTCCAGCCCAGCAGGGACAGGATCACGGTGATCATCAGGTACGTCTCCAGCGGCCCCCACCGGGGCGGGATCGCCGCCGCGAGCCCGAGCCACAGCGGGAGGGTCGGGATCGACATGATGAACTCGATCACCCTCTGGATGACGTTGTCGATCCAGCCGCCGAAGTAGCCCGACACGCCGCCGAGTACGAGTCCGAGCACGAGGGATATCGCGACGCCGACGAGTCCGATCGACAGGGAGATCTGCGCTCCGTAGATGATCTTCGACAGCAGGTCCGCGCCGCTCTTGTCCGCACCGAGCGGGTACCACCGCTGTCCGGGCTCGGTGGGGCCGAACAGGTGCACGTCGGCGGGGATGAACCCGAGCAGCCGGTACTCGTCGCCGCGGACGAAGAAGCCGAGGGTGATCTTGGTGTCCCTGTCCTCGGTGAACACGCGCTCGAGCGTGTCGATGTCCGTCTCTCCCGTCGTGGCGTACACGAACAGGCCGTCGCTGACGCTGAACTGCGGCACCTGGGGCGGCTGGAACGCGTGGTCGGCGCTCGTGGACTGGCTGGAGAACGGGGCGAAGAAGCCCGCGAACAGCGCGACGGCGTACATGGCTCCGAGCACCCAGAGGCTGACGACCGCCAGGCGGTGCTTGCGGTAGCGCGCCCAGATGAGCTGACGCTGCGAGGCGGACCGCGGCGGGGCGGAGACGGCCTCGGGAGGGGATGCGGGGGCGAGGATGCTCATGCTCTTCCAAATCGGACTCGGGGGTCGACGACGGCCAGCAGGATGTCGGACAGGAGCGTCCCGATCACCGTGAGGACGGCGACGATCAGCAGGACCCCGCCGGCGAGGTACATGTCCTGCGAGCGCAGCGCGTCCAGCAGCAGGGGTCCGACGGTGCCGAGCGACAGCACGACCGCGACGATCACCTCCCCGTCGAACAGTTGCGGCAGGTGCCACCCGGCGGTCGAGACGAACGGGTTGAGCGCGATGCGGACCGGGTACTTGCGGATCAGCGCGCCCTCGGTCATGCCCTTCGCCCTGGCCGTCGTGACATACGGCTTGTGCAGCTCGTCGAGCATGTTGGCCCGCATCGTGCGGATGATCCCGGCCGTCCCGGCCAGCGACAGGATCACGACCGGGATCCACAGGTGCGCGAGCAGGTCGCCCGCCTTCGCCCAGCTCCACGGCGCGTTGACGTACTCCGGGGAGAACAGGCCGCCGACGCTCTGGCCGAAGAAGGCGAAGCCGATGTACGCCAGCACCAGGGCGGCGAGGAAGTTCGGCGTCGCGAGAGCGATGAAGCCGATGGTCGAGATGACGTAGTCCGGGGTCTTGCGTTGCTTGATCGCGGAGTAGATCCCCGCGGGCAGGGCGATCAGCCAGGTCACCAGCAGGGTGGACACGCCCAGCAGGAGGGTCAGCGGCAGCCGCTCGAGGATCAACTGCGAGACGGGGCGCTGGAACTCGAAGGACAGGCCGAAGTCCCCGGCCATGACGATGTTCCCGATCCACTTGCCGTACTGCACCCAGAACGGCTCGCCGATGCCGTAACGCGCCCGCAGGGCCTCCACGAACGCGGGGTCCACGGACTGGCCCTGCGCCTCCAGCGCCTGCACCTGCGTGGTGAGGAAGTCACCGGGAGGCAGCTGGATGACGAAGAAGGCCACGATCGAGATGGCGATCAGGGTCGGCACGACGTTCAGCACGCGCATCCCGATGAATCTCCACATAGAGGTGCTCCTTGATCCGGTCGGGACGGTGTTCAGGCCGGGGACGCGAACGACACCTGCTCGGTCTTGGTGATCCCCTCACGCCCGTAGTAGAAGGACAGCGGCGGCTGGTCGTCGCGCACGTTCCGGAGATCCTTGCTGACGATCACCGGCGCGAAGGGCAGCTTCATCAGCCCGATCATGTAGACCTTCTCGTCGTGCTGGGCCATGATCTTCTTGCCCGCCGCGATGCGGGTGTCGTCGTCGGGCGCGGTGCGCAGCTCGTCCCACAGGTCCATGAGCTGCTTGATCTCCTCGGGCGGGGCGATGCCGTCGGCGCCATTGGTGGCGTACCACATGCCGAACGCGGGAGCGGAGTGGGACCCGCTGGAGGTGGGGATGTACCAGACCGGCTCCAGGTCCCAGTCGTCCTCGATCACGGTGGTGCCGTCGAAGTCGAAGTCGTTGGTGCTGCGCAGCTGCGCGTAGAGCGTGGCGTCCACCGGGCGCAGGTTCACGCGCACGCCGACCGCGGCCCAGTGCTTGGCCACGATCTGGAGGGCGTCCGACCGCGCGATCCCCGCGTTGTCGTCGACGTAGATGACCGTGAACTCCAGCGGGCGCCCGTCGGCGGTGGAGCGCGTGTCGCCGCTGCGGGCGAGTCCGAGCCCGTCGAGCAGCCGGTTGGCCCGATCGGGGTCGTACTCGATCGCCGTCCCGCCCCCGCCGACGTCGTACGGGCTGTTCTCGGTGGCACTGGGCTGGCGGACGATGCCCAGCCCGCCCAACAGCGTCTTGTTGATCTCCTCGCGGTCGATCGCGAACGACAGCGCGGTGCGGAAGTCCGCGTTCAGCATCAGGGCGCGGATCGCCTCGTCCTTGTGCGAGAGGTTCGGGCAGAGGGCCAGGAGCGATCCCACCGACTGCCAGCGCAGCAGGGAGAAGCCCTTCTGCTCGGCATTGCGGAGGAACACCTGGGAGGAGTTGTATCCGACGAAGGTCCCCTGGAAGTCGAGGTCGCCGTTCGCCGCGCGCAGATCGAGCGCCGACTGGTCGAGCACCTGCACCTGGATCCGGTCCACGTACGGCAGCTGCCGCCCGTCCGGGTCCGTCTTCCAGTAGAAGGGGTTGCGCTCCAGCTCGGCGGTGCCGCTCTGCGCGTTCGCGGGCCGGGTGACGAGGAAGGCTCCCATCACCGGCCGCTCGGGGTTGGTCCAGGGGTTGTCGCGGTCGCCGAAGTACTGGTCCCACGAGTCGAACCCGGCCGCCTTCGCCGCGGCGTCGACGGTCGCCTGGTCGGTGTAGTCGGGATGGAAGGCCGCGAGGTAGTGCTTCGGCTTGATGATCTGGGTGCTGACCGCCGGGTGGCACATGTACTTCTCGAACAGGGCGAAGGGCTCGCGGAAGGTGATCACCACGGTGTCCTCGCCGTCCTTCGCCACCGTCGGCAGCGTCTGTCCGACATCGGCGAACCACACCGGCGGCGCCGGGACCAGACGCGTGTCCCCC
This sequence comes from Microbacterium resistens NBRC 103078, assembly GCF_001552355.1. Taxonomy (GTDB): domain Bacteria; phylum Actinomycetota; class Actinomycetes; order Actinomycetales; family Microbacteriaceae; genus Microbacterium; species Microbacterium resistens. The sequence goes on from NZ_BCRA01000146.1 coordinate 5,981, forward strand.
AGCCAGTTCTGGATCGCGAACAGGACGTCGTCCGCGGTGAAGGGCTCGCCGTCCGACCACTTCAGACCCTTGCGGATCGTGAATCGGTACTCGCGATTGTCCTCGCTGCGGCGGTACTCCTCGGCGATGCTCGGCTGGGCGCCGTCCGCCTTCAGCGTCCACTCGATGAGACCGGCCGCGGCGAACGCCTGCACGATGCCGGCGTCGGTCGCCGAGGTCTGGGCGCGCTGGAGCGTGCCGCCGAACGCGCCCGGCCCCGAGACCGGCTTGACGATCATCGGGGCGGAGGGCAGCCGCTCCTCCAGCTTCGGAAGCGTCCCGGCCTTGACCCGTTCGGCGAGCATCGGGGACTCCTTGGCGTCGGAGGTGACGCCGCCGAACGTCGGCGTGCCCTCCCCGGTACAGCCGGCGAGTCCCAGCGTCAGCGCGCCGAGGCCGGCGCCACCGAGAATCAGCAGGGAACGGCGGGACATCGTCATCGTGCCATCCATGTCTTCCTCACATCCTTGTCGGGAAACGGGGCGAGCGGGCGATCGGGGGGCGAGCGGGTGCTCAGAGGGACTGCGCGGCGAAGTGCGCGCGGACCTCGTCGCGCAGCGGCGGCACGTCTCGGGGCGTGGACCCGTCGCGGAGAGAGTCCGTGGCCAGCGCCGCCGCAGCGACCGCGAAACGGGCCGCGATCGGCGAGACCCTGGTCTTGCGACCGCTGCGGACGAACGCCAGGAACTCCTCGAACAGGATCGGATCGGCGCCGTTGTGCCCGCCGTCCGCGGCGGGGATGGGCACCTCGCGGTCACCCTCGGCCTTGTACTCGGTACGGCGGTCCCACACGCGGATGACGCCGCCGTCGGGGGACATCCCGAAGTTCTCCATGCGCCCTTCGGTCCCGATGACCGTGTAGTTGCGCCAGTAGTCGGGCGTGTAGTGGCACTCCTGGTAGCTGGCGAGGACGCCGTTATCGAGCTCCATGTGCATCATCGAGAGGTCCTCGACGTCCATCACGGGCGCCATCCCCTTCTGGCTCAGCGGCGGCCAGTTGTCCTCCCGCGAGATCCACTCGCGGACCACCTGGCCGCTGCGGTCGGCCCGGTCGGTGATCCGGTGGTAGAGCGTCTGTCCGCCCATGCCCGTCACCCGCGTGGTGTAGCCGCCCGAGAGCAGGTGGATGATGTCGATGTCGTGCGACGCCTTCTGCAGCAGCAGGGATCCGACCTTCGTGCGATCGGCATGCCAGTCCTTGAAGAAGCGGTCGCCGCCGTCGCCGATGAAGTGGCGGCACCACACGGCCTTGACCTCGCCGATCGCCCCCTCCTCGATCAAGCGGCGCATAGTCGAGAAGACCGGCATGAGGCGCATGTTGTGCCCGACGTACAGCCGGGTGCCGGTGCGCTCGGCGGTGTCGAGGATGCGGTCGGCGTCCTCGAGCGTCGTGGCCAGCGGCTTGTCGACGAAGGTCGGGATCCCGGCCTCCAGGAGGGCGGTGACGTGCTCGGCGTGCAGGTGGTCCGGACTCGTGACGAACGCGGCGTCCACGCCGGCGTCCACGAGGGTGTCGACGGTCGGGCCGATCGTCACGGAGTCGCCGAAGTCCCTCGTCGCCCGGGCCTGACCGTACGGGGAGGGGTCGACCACGGCCACGACCGTGGCGTCGCCGTCGAGCTCGGCGGCCCGCTGCGCGATGACTCCGCGGTTGCCGTAGCCGACGACGCCGAGTCGGAGATGGGAAGTCATGTCGCTCTCAATCGTCATCGATGTTCGGGAGGACCGCGGGGGGCGATCCGCCCTCAGACTAGCGCTACAAGCGCTTGCTGTAAATATGCAGTCTTTGCTGTTGTTGTCAGCAATGTTGCCGAAGTGGTGCGAGAATCATGGTGGCCGAGGGGAATCCTCGGCTAGGTTTGGGCCAGGATCGACGAGGGGACGAGAGAGATGTCAGTGACGCTTGCGGACGTCGCGAAGGCGGCCGGGCTGTCGGGCTCGACGGTGTCGCGCGCGCTGTCGGCCCCGGAGAAGGTGAACGCCCAGACCCGGGAGCGCGTGCGACGCATCGCCGAGGAGATGGGCTACGTGCCCAACCACACCGCCCGCTCGCTGACGTCGGGACGCACGGACATCCTCGGCCTCATCGTGCCGGACATCGGAAACCCCTTCTTCCCCCCGATCATCAAGGCCGTCCAGGCGCGCGCCCAGGCCAAGGGCCGCACGGTGCTGATCGCCGACACGGACGAGCGCCCCGCCGACGAGCCCGTGCGCGCCGGCGAGATGCGCGCCCGGGTGGACGGGCTCATCGTCGTCTCGCCGCGCAGCGACGGCGCGACACTCACCCAGCTGGCCTCCCTCGGGCCCGCGGTGTTCGTCAACCGCGTGGTCCCGGATCAGACGAGCATCGTGATCGACGCGGGCGACGGCATGCGCCAGGCCGTCGAGCACCTGGCCGCGCTCGGGCACCGCACCATCGCCTACCTCAACGGACCGCGCCGGTCCTGGTCGAACCAGCAGCGCGAGAAGGCCGTCGCGGACGCGGCGGCCGCCTTCGGCCTGACGATGCGCGAGTACGGGCCCTTCGAGCCGCAAGTGCAGTCCGGCGTGCACGCCGCCGACCTCGTGCTGGCCAGCGACGTCACGGGCGTCATCGCCTACGACGATCTCATCGCGCTGGGCGTGATGGCCCGCCTCAACGAGCGTCACGTCACGGTGGGCCGCGACCTCAGCATCATCGGCGTCGACGACAGCCCGATGTCCTCGATGGCCTACCCCACGCTGACGACCGTGGCCGTCCCGGGAATGCAGGCCGGCTCCGCCGCCGTCGACGCCCTGGTCCGCCGACTGGACTCCCCCGACGCGGACGCCGAGACCATCACCCTGGAGACGCGGCTAACCGTGCGCAGCTCGACGGGCCTCGCCCCGCGACCGGAGTAGCCCGGGCACGGGGCCGCCGTCACCGGCCGAGCACGCAGCCGTCGCGGACGACGAGCTGTGGCCGCAGCTCGTCATCCCAGACGACGAGGTCCGCTGCGCACCCCACGTCGATGCGACCGCGCTCGTGGGCGACACCCACCGCCCTGGCCGGGTTCTCCGTCGCCATGCGGAACACCTGAGGCGCGTCCCAGCCGAGCTCGAGCACGAGATGGCGGACCATCGCCGGCAGGAGGGTCGTGCTGCCGGCGAAGCTGTCCTCGCCGAGCACCATCCCCACGCCGTCGCGCACCTCGCAGCGCACATCGCCCAGCCGATAGCGATACCCCTCGGGCATCCCGGCCCCGGCGGTCGCGTCCGACACGATCACCAGATCCGCGCCGAGGCACCGGCGGGCGATCTCCAGCAGCGACGCCGGCAGGTGCTTCCCGTCGGCGATGACCTCCGCGGTCATGCCGCGGGACGCGAGAGAGGCCTCCACGAGACCGGGCACCCGCCACGGCCCGTCACGACGCAGAGCGGACTGCCCGCTCCACAGGTGCGTGATGTGCGTGGCGCCCGCCCGCTGGATCTCGGCCAGCGCCGCGCCCGGTGCGTCGCTGTGGCCGACGGCGACGACGACGCCCGCCGCCGCGAGCTCCG
>NZ_BCRA01000147.1 GCF_001552355.1 Microbacterium resistens NBRC 103078
GGCGCCGGAGGTCGGCGGCGGGCGGCGGGGCGGCGGTGAGGGTCATCGCGCCTCCTTCGAGCTGACGCGCGTGACGACCCAGGACAGGAGCCCGGCCAGCAGCGCGAGGACGATCGAGGCGGCGGCCGCCTGCGGGAGGTTGTGCCGGTTGAACGCCGCGTCGTAGGCCCACATGTTCGGCACCCAGGTGCTGGTGACCGAGGTCGTGGACTGCGCGATGATGTGCGGCTCGGTGAACATCTGGAGCGTGCCGATCACGGTGAACAGCAGCGTGACGCTGAAGGCGGGGAGCACCAGCGGGGCCTTGATCGAGAGGGCCGCGCGCAGCTCGCTCGCACCGTCCACGCGGGCGGCCTCGAGGATGTCGCGCGGCACCGCCTGCAACGCGGTGAAGAGGATGATCACGTTGTACCCGGTCCACTCCCACACCCCGATGTTGACGATCGAGGGGAGCACGACGTGCACGGAGAGGAAGTCGATCTGGATGCCGCCCGAGGCGAGCGCGCCGACGATCGGGCTCACGCCGGGCGTGTACAGGTACGCCCAGATCAGGGCGGCGATGACGCCGGGCACCGCGTGGGGGAGGAAGAGCAGCACCTGGAAGAGGCGCTTGGCGACGGTGACGACGGCGTCGAGGAGCAGCGCCAGCAGCAGAGCGGCGCCGAGCATGACCGGGATGTACATCAGGCAGTACAGGCCGAGGCGGCCGATCCCGGACAGGAAGCCCTCGTCCGTCATCACGTCGGCGTAGTTCCCGAGGCCCACGAACACCGTCTCGGCGCCGCCGAACCCGAGCCCGGAGCGCTTCTCGGCGAAGAAGCTGATCCCGATCGCGTAGGCGATGGGCGCGATCATGACGACGACGAAAAGGGTCAGGAACGGGGCGAGGAAGATCGCGGCGGTGCGTCCTCCGGTGCCGCGCAGCGGAGTGCGTCGGCGGCCCGCGCGGGGTGGGGCGGCGGTGGTCATGGGGTCTCCTCAGAGCAGCGGAAGCGGGGGACGTGGGGGAGCGGCAGCGGCCGGGCGGGCGGGCGGCTGCTTCCGCCCGCCCGCCCGGCGGGTCACTCCGTGACGTCGAGGCCGAGCCCGGTGAGACCGTCGACCGTCTTCTTCTGTGCGGTCGCGTACGCGTCGGCGAGGCTGCCCCCGGCGCCGACGGCGCTCATCGCGTCCTTGAGTGCGGTGTTCGTGATGTCGAAGTTGGGTCCCCACGCCCAGTCGTCCGACACTCGGGCGATGGCCTCGTCGTACACGCCGTACAGGTCGCCCGCGAAGTAGTCGGTCGGGAAGACGCCCTGCGCGACCTCGTTCAGGCCCGGGAAGGCGAGGTAGGCGCTGCCGACGTCGCCGCGGGCCTCGATGGCGGCGGGGTCCGTGGCGAGGAATTCGATGAAGGCCGCAGCGGCCGCCGGGTTGTCGGAGTTCTTCGTGATCGCGAAGCTCGTTCCTCCGTAGAAGGCGTTGGCGTCGTCGCCCCACGACGGCGGCGTCGCCGCGATCCACTTCCCGGCCTGGCCGTTCGCCTCGGTGCGGGACTTGATCCCGGCGGCGCTCCAGCTGGCGCCGAGGACCCCGGCGGTCACGCCGCCCGCCATGTCGGCGGTCCACTCGTCGCTGAACGAGGCTTCGACCTTCACCAGGTCGTCGTCGATGAGACCCTGCCAGTACTCCGCGACCTTCCGGCTCGCCTCGTCGTCGACGCCGACCTTCCAGGCGCCGTCCTCGACGTCGAACCAGTCGGCGCCGGCCTGCCAGGACAGGGCGGCCTGGACGGCGGGCTCGTTCGGGTTGAAGCTCGCCAGGTACTGTCCGGGGTTGGCCGCGCGCACCTTCTCCGCCGCGGCGCGGAACTCGTCCCAGGTCTTCGGGATGCTCACCCCGGCGGCGTCGAGCACGTCCTGCCGGTAGAACATCACCATCGGCGTGGCGTCGTACGGCAGCCCGTAGACGCGATCCTCGAAGGTGACGAGGTTGCGGACGCTCTCGGGATACTCGCCCAGGGTGTCCTTCGACACGTGCTCGTCGAGGGGGACGACGGCGCCGGTGCTGACGAACTGCGGAAGCTGCGGGTACTCGAAGCCGGCCACATCCGGGCCGTTCCCGGCGGAGATCGCCGTGGCGAGCTTGGCGTATCCGCCGCCTCCTCCGTTCGGGATCTCCTCGAAGGTGACCGTGATGTCGTCCTGGCGGGCGTTGAAGGCCTCGGTGACCTTGTCCATGCCGGGGATGGCGGACCAGAACGTGATCTCGCCGGTCGGCGTCCCCGCGTTCTCGGCGGGAGCGTCCGCGCTCGGGGCGGCGCTGCCGGATCCGGCAGCGCAGCCGGCGGCCAGGGCGCCCGTTGCGATCAGGGCGACGATCGGTGCGAGGGTGCGGCGCACGTGCATGGCTGATTCTCCTTTGAACAGGGCGGCCACGGGATCGGGCGAACGCGGGCCGGCGGAGTCAGGCAACCGCGACGGGGTGCACAATGCAAGCAGATCAGCGCAAAACGAACATTAACGAACATCCCGCGGCGGAACGGTGGAGTCCCGCTCGGTCAGCCGGGGGAGCATGGCCGTCCGGGTGACCGCACGCGGCGCGTCGGAGGAGTGCCGCAGGCGATCCATGCACATGCGCAGCGCCGTGTGCCCGAGGTCGTACTTCGGGGGAGCGACGGCGGTGAGCGGGACGCGGCCGAGCCCGGCGATCTCGTCGTCGTACGCGATGATCGACAGGTCCTCGGGCACGCGGATCCCGCGGTCGGCGGCGAGGTCCACGAGCGACACGGCGTCCACGTCGGTCAGGACGATCGCCGCCGTGGCCCCGTTCGCGAGGAGGGATTCGAGGAAGACGCCGAGCGCCTCGACGGAGGAGTCGTCCCCGGTCAGCGGGGTGGGCAGCACCGCGCGCAGGGCGTCGTCGGGGCCGTCGGCGCGCGAGGTCGCACGCGTGTAGCCGTCGATCAGCCAGGGGCTCGTCGGCGTCTCCCTCGCGGCCAGGGCGATGCGCTCGTGGCCGAGCTCCGCGAGACGGCGGACGGCGAGCTCGGCGCCGTAGGCATGATCCGTGCGCACGCTCTCGACGCGGCCGCCCGTTCGCTCCTCGACCGCCCGCTCCACGACGACGACCGGCAGCGGCGCCTCGGTGAGCACCTCGTGCAGTCGCGTGCCCTCGATGCGGACCCGGCTCGGCGTGATCATCAGCGCGTCCACTCCGCCGGCGATCAGGCGCTCGGCCTGGCGCAGCTCTTCGCGCTCCGAGTAGTTGGTGGTGCCCAGGACCAGGCGGCAGTGGAGCTCTCGGGCGGCGTCGCGGGCACCGCGGATCACCTCGGGGTAGTAGTAGCTCGCGGACGGCGTGATCATCCCGATGGTGGCGACGGGGCGTCTCGGTGCTCGCGAGGAGGCCTGCGCGGGGTCGCGTTGCGCGGCGACGGCCAGCGACACCGCACCGCCGTGAACGCGCACGAGGAGCCCCTGACGCTCGAGCTCGTCGAGGTCCCGCCGCAGCGTCATGCTCGAGACGCCGATGCGCTCGGCGAACCGCGCGGCCTGCAGGGTGCCGCGCAGCTCGAGCTCACGGAGGATGGCGTCGTGGCGACCGTGGGCGAGCATCGGGCCTCCCGGATGTTCGGAACTGTTCGGTTCGTGCGACCGAACGCGGACTCACCCTACACTGGCCGTGTCGTCGGCCCGACGGCACCCGTCAGTGGGGCGGGGTCCGGCCGGCCGCGAAGGAGCCCGATGATCGACGAGGATCTCACCCGTGACGGCTGGCTCGACGCCGCCGACCGACTGCTCGGGGCCCTGGCGCCGTTCCGGCTCGACTCGGGAGCCGGGATCCGCCTCCCCGGACGCCCGAGCTGGTCGGGAGCGCGCTCGGACCTCCTCGAGGGATATGCGCGCAGCTTCCTTCTCCTGGCGTTCCGGGTCGCCGGTGCCGGCGGGGCCGATCCCGACGATCTGCTGCCTCGCTACCGCGAGGGGCTGATCGCGGGGACGGACCCGGACCACGAGGACCGCTGGATCCCGATCGTCGATCGCGGCCAAGCCCTCGTCGAGGCCGCGTCGATCGCCCTCGGGCTCCACCTCACGCGGCCGTGGCTGTGGGACACCCTCTCGGCGACGGAGCGCCGACGGGTCGCCGAGTGGATGGCTCCCTCCGCCCACGTCGCGACCGCGGACAACAACTGGGTCCTCTTCCCGGTCGTGATCCAGGAGTTCCTGGCCGGGGCGGGCTTCCCCGCCGATCCGGACGTGATCCGCGGAGGCTTCGCCCGCATCGACGGCTGGTATGAGGGCGACGGGTGGTACCGCGACGGCGACGGGCAGAACTTCGATTACTACAACGCGTGGGCGATGCATCTGTACCCGCTGCTGTGGACGCGCATGGCCGCCGAGCGGGTGCCCTCCCTCGCGACCGAGGTCCGCGAGCGGTCCGAGGAGCGCCTCGCGGCGTTCCTGCCCGCGCATGTCCGCTTCTTCGGCGCGGACGGGACGCCGGTGTTCCAGGGGCGCTCGCTGTCCTACCGCTTCGCCGCGCTCGCGCCGCTCTGGCTGGGCGAGCTCCACGGCGTCTCGCCGCTGTCCCCCGGGCAGACGCGACGGCTGACCTCCCGCGTGCTGCGGCGTTTCGTCGACGGCGGGGCGCTGGACGACGCCGGCGTGCTCGCCTCCGGGTGGCTCGGCGCGTTCCCGCCGATGATCCAGGAGTACTCCGGGCCCGCGTCCCCGTACTGGGCGAGCAAGGGCTTCGTGGGACTGCTCCTGCCCGCCGACTCCCCGGTGTGGTCCGCCCCGGGGGAGGCGTCGCCGGTGGAGCGCTCCGATGCGGAGCGGATCCTCGCCGGGCCGGGCTGGCTGCTGTCGACCACGGCATCCGACGGGATCGTGCGCCTGGTGAACCACGGCAGCGACCACTATCCGCTGAGCGGCACCGACGCGCCGCTCTACGATCGGCTCGGCTACTCGTCCGCCACGGCGCCGAGCTTCGAGGCGGACCCGGTCGACCAGCACCTCGCGATCGTGGACGCGCAGGGGCGCGGCTCCCGGCGCGGCCTCATCGAGAGGATCCCGGACGCCGTGCCGGGGACCCTCGCGAGCCGTCACGTCGCGACCGTCCCTCCGGACGATCCGTCGGGGGAGCCGGTGGTCGTCGGGCGGATCGCGACGGCGTCCCTCGTCCACGGCCCGTTCGCGGCGCACCTGCACGTCGTCGAGGCCGAGCCCGGCCGGGGGATCCGCGCCGGGGGCTTCGCGGTGGTCGGCGCCGGTGACGACGTCGCGGCGGGGAGCGGTCGGTCCGAGGTCGTCGGCGGCGGACTCCGCTCCGGGATCGCGGATCTTGGCGGCGGCGCGACGGCCGGGGTCCACCGCGCCCGCGGGGCGAGTCCGTACGGCGGCGAGGCGGTCGTCCCGGTGCTGGAGACGACCGCGGCGTCGGCGCGCACGGTGATGGTCGTCGCGACCTGGCTCACCGGCCCGGGCGCCGACGCGCCGGAACCGCCGGAGCTCCTCGGGCTCGTGGATGACGAGCGGGGTGTCCGGGCGGTGCTCCGTTTCGACGACGGCGCGGAGTGCGAGCTGCGCCTCCCCGCGTAGCGCCCGCCCTCCCGCGCTGCCGCCGCGGGGGGAAACGAACAGAACCGAACATCCGTCGCGCTCGTGCTCCGCCCCCACGTCGAGTGGTCAGTTTTTGTGGGTTGAAAGGCCGTGAACCCGCAGAAACTGACCACTCGACAAGGGGGAGGCGGGAGGGGGAGGAGGTGGCGTGCGAGGCAGTGGGGCGCGGGAACGGTTGCGCCGGGTGCGCGCGCGTGTCAGGATGACGGGAAAGCGCTTACCCGTCACGGAGCGAGCGCACGACTTCGACGGCACGAGAGAACGGATCACCATGTCACAGGCGACGACCCGCGAGATCGGCATCATCATGAACGGCGTCTCCGGACGCATGGGCTATCGGCAGCACCTGGTGCGCTCGATCCTCGCGATCCGCGACCAGGGCGGCATCGAGCTGCCCGACGGGTCGAGGGTCACCGTGAAGCCGATCCTCGTCGGGCGCCACGAGGCCAAGCTCGCCGAGCTCGCCGCCGCGCACGGCATCGAGGACTGCACCACGGATCTGGACGCGGCACTGGCCGACCCCCGCTGGGAGATCTACGCGGACTTCCTCGTGACGAAGGCCCGCGCGTCGGCCATCCGCAAGGCCATCGCGGCCGGCAAGGCCGTCTACACCGAGAAGCCCACGGCCGAGAGCCTGGACGAGGCGATGGAGCTCGCCCGCCTCGCCGACGCGGCGGGGATCAAGACCGGCGTCGTCCACGACAAGCTCTACCTGCCGGGACTGCAGAAGCTGAAGCGCCTCGTCGACTCGGGCTTCTTCGGACGGATCCTGTCCGTCCGCGGCGAGTTCGGGTACTGGGTCTTCGAGGGCGACTGGCAGCCCGCGCAGCGTCCGAGCTGGAACTACCGCGCCGAGGACGGCGGAGGGATCATCAGCGACATGTTCCCGCACTGGAACTACGTGCTGGAGAACCTGTTCGGCGAGGTGAGGAGCGTGTACGCGCAGGCCGCCACCCACATCCCCGAGCGGTGGGACGAGAACGGCGAGAAGTACACCGCCACGGCCGAGGACGCCGCATACGGCATCTTCGAGCTGGAGGGCGGGATCATCGCCGAGATCAACTCCAGCTGGACCGTACGGGTGAACCGCGACGAGCTCGTCGAGTTCCAGGTCGACGGCACGCACGGCTCGGCCGTCGTCGGCCTGTTCGGCGCCAAGATCCAGCACCGCAACGCCACGCCCAAGCCCGTGTGGAACCCCGATCTCGCCGACGACCACGACTACGGCGCCGACTGGGCCGAGGTCCCGGTCAACGACGTGTTCCTCAACGGCTTCCGCCAGCAGTGGGAGGAGTTCCTCGTCTCCTACGTCGAGGGCACCGACTACCCGTTCGACCTGCTCGCCGGTGCGCGGGGCGTCCAGCTCGCCGAGGCGGGCCTGGCCTCCAGCGCCGAGGGGCGCAAGGTCGCTCTGCCCGCCCTCGCCCTGGGCTGACCGGGTCGAACCCGAGGAGGAGGAGCCGATGACGACGATCCGACTGCTGTCCGCGACCGGCGAGGTCACGGACGCGCCGCTCGCCGAGGCCGGGGCCTACGCCCGCCCGACGCAGCCGCTCGCGAGCCGTGTGGCGTACGCCGCCGCGCACGTGGTGCCGAAGGTCCACGCCGACAACACCCCCGGCCGGCCCGCCGACATCGACTGGGACGCCACGCTGGCGTTCCGTCGCAACGTCTACTCCTGGGGCCTCGGCGTCGCCGACGCGATGGACACCGCCCAGCGCAACATGGGCCTGGACGCCGCCGCGACACGGGAGCTCATCGCCCGAAGCGCCGAGGTCGCGCGGGAGGAAGGGGGATCCGTCGTCGTCGGCGTGAACACCGACCATGTCGAGGATCCGCACATCCCGCTCGACCGGGTGATCGACGCCTACGTCGCGCAGCTCCACTTCGCCGAGGAGCAGGGCGCAGGACCCGTGCTCATGGCGTCGCGGCACCTCGCGCGCGCCGCCGAGAGCGCCGAGGACTACGTCCGCGTGTACGACGCGGTGCTGTCCCGCGCGACGACGCCGGTCGTGCTGCACTGGCTGGGCACCGCGTTCGACCCCGAGCTCGCCGGGTACTTCGGCGCGGCGGACTGGCAGACCGCGTCGCGGACGCTGCTCGAGATCATCGGCGGCCACCCGGGCACCGTCTCGGGCGTCAAGATGAGCCTGCTCGACGCCGAATCGGAGGTCTCGGTGCGTGAGCGCCTGCCGGAGGGCGTCCGCATGTTCACCGGCGACGACTTCAACTACGTCGGTCTCATCGGCGGCGATGCGGTGGAGGAGGGGCGCGCGGCGCGGGAGGCGGATCGTGCCGCGGGGGCGGACGGCGTTTCGTCTCGCTCCGCTCGCTCAACGACCGGAGGCGGCTCGACGACCGGAGGCGGACACTCCGATGCGCTGCTCGGGGCGTTCGCCGCGATCACCCCCGTCGCCTCGGCCGCCATCCAGGCGCTCGACGCGGGCGACCCCGCGCGCTACCGGGAGATCCTCGGGCCGACCGAGGCGCTCAGTCGGCAGATCTTCGCCGCGCCGACCTTCTACTACAAGACGGGCGTCGCCTTCCTCTCCTGGCTGAACGGGCACCAGCCCGCGTTCCAGATGGTCGGAGGCCTGCACTCCGCCCGCAGCCTCCCGCACCTCAGCCGGATCGTCGAGCTCGCCAACGACGCGCTGGCGCTGGAGGATCCGGGGTTCGCCCGCGAGCGCTGGCACGGGATGCTGCGGCTCAACGGCATCGAGGCCGGGGCGGACGCATGACCGGGGTCGACCCGCGCCTGTCGATCAACCAGGCGACGATCAAGGCCGCCGATCTCGCCACCGCGCTGCGGGTCACGGCGGAGGCCGGGGTGACGGGGATCGGCCTGTGGCGCGAGCCGGTGAACGAGGTCGGTCTCGACACCGCCGCCCGGATGCTCGCGGACTCCGGTCTGCGCTTCACGACGCACTGCCGAGGCGGATTCTTCACACTGCCGGACGGTCCCGAACGGATCGCGGCCCTCGACGACAACCGGCGGGCGATCGAGGAGACCGCCGTTCTCGCGGCCGCCGGCGCCGAGGGATCCACGGCGGTGCTCGTCCTCGTGGCGGGCGGCCTGCCGGAGGGCTCGAGGGATCTGGCCGGGGCGAGGGAACGGGTGCGCGACGCGATCGGCGTGCTCGCGCCGGAGGCGCGCGCCGCCGGGGTGACGCTCGCGATCGAGCCGCTGCACCCGATGTTCGGATCCGACCGCTGCGTGGTGTCCACACTCGGTCAGGCGCTCGACCTCGCCGCCGACTTCGACGCCGACGTGGTCGGCGCCGCCGTCGACACGTTCCACATCTGGTGGGATCCGCAGGTGCTCGATCAGATCGCGCGGGCCGGGCGCGAGGGGCGCATCGCGACCTATCAGGTGTGCGACTGGAGGACGCCGCTCCCGGCCGACGTGCTGCTCTCCCGGCACTACCCGGGGGATGGGATCATCGACTTCGCGACGCTCACCCGCGCCGTGGTCGACACCGGATACGACCGCGACATCGAAGTCGAGATCTTCAACGCCGACATCTGGGCGACCGAGCCCGCCGAGGTCGTCCGGCGCACCGCGGAGGCCTTCGCGCGCGTCGTGTCCCCCCACCTCCCGTGAGCGCGGTCGCGGATCCGGGGCACTCCCGTGCAGGGCGCGGCTCTGGGAGGGTGGAGGGATGAGGATCCGTCCGGGGCTGTGCTCGGTGACCTTCCGCGACCGGGAGCCCGCCCGGATCGCCGCGCTCGCGGCGGAGGCGGGGCTCGCGGCCGTCGAGTGGGGCGGGG
>NZ_BCRA01000148.1 GCF_001552355.1 Microbacterium resistens NBRC 103078
CGTCGCCGTGGTGTCGGCGCTCTGCGCGGCGCCGGATCCCCGCGAGGCCGCCCGGGAGCTGCGTCGGCGCTGGCGACGCCCCGGTCCCGCCCGCGTCCTCAGCATCGCCGGCAGCGATCCCTCCGGAGGCGCGGGGATCCAGGCCGACCTCAAGTCCATCGCCGCGCACGGCGGGTACGGGATGGCGGCGATCACCGCGCTGACGGCCCAGAACACGCGGGGCGTCCGCGGGGTCCACGTGCCGGACCCCGTCTTCCTGCGTGCGCAGCTCGACGCGATCGCCGACGACATCGAGATCGACGCCGTGAAGATCGGCATGCTCGCCACCTCCGAGGTGATCGAGACGGTCGGGGACTGGCTGGCGCAGTCGCGTCCGCCGGCGGTCGTGGTGGATCCGGTGATGGTGGCCACGAGCGGTGACCGGCTGCTGGACGCCCGCGCCGAGCGGGCGCTCACCGAGCTGCTCCGCCGGGCCGATCTGATCACCCCCAACCTCGCCGAGCTGGCGGTGCTCACCGGCGAGCCGACGGCGCCGACGTGGACCGAGGCGCTCGCGCAGGCCGGGCGCCTGTCCGCCACGCTGGGCGTCGCGGTCCTGGTGAAGGGCGGCCACCTCCCCGGTGCCGACGCGCCCGACGCCCTGGTGCGCGGCAGCGACGTCCGCGAGTTCCCCGGTCACCGCATCGAGACCACGGCCACGCACGGCACCGGGTGCTCCCTGTCGGCGGGCATCGCGACCCGCCGCGCTCGCGGGGAGGACTGGCCCGAGGCGGTCAGGCGGACGCGGCAGTGGCTGCGGGACGCGCTCCGCGGCGGCGAGGCCCTGGGCGTGGGGGCGGGACACGGACCCGTCGATCACTTCGTCGGGCAGCACCCTGCGGCGGACGCGTCCGGCGCGGCGCCGGACGCGCGGGAGATCGAGGCGGAGTGGTGGGCGGCGATCGCTCCCGTCCGCGCCGCGATCGACGATCTGCCTTTCATCCGCGGCCTCGCCGAGGGGACGCTGTCGGACGCCGACTTCCGCTCCTACCTGGCCCAGGATGCGCTGTACCTGCGCGACTACGCACGCGTGCTCGCAGCGGCCTCGCGCTCGGCGCCGTCCTCCACGGAGCAGGCGTTCTGGGCGGAGGCCGCACGCGGGGCCATCGAGGGCGAGCTGGAGCTGCACGCGCAATGGCTGATGCCGGGCGCGGACAAGGGGCCAGGCCCGGAGGGGGGAGAGGACGCCGGAAAGCGCGAGACGGTGTTCTCGGCGGCGCCGGGCCCGATCACCACGGCGTATCTGGACCATCTGCGCGCCGTGGCGTTCGACGCGGAGCACGCCGTGCTGATCGCTGCTCTGCTGCCGTGCTTCTGGCTGTACACGGATCTCGGCGTCCGCCTGCAGTCGGGGGAGCTGGGGGCGCAGGCGCAGGATCCCGGGCATCCCTACGCGAGCTGGCTGGCGACCTACGCCGATCCTGCCTTCGCCGAGGCGACGCGGACCGCCATCGACATCGTCACCGGCGCGGCGGCCTCGGCCGGGGCGCGCACCCGCCGGCGGATGCGCGCGGCATTCGTCCGGTCGGCGGAGCTGGAGCACGCGTTCTTCGCGGCGCCGCTCGCGGCGCGGGAGCGAGAGCGCGAGCGCGTGGGCGCGTGAGCGGAGCGGGCGACGGTGTCGCGTCCGGCGGATCCGATTTGCCGCGGTGACCCGCACGCGATATCGTCGCCCCATGCTTCCGGCCGCTCCCGTCACCGCCGCGCTCGTTCCGAGCGCCGCTCCGGAGCGCCGACGCCAGGGCGACCGCCGACTCTAGGCGACCCCGCTCTCCGTCCCGCGCGTCCGCGGTGCTGAGGAGCCGGTGTCGCCGCCCCGGCTCCTCAGACCCTGACCGTTAAGGTGGAAGCATGACGTATTCCGTCGCCGTCTCCGGCGCATCGGGCTATGCGGGCGGCGAGATCCTGCGCCTGCTCGCAAGCCATCCCGACATCGAGATCCGCACCGTCACGGCGCATTCCAACGCAGGGCAGCCGCTCGTCCAGCACCAGCCGCACCTGCGCTCGCTCGCACATCTCACCCTTCAGGACACGACGCCGGAGATCCTCGCGGGCCATGACGTCGTCTTCCTCGCCCTGCCGCACGGGCAGTCCGGGCAGTACACCGACGCTCTCGGCGACGCCCCTCTCGTGATCGACGCGGGCGCGGACCACCGGCTCACCTCGGCGGACGCGTGGGACGCCTTCTACGGCGGTGCGTTCCACGAACCGTGGGCCTACGGCGTGCCCGAGCTCCTGGTCGGCGAGGGCAAGCAGCGGGAGATCCTCCGCGACGCCACCCGGATCGCCGCGCCGGGCTGCAACGCGTCCACGGTGAGCCTCAGTCTCGCCCCCGGTGTCGCGGCGGGCGTGATCGACGCGTCCGACATCGTCAGCGTCCTCGCCGTCGGACCCTCCGGCGCGGGCAAGAGCCTCAAGCCGCACCTGCTCGGCAGCGAGATCCTCGGCACGGCGAACCCCTACGCCGTCGGGGGCACGCACCGGCACATCCCCGAGATCCGCCAGGCGCTCGTCGCCGCCGGCGCGAGCACCGCGGCCGGCGTCGACCCGGCGGACGTGCGGATCTCCTTCACCCCGGTCATCGTCCCGATGGCGCGGGGGATCCTCGCCACCTCGACCGCCCCGATCAGCGCCGGGGCCTCGGACGAGGACATCCGGAACGCGTGGGAAGCGGCGTACGGGGACGAGACGTTCGTGCAGCTGCTTCCTGCGGGGCAGTTCCCGCGGACCGCGGACGTGCTGGGGGCCAACACGGCGCTGATGGGGCTGGCGATCGATCGTGCCGCGAAGCGGGTCACCGTGGTGACCGCCGTGGACAACCTCGTCAAGGGGACGGCGGGCGCGGCCGTGCAGTCCATGAACCTCGCGCTGGGCCTCCCCGAGGGCACGGCGCTGACCGTGAACGGCGTCGCTCCGTGACCGCCGGGAGCAGGAAGACCGAGACCGAGAACGTGAAGAAGGAGACGCTGTGAGCGTGACCGCCCCCCAGGGGTTCGAGGCGGCGGGCGTCGCCGCGGGCCTGAAGTCGACGGGCAAGCCGGACGTGGCGGTGGTCGTCAACCGCGGGCCGCTCAAGGCGGGGGCCGCGGTCTTCACGTCGAACCGCGCGAAGGCCAACCCGATCCTGTGGTCCCAGGAGGCGATCAAGGACGGCACCGTCGAGGCGATCGTGCTGAACTCCGGCGGGGCCAACTGCTTCACCGGAACGTTCGGCTTCCAGACCACGCACCAGACCGCCGAGCGGGCCGCCGAGCTCCTCGGTGTGAGCGCGGGAGACGTGCTCGTGTGCTCCACCGGGCTGATCGGCACCGGCGACGAGACCTTCCGCGCGCGCGTCCTCGCCGGCACGGAGGCCGCGATCGCGGCGCTGAGCCCGGACGGCGGCGGGGCCGAACTGGCCATCATGACCACGGACACAGTGCCGAAGACGAGCGTGTTCCGCGGGGACGGCTGGACGATCGGCGGGATGGCGAAGGGCGCGGGCATGCTCGCGCCGGGCCTGGCGACCATGCTCGTCGTGCTCACGACGGACGCCGTGCTGACGTCGGGGGAGGCCGACGCGCACCTGCGCGCCGCCACCCGGGTGAGCTTCGACCGGCTCGACTCGGACGGCTGCATGTCGACGAACGACCAGGTGTCGCTGCTCGTCAGCGGGGCCTCCGGGACCACTCCCGACGGCGACGCCTTCCGCGCCGGACTCGTCCAGGTCTGCGCCGATCTCGCCGTGCAGCTCCAGGCCGACGCCGAGGGCGCGAGCCACAGCATCACGATCGAGGTCGTGCACGCCGCCACCGAGGAGGACGCCGTGGAGGTCGGCCGGGCGGTCGCCCGCAACAACCTGTTCAAGGCGGCGATCTTCGGCAACGACCCGAACTGGGGCCGCGTGCTCGCGGCGATCGGCACCACCGCCGCGGCGTTCGACCCCTACGACGTGGACGTCTGGATGAACGGCGTGCGGGTGTGCACCTCGGGCGGGCCGGACCGGCCGCGAGAGGAGGTCGACCTCACGCCGAAGGAGACCGATGTGCGGATCGACCTGAGAGCGGGCGACGCGACGGCGACGATCCGCACCAACGACCTCACCCACGACTACGTCCACGAGAACAGCGCCTACTCCTCATGACAGACCTGCAGGACACCGCCCCCGAGGAAGCCGCCGCGAAGGCGCAGACCCTCATCGACTCGCTGCCGTGGCTGAAGCGGTTCCGAGACCAGATCGTCGTGGTCAAGTACGGCGGGAACGCCATGATCAGCGACGAGCTCCAGGACGCGTTCGCGCAGGACATCGCCTACCTCCGCTATGTCGGGGTGCAGCCGGTCGTGGTGCACGGCGGCGGACCGCAGATCTCGAACATGCTCGACCGCCTGGCGATCCCGAGCGAGTTCAAGGGCGGGTACCGGGTGACCTCGACCGAGGCGATCAGCGTCGTGCGGATGGTGCTGACCGGGCACATCAACCCGCAGCTGGTGGCGAAGATCAACAGCCACGGTCCCATCGCCACGGGACTCAGCGGAGAGGACGCCGGACTGTTCGGCGGCCGCCGCCGCGGCGTGCTGGTCGACGGCGAGGAAGTGGATCTCGGCCGGGTCGGCGACGTCGTGCAGGTGGACCCGACGCCCGTACTGGATCACCTCGCAGCGGGGCGGATCCCGGTGGTGTCGAGCATCGCGCCCGACCTGGATCACCCCGGCCAGTCGCTGAACGTGAACGCCGACGCCGCGGCGGCCGCGCTGGCGACGGCGCTCGGGGCGGTCAAGCTCGTGATCCTCACCGACGTCGCCGGACTGTACGCGGACTGGCCCAACCGGGACTCGCTCGTGTCGCACATCACCTCCACCGAGCTCACCGCGATGCTCCCGACGCTGGAGTCGGGCATGATCCCGAAGATGCGCGCGTGCCTGGACGCGGTGGAGGGCGGCGTTCGCGCCGCGGCGATCATCGACGGGCGCGTGCCCCATTCGGTGCTCGTGGAACTGTTCACCAGCAAGGGGATCGGCACGGAAGTCGTCATGGACGGAGAGGCGGTGGCCGGATGAGCGTCTGGCAGGACGATGCGGGGCGGGACCTGATGAACCTCGGCGGGCGGCTCGCGCTGCTCGTGCGCGGCGAGGGCTCCTCGGTGTGGGACGCGGACGGGCGCCGCTACCTCGACTTCCTCGGCGGCATCGCGGTGAACTGCCTCGGTCACGCGCACCCGGTGTTCGTGGAGGCCGTGTCCCGCCAGGCCGCGACGCTGGCGCACGTCTCGAACTACTTCGCGAGCCCGGGCCAGCTGGAGCTGGCGGCTCGTCTCAAGCGCCTGGCGGGAACGGGGGAGCGCGGTCGGGTCTTCCTCGCCAACTCCGGCGGTGAGGCGAACGAGATGGCGATCAAGCTCTCCCGGCTGCACGGGCGCGACACGCGTCGCTCCACCGTCCTGGTCGTGGAGGGGGCGTTCCACGGCCGGACCATGGGGGCGCTCTCGTTGACGCCGAAGGCCGCGTACCGGGAGCCGTTCGAGCCGGTGCTTCCCGGCGTCCGCACGGTGCAGCGCTCGATCGAGAGCCTCGAGAAGGTGTTCGCCGCCGCGGTCGCGGACGGCGGGGTCGCGGCGATGGTCGTCGAGCCGATCCAGGGCGAGGCCGGCGTCGTCGAGCTCCCCGACGGGTTCCTCCGGCGGGCGCGCGAGCTCACGAGCGCGCACGACGCCCTGTTGATCCTCGACGAGGTGCAGACGGGCGCGGGGCGCACGGGCGAGTGGTTCGCGTTCCAGCGCGAAGGCATCGTGCCCGACGCCGTGACGGTGGCCAAGAGCATCGCGGCGGGCTTCCCGCTGGGTGCGCTCATCACGTTCGGCGACGCGAGCGAGCTCTTCTACCCGGGCACGCACAACTCGACCTTCGGCGGGAACCCGCTCGCGAGCGCGACGGCCAACGCGGTCCTCGCGCACATCGAGGACGAGGGACTGCTCGCCAACGTCGTCGCACGGGGCGCGGAACTGCGCGCCGGGGTCGACGGCCTCCCGCTCGTGACGGGGACCCGCGGTGCGGGCCTGCTCATCGGGATCACGCTCGCCGCTCCCGTCGCCGCGCAGGTGCGGGAGGCGGCGCACGAGCGCGGCCTCATCGTCAACGCCCCCGCCGACGACGTGATCCGCATCGCTCCGGCCTACACGATCGGCGACGCCGAGGTGGCGGAGTTCCTCGACCTGTTCGGCGCCGCGGTGTCCGCGGTGGCCGCATCCATCCCGACCCCCACGGAGACCCTCGCATGACCCGTCACCTCCTTCGCGACGACGACCTGACCGCCGCCGAGCAGGCCGAGATCCTGGATCTGGCCCTGGAGCTGAAGAAGGACCGCTGGGCGAACAAGGCGCTGGCGGGGCCGAAGACCGTCGCGGTCATCTTCGACAAGTCATCCACCCGCACCCGGGTCTCCTTCGCGGTCGGGATCGCGGACCTCGGCGGCTCGCCGCTGATCATCTCCACCGCGAACAGCCAGCTCGGCGGGAAGGAGACCCCGTCCGACACGGCCCGGGTGCTGGAACGGCAGGTGGCGGCGATCGTCTGGCGCACCTACGCGCAGTCGGGGCTGGAGGAGATGGCCGCAGGCACGCGCGTCCCCGTGGTCAATGCCCTGTCCGACGACTTCCACCCGTGCCAGCTCCTCGCCGACCTGCTCACGATCCGCGAGCACAAGGGGGAGCTCGCCGGGCTCACCCTGTCGTTCTTCGGGGACGGCCGCAGCAACATGGCGCACTCGTACGTGCTGGCCGGGGTGACGGCGGGCATGCACGTGCGCGTCGCGTCGCCCGCCGCCTACTCGCCGCGCGCGGACGTCGTCGAGGCCGCGCAGCGGCGGGCGGCCGAGACCGGCGGATCGGTCACCCTGGTGACGGATCCGACCGAGGCGGCGGCCGGGGCGGACGTGATCGTCACGGACACCTGGGTCTCCATGGGCAAGGAGGAGGAGAAGATCGCGCGGCTGCGGGATCTGGGCGGTTACAAGGTCACCACCGGCATCATGGCTGAGGCCGACCCCGAGGCCATCTTCATCCACTGCCTCCCCGCGGACCGGGGATACGAGGTCGACTCCGAGGTGATCGACGGGCCGCAGAGCGTGGTCTGGGACGAGGCGGAGAACCGGCTGCACGCGCAGAAGGCGCTGCTGGTCTGGCTGCTGAGCAAGCAGGAGGAGTCCGCATGAGCGCGCAGACACCGGGGGGCACCAACGAGGGATCGCTCTGGGGCGGACGCTTCGCGGGCGGACCGAGCCCCGAGCTGGCCGATCTCAGCCGGTCCACCCATTTCGACTGGATCCTCGCCCCGTACGACATCGCCGGCTCCCACGCCCATGCGACGGCGCTGGCGGCTGCCGGGTACCTGGAGGCGGACGAGGCCGAGCGCATGCACGCCGGCCTCGACGCGCTGGCTGCGCGCATCGCCGACGGCACGCTGCTCCCGGATCCGGCCGACGAGGACGTGCACGGCGCCCTGGAGTCGGCCCTGATCGCCGAGGTCGGACCCGAGCTCGGCGGACGCCTCCGGGCGGGCCGCAGCCGCAACGACCAGATCTCGACGCTCGTGCGCATGTACCTGATCGACCATGCGCGGGTCATCGCGCGGGACCTGCTGCGTCTCGTGGACGCGCTCGTCGCGCAGGCGGAGGCGCACCCGACGGCGATCCTGCCCGGGCGCACGCACCTCCAGCACGCTCAGCCGGTGCTGCTCGCGCACCACCTTCAGGCGCACGCGTGGCCGCTCGTGCGCGATCTGGAACGCCTCGTCGACTGGCGGGCGCGGGCCGGGGTCTCGCCCTACGGCGGGGGAGCGCTGGCGGGATCGACGCTCGGCCTCGACCCCGCGCTCGTCGCGCGGGAGCTCGGGCTGGACCGCCCGGCGGAGAACTCCCTGGACGGCACCGCCGCGCGCGATGTGGTGGCGGAGTTCGCGTTCATCACCGCGATGATCGGCATCGACCTGTCCCGTCTCAGCGAGGAGATCATCCTCTGGAACACCCGCGAGTTCGGGTTCGTCACGCTGGATGACGGCTACTCGACCGGCTCCAGCATCATGCCGCAGAAGAAGAACCCCGACATCGCCGAGCTCGCACGCGGCAAGGCCGGCCGGCTGATCGGGAACCTCTCCGGTCTCCTGGCGACCCTCAAGGGTCTTCCGCTCGCGTACAACCGGGACCTCCAGGAGGACAAGGAGCCGGTGTTCGACTCCGTGCGCACCCTCGAGGTGGTGCTCCCCGCCTTCACCGGGATGATCGCGACCCTTCGCTTCCACACGGAACGCATGGCGGCCCTCGCTCCGCAGGGATTCTCTCTGGCCACGGACGTCGCCGAATGGCTGGTGAAGAACCGGGTCCCGTTCCGCGAGGCCCACGAGATCTCGGGTGCCCTCGTCCGCGCGTGCGAGGAGCGGGGAATCGAGCTGGACGAGGCCTCGGACGAACTGCTCGCCGAAGTGTCGGTCCACCTGACCCCGGCCGTGCGCGACGTGCTCACGATCGAGGGCTCGGTCGCGAGCCGCGACGGCGCGGGCGGCACAGCCCCCGCGCGCGTCGAGGAGCAGCGGGCCGAGCTGGTCGCACGCGCCCAGTCGGCCGCCCACGCCCTCGGGCTGTGACCGAGGATCCGCGCCGTTCCCCGGATCCCGGTCCCTCTCGGGCTCGCGACACGCCCGGGGTGCGGTGCGGATTTGCCGGGTGCGGGGGATCCGCGTAAGTTATTACCTGTTCGCCCCAAGCGGTAGAGCGGAAGGCCGGAAGGTCTGACTCCCCAAGCGGCGAACGAACCCGATCTCGACGATGAACTTCCCTTGCGGAGGACCTTCGGCTAAGATCGGTAACTCCCCCTCAGGTTCGCCGCAGGGCGCAGCGAGGGGGAGTGAGACGTTGCCCCATCTGTGATGCCGCGAGGCTGAGCTGT
>NZ_BCRA01000149.1 GCF_001552355.1 Microbacterium resistens NBRC 103078
GCTCCGATCGCGGCGCCCGCCGAGACCGGGGACTCCGCGTCGCCGACGACGGGCAGCGCGGTCGTGGCGTCCGTCTCCCCGGCCGGGGCCGCCTCAGGAGCATCGTCGGGTGCGCCGCTGGCGCTCGACCCTGCAGCCGCGGCGGCGGCGCTTGCCCGCGTCCCCCCGGCGACGGGGTCGCGGCGTCCGTGGACGAGGTCGAGGAAGACCTCCTCCAGCGTCGGGCCGCGCTGCTGCAGCGTGGTGAGGGCCAGGCCGGCCGACGCGGCTACGGCTCCCACCGTGGCGGCGTCGGTGTCGTGCACCGTCAGGCCCGAACGAAGCACGTCGTGCGACAGCCCGGACGCGCTCAGAGCGGCCGCGAGGGCGTCCCGGTCCTCGGCATCCACGACCACGGATCCCGTGGTCGGGTCCGAGAGCTTGCTCATGCTGTCCGCGTAGACGAGTCGACCCTTCGAGAGCACGAGGACGTCGTCCGCGATCTGCTCGATCTCGCTCAGGACATGAGAGGAGACGAGCACGGTGCGACCCTCGTCGGCGAGGCGGCGGATCAGCAGGCGCATCCAGCGGATGCCCTCGGGGTCGAGCCCGTTGGCGGGCTCGTCGAGAACGAGGGCGCCCGGGTCGCCGAGCAGCGCGTGCGCCACGCTGAGGCGCTGGCGCATGCCGAGGGAGTAGGCGCCGATGCGGGTCTCGGTCTCGTTCTGCAGCCCGACGAGCGCCAGGACCTCCGCCACTCTCGAGAGCGGGATGCCGTTGGCCTTCGCCGCGATGGTGAGCTGGCGGGTCGCCGTGCGCCGGGGCCGGTACGCCGTGTCCTCCATGACCGCGCCGACGGTGCGCAGCGGATGACGAAGCTCCGAGTACGCCTTGCCGCCGATGGTCGCGGTGCCGCTGGTGGCGCGGACCTGACCGAGGAGGATGCGCAGGGAGGTGGTCTTGCCCGCGCCGTTGGGCCCGAGGAACCCGGTGACGGTGCCGGGCGCGATCTGCGCGGACAGGTCGTCCACGGCTGTCAGCGCGCCGAAACGCTTCGTCACCCGGGAGAACTCGAGCAGCTGTCCGTCGGTCATCTGCGACCTCTCGTCGTCAGGGGCATTACCTCATCTATCTTGTCGGAAAGCACCTGGAAATGCTCATCGACCACGGGATATACCGCGCGCGCCGACGGTTCGCCGCTCTCCGGCGCCCGGGGTAACGTGGCAGCGTGACCGCCATCGCCGACGCCTCCCCGTCCGCCGCCGCGCCCCCGCGGGTGATCGCGCGCACCGAAGGGGCCCTCGGGCGCCTCACCCTGAACCGTCCCGAGGCGCTCAACGCCCTCGACATCGGGATGATCCGGGAGATGCGCCGGACGCTGGACGCCTGGCGCGAGGACAGCGACGTGCGGATCGTGCTCATCGACGGGGCCGGGGAGCGCGGCCTCTGCGCGGGCGGCGACGTCCGCGCCCTCTACGACTTCCTCACGACCGATCGCTTCGAGGACACGGTGGCGTTCTTCCGCGAGGAGTACGCGCTCGACGCCGAGATCGCCGAGTACCCGAAGCCGGTGGTCGCCATCGCCGACGGCATCACGATGGGCGGCGGCATCGGTATCGCCGGGCACGCGGCGATCCGCGTCGTCACGGAGCGCTCGAAGCTGGCGATGCCGGAGACCCGGATCGGGTTCACGCCCGATGTCGGCGGCACGCTGCTGCTCGGACGCGCCCCGGGCCGGCTGGGAGAGTACCTCGGGCTGACCGGCAGCACGATGAGCGGCGCAGACGCGCTGTACGCGGGCTTCGCGGATCACTACGTGCCCTCGGACCGGCTCGACGCGCTGCGCGAGGCGCTGGCGTTCCGTGCGGACCCGACCGGTCCGAGCGAGATCGTCCTGCTGTTCGACGAGACGCCGGACCCGTCGCCGCTGTCCGCGGCCAGGGGGTGGATCGACGAGGTGTTCGCCGGGGACTCCGTCGTGGAGATCCTCGCGCGGCTGCGCGCGACGCCCCAGGCCGAAGAAGGGCCGGATCCCGCGGGGGTCGCCGATCTGCTCGGAGAGCTGTCGCCGACGGCGCTCGCCGTCACGCTGGAGGCCGTCAGGGAGTCCCGCGCGATGGACGACCTCCGCCCGGCGCTCGAGGGGGAGTACCGGCGTGTGCTGTGGTTCGCCGCACATCATCCCGATCTCGTCGAGGGGATCCGGGCGCAGCTGGTCGACAAGGACCGGAACCCGTCGTGGAATCCGGCGACGATCGGCGACCTCGGCGCCGACGCCGCCGTGCCCGCCCGCTCCCACGTGCCGCCGACGCCGCTCTGGGACTGACGCCCGTCGTCCTCCACCGCCGAGTCGTCGGGACCGGCTGCCCACAGATCCTGACGACGACGGCCGCCGATCCGGTGCAGCGGGCGAGACTCCTTCTGGCGGGCCATCGGGCGGTCCGGCAGAATGAGGAGGTGTTCGTGTCGGCAGAGCTCTTCGGCGTGGTCCTCACCGGGCTGGCCGTCGTCGTGTCGATCGGCGCCGCGATGTTCGCGGGTTTCGCGTGGATGATCCGGCGGATGGACGACTCGGCGTCGGGCATCCGCTCCGAGATGGTGGCCGGCTTCGCCGCCGTGCGTTCCGAGATGAGCACCGGTTTCGCCGAGGTGCGTTCGGAGATCGCTGTCGTCCGCGAGGATGTCGCGGTCCTGAAGACGGATGTCGCGGGTCTGAAGACGGATGTCGCGGTCCTGAAGACGGATGTCGCGGTCCTGAAGGACGATGTCGCGGTCCTGAAGGCCGACGTGGAGGGTCTCAAGGAGGACGTGGCGGTTCTGAAGACGGACGTTGCGGTCCTGAAGACGGACGTGGCGGTCCTGAAGACGGACGTGGCGGTCCTGAAGGACGACGTTGCGGTCCTGAAGGACGACGTTGCGGTCCTGAAGACGGATGTTGCGGTCTTGAAGGAGGACGTGGCGGTCCTGAAGGAGGACGTGACGGGTCTGAAGACGGACGTGGCGGTCCTGAAGACGGATGTCGCGGTCCTGAAGGACGATGTCGCGGTCCTGAAGGACGACGTGGCGGGTCTGAAGACAGATGGCGCGATTCTGAAGACGGACGTCGAGGTCCTGAGGATCGACGTGCGAGGCGTGAAGGACGAGCTCACCGAGGTGAAGATCTCGATCGCGCGCATCGAGGGGCCGCGACCTCATCTCGTCGTCGCTCGCTGAGGCCGCCCCGCGTTCTTCGATCGGGGCCAGAAATAGCGCCTGACCGCGGGATCGTTTCGCTGACAGCGAAGGGATCCGGCGAAGGGGTGTGTTTGTCCGACCCCCGTGGCACTCTATTGCCTGGCCTCTTCTCGCCCACTGGGGTGGCGAGGGCGGCCCTATCCCCCTTCCGTCAGGAAATCCGCTCCCACAAGGAAGTCCGCCTGTGCTCGGAAAACTCCTCGTCCGATATCTGTCCCGATACCGATGGCTGCTGCTCGGCGTGCTGGTGTTCCAGTTCGCGAGCGCGCTTGCCATGCTCTACCTTCCCTCGCTGAACGCCGACATCATCAACGAGGGCGTCGCCAAGGCCGACACCGGATTCATCTGGTCGCATGGCGTCTTCATGCTGGCCGTCTCGCTCGGCCAGATCGTCTCCTCGATCATCGCCACCTACTTCGCCGCCCGCGCGGCCATGGGACTGGGCCGGGACATCCGCGCCGACGTCTTCGCCCGCGTGAGCGGCTTCTCCGAGCGCGAGGTCTCGCGCTTCGGCGCAGGCTCCCTCATCACCCGCAACACGAACGACGTGCAGCAGGTGCAGATGCTCGCGATGATGGGCGCGACGATGTTCGTCACCGCGCCGCTGCTGGCCATCGGCGGCATCATCATGGCCGTGCGCCAGGACGTCGGCCTGAGCTGGCTGATCGCGGTCGCCGTGCCGGTGCTGCTGGTGCTCGCCGTGCTCGTGATCGGCCGGATGGTCCCGCTGTTCCGCAGCTACCAGAGCAAGCTCGACACCGTGAACCGCGTGATGCGGGAGCAGCTCACCGGCGTGCGCGTCGTGCGCGCCTTCGTGCGCGAGCGGATCGAGGAGGAGCGGTTCCGCGGAGCGAACACCGACATCATGGTCGTCGGCCGCAAGGTCGGCTCGCTGTTCGTGCTGCTCTTCCCGCTGTTCATGCTGATCCTGAACGTGACCGTGGTCGGCGTCATCTGGTTCGGCGGCATCGAGGTCAACGCGGGCAACGTCGAGGTCGGCACCCTCTTCGCCTTCATGCAGTACGTCGGCCAGATCATGGGCGGCGTCATCATGTCGAGCTTCATGGCGATGATGATCCCGCGCGCCGCGGTCTCGGCCGAGCGCGTGGGCGAGGTCCTGGACGCCGAGTCGAGCATGACCCGCCCGGTCGGCGGCGTGACGGAGTTCGCCGCCCCCGGTTCCGTGGCCTTCGACGGCGTCGAGTTCACCTACCCGGGTGCGGAGGCGCCGGTGCTCACCGGCATCAGCTTCGCGGCCGAGCCCGGCGACACGGTCGCGATCGTGGGGTCGACCGGTGCGGGAAAGACGACGCTCGTCTCGCTCATCCCGCGACTGTTCGACGTCACCGGAGGCAGCGTCTCCGTCGGCGGGACCGACGTCCGCGAGGCGGACGTCGACGCCCTCTGGGAGAGCATCGGACTCGTGCCGCAGCGCCCGTTCCTGTTCACCGGGACGATCGCGTCGAACCTGCGCTTCGGCCGGGAGGACGCCACCGATGAGGAGCTGTGGAAGGCGCTGGAGATCGCGCAGGCGAAGGACTTCGTCTCCGAGATGCCGGACGGCCTGAACTCCCGCATCGCGCAGGGCGGCACGAACGTCTCCGGCGGGCAGCGCCAGCGGCTCGCGATCGCCCGCGCGATCGTGCACCGCCCGCGCGTGCTCGTCTTCGACGACTCCTTCTCCGCGCTGGATCTCACGACGGACGCCCGGCTGCGTCAGGCGCTGTGGCGCGAGCTGCCGGACGTCACGAAGATCGTGGTCGCCCAGCGCGTGTCCACCATCACCGACGCGGACCGGATCGTCGTCCTGGAGGGCGGCACCATGGTCGGCGTCGGTACGCACGAGGAACTGCTCGAGACCAATGACACCTATCGCGAGATCGTCGAGTCGCAGCTGGGGGTGGACGCATGAGCGCTGAGAACCAGGACAAGCCCATGAGCCGCCGCGAGCGCATCGCGGCCGCCCGGGCCGCGCGCACGGCCGGAGCCACGGCCACCGCGGAACGCGAGCTCACCGACGAGGAGAAGTACGAGGAGGAGCTCGCCGAGAAGGCGCGCCTGGACGGCGGGGGCATGTTCGACGGCCCGGCTCCAGGCAAGGCCGAGCGGTTCGGCCCGAACTTCGCTCGGATGCTCGGCCTGCTCAAGCCCTCCGCGGTCTGGCTGGTGATCGTCTCGATCCTCGGCGCCGTCGGCGTGGTCCTCATGGTGGCCGCCCCGAAGGTGCTCGGCGAGGCGACCAACCTCGTCTTCGAGGGCTTCGTCTCGAAGACCATGGGAGACAACGGCGTGCCCGCCGACCTGTCTCAGGACCAGGTCGTCGAGCTGCTGCGATCGCAGGGCCAGAACGAGTTCGCCAACATGGTCGCGGCCATGAAGGACTTCCAGGTCGGGGCGGGGATCGACTTCGATCGCCTGCGCTGGATCATCACCGCGGTGCTGGCGATCTACGTCGGCTCTGCGCTGCTGAGCTGGCTGCAGGGCTACGTCATCAACGTCATCATGGTGCGCACCATGTGGCGCCTGCGCGAGGACGTCGAGGCGAAGATCAACCGCCTGCCGCTGTCGTACTTCGACAAGGTGCAGCGCGGCGAGCTGATCTCGCGCGTCACGAACGACATCGACAACATCACCCAGACGATGCAGCAGTCCTTGTCGGGAGCGCTGACCTCGATCCTGACGGTCGTGGGCGTGCTCGTGATGATGTTCTCCATCTCGTGGCAGCTCGCTCTCGTCACCCTCATCGCCCTGCCGCTGATGGGCATCATCTTCGGCGTGATCGGCCCCCGGTCGCAGAAGGCGTTCAGCGCGCAGTGGAAGAAGGTCGGCCGTCTCAACGCCCGCGTCGAGGAGGCCTTCTCCGGTCACGCGCTCGTCAAGGTCTACGGACGCGAGAAGGACGCGCTGGCGAAGTTCCAGGAGGAGAACGAGGAGCTGTACGAGTCGGCGTTCAAGGCGCAGTTCCTCTCCGGCATCATCATGCCGGCGATGCAGTTCGTCGGGAGCCTGACCTACGTCGGCATCGCGGTGCTCGGCGGGCTCATGGTCGCCAGCGGGCAGATCCGTCTCGGCGACGTGCAGGCGTTCATCCAGTACGAGCAGCAGTTCACCCAGCCGCTGTCGGAGCTGGGCGGCATGGCCGCGGTCGTGCAGTCCGGAACCGCCTCCGCGGAGCGTGTGTTCCAGCTGCTGGACGCGGACGAGCAGGACCCGGACGACGAGGACGCGCCGACCGTCACCGGCGGCAAGGGCGTCATCGAGTTCGAGCACGTCGCGTTCTCGTACTCGCCGGACCGTCCGCTGATCACGGACCTGTCTTTCCGGGTGGAGCCGGGGCAGACCGTCGCGATCGTCGGGCCGACCGGCGCCGGGAAGACGACGCTGGTGAACCTCATCATGCGGTTCTACGAACTCGACTCGGGCCGGATCCTGCTCGACGGGCAGGACATCGCCGAGCTGACGAGGGACGACCTGCGCTCGCGCACCGGCATGGTGCTGCAGGACCCGTGGCTGTTCGCGGGGACCATCCAGGAGAACATCCGCTACGGCAAGGCCACGGCGAGCGATGACGAGATCCTCGCGGCGGCGAAGGCGACGTACGTCGACCGGTTCGTGCACGCTCTCCCGGAGGGCTACGACACCGTCCTCGATGAGGACGCGTCGAACGTGTCCGCCGGCGAGCGCCAGCTGATCACGATCGCGCGCGCCTTCGTGGCCCAGCCGTCGATCCTGATCCTGGACGAGGCGACGAGCGCGGTCGACACCCGCACCGAGCTGCTGCTGCAGCACGCCATGGCGGCGTTGCGGCAGGGGCGCACCTCGTTCGTGATCGCGCACCGACTCTCGACGATCCGCGATGCCGACCTCATCCTCGTGATGGAGCACGGCGACATCGTCGAGCAGGGAACCCACGACGAGCTGATCGCGGCCGAGGGCGCGTACTGGCGGCTCTACCAGTCGCAGTTCGAGCAGGCGGCGACCGATGTCGACGCCGAGGCCGCGCTCACCGCGTCGGTGCCGGTCGTGGTGACCGGCGAGGCGGCGGCGGAGGAGGCCACGGCGGCCGCGGACGCGGTGGCGGGCATCCCGGCGGCGGGCATGGCCTCCGCACGGGCCGGCCTCTCCGCGCAGGAGGGCGTCCGCCCGGATGGGGCGACGCCCGACGGCCCGGAGCGCTCCGGGGATCAGGACGGCACGTCCGCCTGACCCGTCTGATCGCACGAAGGCCCGCACCGAGAGGTGCGGGCCTTCGTCGTCGATCCGCCTTGCCCGGCCCGATATGAGCGGGGCGAGCCGGCGACTCGGGCCGCCGCAGGCGGCGAGTCGATGCCGCCGCGGCGGCGGATCAGTCGGCCGGGGCGAGACCGAACAGCTCGACGGGGTGCGTGAGGCGCCAGAGGAAGCCCGGGCCGGCGAGGTCCTCGCCGAGCTCCACGGGAACCTCCACCGTGTTCAACGGGCCCTTCAGGGCGAGCGATCCAGCCTCGCCTCCGGCGTCCCAGTCGTCGCCGAGCGCGAGACGGCTGGTCGCCGACGCGAGGGCGCCGTTCCACAGGACCACGCGGCCGTCCTCGGCGGCGACGAGCGGGGCCGTGGCCCCCCACCGGGTCTCGACCGTGCCGAGGACCGTGCCCCGGGTGACGGTCGGGGCCTGCGCGGACAGGGCCGCCTCGAGCTCGGAGTACAGCGTGCGGCTCACGTCGTAGCGGGAGTCGTCGTCGGGCTGGCCGAGCACCGAGGCGTACGCGCGGACCGTGGTGCCTCCGACGGGGATGTCCTTGGCGGTCAGGACGTTGTACAGGGTGTCGTCGCCGTCGCCGATGGTGCCCGTCTTCACACCGACGACACCGGCGTCGGTGAGCAGCTTGTTCGAGTTCTGGACCAGGCCCGCTCCGGGGATCTCCGCGGCCGGCGTCGCGACGATCTCCGCCACGACGGGGTGGCTCAGCGCCTGGCGTCCGAGGTCGATGAGGGCCCGCGGCGTGGACTCGTTGCCGAATCCGAACCCCGAGGGATTCTGCAGGGAGATGCCGGAGATGTCGTGCACACGCAGCCACTGCTCGCCCGCGGCGACGAAGTCGGCGTCGGATCCCCAGATCTCGCGCGCCAGCCGGTCCGCATAGTTGTTCGCCGAGCCCAGCAGAATGCCCTGGAGCAGCTGGTACTCGGTGAGCGAGCCGTCCACGGGGACGTCGAGCGAGGACTGATCGGACTCGCGGTACCGCCAGTACTCCGCGCTGTCCTCCGCGGTGAAGGCGAACGACGGGCCCTGCTCGCCCGGCGCGAGGGGCAGCGCGTCCAGGGCGGCGAGCACCGTGACGAGCTTGGTGATGCTCGCCATGGGCACCTGCTCCTCGTCCGACGCCGCGGTGCCGATCCCGTCCACGGCGAGGGCGGCGCTTCCGAAGACGGGCCAGGTGAGGGCAGCCGGATCGGCGGGGGCCGGCTCGAACGCGGCGGAGGAGACGGTCGGCGCGATCGCGGTCAGCGGCCACAGGGCGGTGGTCCCGGCATACGCCGCGCCGAGGGCGACGAGGATTCCGAGCGGTGCCAGGACGGCGGCGCGGCGAGCCGGACGCTGCGGTGCGCCGCTGAGCAGGTCGCCTCGCGCTCCGGCCGTGGCCGAGGATCCTGTCGCCGTCGAGGAGGCGAGACG